>JAGGRW010000018.1 GCA_021159385.1 Methanosarcinales archaeon
AACAGTATTTTTGGATACAAATATAATCCTTGATGAATTTATCAACTGTAGAAAAACTGGAAATATGCGATTTTTGCATTTAACCGATAGATTTACGTTTTTTACCTTTGAAAAATGTATTTTTGAGATCAAAAAACTTTTAAAAGACGAAACGATGAATAAAGAACAATATCGAATAGAGGGGCATCATTCATTCTATACGTGTTTTGAAGATGAAATGGATTTTAAAAGTTATCCCAAGGAATTAAAAAATTATTGGTTTGGAAATATTCAAAGTTTTTGTGAAGACGATTGGCGTGAGATCGAACAGATGAATGATGAGACTTCAAAAAATCTTTCGGTTTTGAGAAACTGGTTTAAGAAGTATCAAAACATCCTCAACGACTTTGAGAAATTTATTTCAATTTTTGATTTAAAGATAATCTGGTATGTTGAAATAACTCAAGGATATAACTATTATTCTCTGATGGATGAATTGGTCAACGAAAGTATAATCCCAAATTCGGACTTGGAAATAACAACTGCTATGTTGACACATCAGGAAAATAATCGATCTTGCTTTGATTATTTTGTTTCCAATGATGAAAAACTGCTCAAAGCATTAAATTCTTTAACTAATAAGATATTGCCTGAATATAGATTAAATAAAGATGACTGGGAAGAATTATTAATAGAAATGGATAAGAGGTTATAAAAATGCACCCCACCCAAAAACAATACGTAACAAACGAATCCGGCACTAAAATAGCAGTGCAACTCGATATCAGATCCTTCCAGCAGTCGGAAGAGTCCATCGAGTTGCTGGAGTCTCGGATAGATCTGGAATTAGCCATGAACGAACTCCACGATCTCACGAATTGGGACGACTTCGTAAAAGAATCCGTAGAGATTGTTTGTTAGATGATCGATCTTAAATACCCGCACGACCCCAATTAGATTATGCCGGTTCCGTATGAACTTCTTGGCAGACTGTTCGTCTATCTGGCAGTTCTGGTGTTTCTGGTGACCGCGCTTGCGCTTTTGATCGGCGCGTACAGTTTCAGGCGACATCGGATCATGTTTCCGAATTTTGTCCTGTTCATGCTGTATCTCTTCTACTCGCCTGCAAAATGGATATGCAGGGTTTTCTATATCAAAGAAGCGCTTGTTGACGATATTCTCATTGAATTCAGGAATGCGCTCTTGCTCGATCGGTTCAAACACGTAACAGAGCGGCGCGCCGTCATCCTGCCGCAATGCATGAGGCATCCTGAGTGCAGGGCACGGTGCGACCCGATAATCGGCTATGAGTGTAAACAGTGCGGCAAATGCGATATCGGGCGCATCGTCGAAGCCGCGGAAAAATACGACTTCAAGGTCTTCGTTGTGCCGGGCGGCAGTTTCGTCAGGAAGATTCTGAAGGTCTACAAACCGGGTTCGTGTCTCGGCGTGGCGTGCCGTACCGAGCTGACCGAATCGATGCAGGAGGTCGCAAAGATTGTCCCGGTTCAGGGTGTCTGCCTGCTCAGGGACGGATGCTACGACACACGAGCGGACGTGGACGAAGTGATCCGGAAGATGAAGATGTGCGACATGGGGGGTGCGGTGGATGATGGTTGTGCGGGCAAGGATGGTGGTGAGGTGGCAGCGATCGGGGGGTCGGTCGATGAGGATGGTTTGGCTGATTGTGAGAAGGATTTGAATGATGCCGATTCCGATGGATTCCGTGGTTTTCAACGGATGCCAAAAGAGGCGAGGAGGAGCGGAGATGATGTATGAACTGATCGGAGTTGCGCTGGTCGTTCTTGTCGTTGCATCGCTTGCCCTCGTTCTTGTTGCGCTTTCGATCAGCCGCGTCAGCATGAGCAGGCATGTCTGGCTTGCCGGGCTCTTTGCAAATGTCCTCGATTTCTTCTACCTCCCGGTAAAAGCGATCTTCTGTCGCTACGCAGACGTCGGGACGCTTGACGCATGGATGGTCTCGCTCAAGAACATGGCAAACGAGCGCGCTTTTAAGCGGACAAAAAACCGCCTGCTGTTAACCCCGCACTGCATGAGGTCGCTCGACTGCCCCGCGGAATCGACACGCTTCGGAATCGCCTGCACATCGTGCGGCAGATGCGTCTTCTCGAAGCTTTCAAAAGACGCTGCGCGGCTTGGGTACACGCTGTACATCGTTGCAGGGTCGTCGTACATCCGCCACATCACAAAGAAGGAATCTGCGGATGGTGCGCTTCTTGTAGCGTGCAACTACGAGCTTAATAAGGTCATGCGGTCATTGAAGCGCAGGAAGATCGTGACCTACGGTGTTGCGCTCCTTACTGACGGCTGCTACAACACCAGCGTCGATTATGAAAAACTGATCAATGTTATGGAAGAGATGAATAGAAATGGAGACCGCAGGAATCGATGAGGCTGGAAAAGGTCCGGTGATCGGACCGATGTGCGTTGCAGGCGTTGTTGCGGACGAGGAGGGTATGCGCAGAATCAAGGAGCTTGGTCTGAAGGACTCCAAGAAACTGACCCCGAAGAGACGTGAATTCTTTTTTGAGCGGATCGTGGATATTGCGGATCGCTTCACTGTTCTGGAGGTTAGCGCGCGTCAGATTGACGAGCTTCGCACCATAAAAACGATGAACGAGATCATGGTCATCTGCCATGCCAGAGTGCTCGAGCGACTCTCGCCAGACTGCGCGTTCCTGGATGCGGCTGACGTCAACGAGGCGCGGTTCGGAAGAAACGTGCTTGCGGAATGCAAAAAAGCGGACGTTCGGGTCACTGCCAGGCACAGGGCAGACGAGACCTACCCAATTGTTGCTGCGGCGTCGATTATTGCAAAGGTTGCACGGGATCGTGCGATCGATGCGCTGCGAAAGGAGGTCGGGGACATCGGCAGCGGATACCCGTCAGACCCAAAGACGATCCGGTTCCTCCGGGAATGGTACCGTGAGCACCGGAGTTTTCCGGAGTGGGTGCGACATTCGTGGAAGACCGCGAAGAATGTCATCGCGTCCGCAACGCAGACGAGGTTGTGAATGCACCAGAGAAGGGGGAGTACGGATGGGCTTTTATATGAAAACATCCAATCAATTGAATAAGCGATTGAATCAGGTGCAGTGTTATGGTATACAATCTTGGCATCTCCAGGCTGGATGAACTGATCGGGGGGATCAAGGGGGGCACGAACATTATGATGATCGGGCCTCCCATGAGCGGAAAGGACGACATCACAAACAGCATAGCGTATCACGGATTGATCGACGGGAACGCAACAGTGATCGTTTCAACGCGTGAGCCCGGGAAGAACGTGCTCGATTGGTTCGAAAGCCGCAACCTGAACATTCTGATGGAACATATCGGGATTGTGGACTGTGTCACGCGCACGCTCGGGTTTGGTGCGCCCGAGACCGAGAACATCAAGATGGCGTCAAGCCCGGTTGACCTTACCGGGATCGGTGTCAAGATCAGTCAGTTCTTTGAGCACTTCTGGATGGAGATACAGCTGCGAGAGACGAGGTTGTGCATCAATTCGCTCTCAACGATCCTGATGTACTCAAACCTGCAGACCGTCTTCCGGTTTCTGCACGTCTTCACAGGAAGAATCAAGGCGGCAAACGCGCTCGGTGTGTACGTGATCGAGGATGGCATGCACGACGAGAAGACGATCGTTACGCTCAAGCAGTTGTTCGATGGGATGATTGAGATCAGGGAAGGGGAAGATGGTTATCAGATGCGTGTCGTTGGGCTTACGCCGAAACCGACGCAATGGTTTGATTACGAGATTGATGGTGTGAATATTATACTACGGGGGTAGTGAAAATGATAGAGACGGGAATACCGAAATTGGACGGTTATCTACACGGGGGTATCCCTGAAGGGAACTCGCTCGTATATTACGCATATCCTGGAGTTGATGGGGGCGTCTTCGGGATGCAGACGATATCTCATGCCGTATCGGGCGGCAGGTGCGGGGCATATATTGCATCCAGCACTGATCCGCGGATGATTCGGGACCAGTTCATGGAGTTCGGATGGGACATGGGGGAAAGCGTTTTTGCGGATCGGTTCACTGTTGTTGATGCGTTCTCGGGACTTATCGGCGCGGATTCGCAGGAACGCTACGTTGTGCCAGAGCCGGATAACATCAACAGCCTGACTCAGTGCATCAAACAGGTGATAGAAGAGATGCCAGAGCCTGGCATAATCGTTTTTGAATCGCTTTCAACCGTAATGGACCTCTGCGGAGAGAAAGAGACGCTCGATGCCGTTTTAGAGTGGAACAAGTACGCAATGCTCTACGATCATGTGATGGTCTACAATTTCACGGCATGGCCCTACTCGGAAGAGACGTTGTTGCAGGTGAAGGGGGATGCTTGCAATTCCGTTGTCTCTGTTGGCGGGATTTCTGAAAAGGTTATTTTTGGGTGGTATTTCGGACTGTTGAAGCTTGACTGGGCAGAGATGATCAGAAAATGGGTGCTGTTCAAGATCTTAAAGCCGGGCGGGGTACGCATATACATCCCGAAGATACTGGTGACAGGACCGTTTGACGCGGGAAAGTCAACGGTCGTACATGCGTTGTCAAACAGGGCGGTGTCGGTGGACCGGCTCGGCACAACTATTGCGCTCGATCACGGGCACATCGACCACAATGGGTTTGCTGCCGACGTATTCGGAACCCCGGGGCAGGAGCGGTTCGACCCGATCGTGAAACTGTTGAGCGGAGAGGCGATGGGAGTGTTTCTCGTTCTGGATTCGGCGAATGCTACTGGTTTCGCGCGTGGTGTGCGGATGCTTGAGATAACCGAGTCGTTCGGTCTGCCTGTGGTCGTGATCGCAAACAAGCAGGACCTGCCTGAAGCGCTTGCACCAGAAGAGATCAAGACGCGGCTCGATATACCTGAGAGCGTGCCGATCGTGCCTGCGGTTGCGTCAGCCCGCGAGGGCGTATTCGAGGCGTTTGAGATGCTTGTTGAGATGGTGATGGGGGTAAACTGAGATGTCAACATCAGAGATGCTTGTAAAAGTGCTCGGCGATCTTCAGAAGATCGGTGAGATCGAGGCGAGTGCGATAGCAACGAGGGACGGTCTTCTCATGAGCGCTGATATGCACGCAAAGGGCGACCCTGAGACCTTTGTTGCGATGTCGGCGACGATGCTCGGCGCAGCAGAGACTGCAACGTCTGAGCTGGGAAAAGACGTTCCGAACCGGGTGATCGTGGAGACCGATGACGGAAAGCTGATATGCATGGGCGCAGGTCCCAAAGCCCTTGTTGTGGTTATGACCGCGCCGGGTGCGGGTCTCGGTCTGGTTCTCGTTGAGATGACGAAATCCGCGGAGAAGATTGCGAAACTGATCTGAACCTGAAAGCTAAAGATGTGAAAGTGCGAGACTGTATGGTTATGAAGCCAGTAGTCAACATCGGAAAGAACGGAGTCACTGATCAGATCATCGATGAAATCAGGGAACAGATGAAGGGGAAAAGCGAGATCAAGATACGGATTCTCAGAAACGCTCCAGCAAGCGCAACTGTTGTTGCGGATGAGGTCGCATCGAGAACCGGTTTTGGGATTAGAGATGTGCGCGGTCGCACCGCTATACTCTCGCGGTGATCGGGTTTGACGCCACAATGATGCACTCATCGCACCGCTTCTTTGTGCAGTACTCTTTTCCGCACCTGACAATCAGTGCGTGAAACTCCTGGTATAGATGAGTGTCTCTTGGTAGCGATTCCTCGAAGTACTGCTGGAGGGCATCGTAGCCACCGGTGACACCTGCGCATTCGCAGATCCTTTTTGTGTAGGCATCGATCACAAAGACCGGTTTGTGCGCTGCATAGAGGATGATGCTGTCTGCGGTTTCAGGACCGACGCCTTTTTGCGATAGGAGTTCCTCTCGCAATTCATCGACCGGTTTAGCGAGGATCTCGGATAACCCATTCTCTGCAAAGTACTGCGACAGGAGTTGCAGCCGCTCTCCCTTCTGCCTGTAAAATCCGGTGCACCGGATGCATTCTTCGATCACGCCCCTGTCTGCACCCGCAAGAGCGTCCGGTGTTATGAGCGACTCCGCTTTCAGATTCCGAATCGCCTGCTCGACGCTCTCCCACCGGGTCTGCTGGGTCAGAAGTGCGCCCACGACGACCTCAAACTCAGTCTCAGCGGGCCACCAGTTTTGGGGTCCGAATTCAGCGAGCAGGTTCTGGTATAGTTCGAGCAGGTGGTTGGGCATTCTTGTCGTCTTTTTTGGTCTTTGCACTGGATAAAGGTGTTTGTGGTCGCGGCATGTTCTCGGATAACCCCTTCGTTTCAACTGGAGATCTGGCAGTGTCCTGCAAACCGTGAAATTCAGGACACTACCGAAACGGCAACATAAGGTTCCGCACCGATGACAACCGTTCCCCTACACACCCCTCTGATTGCATCGATCACAGAGTCCGGTCGGTTTCCGTTAACAATGCAACAATCGAGCGATTCAGAGATCAGGAGCCGCGGCAACTCCGCGTCAACGCAGGTCTCACCCATCAGGAGCAACTCACGAGCGGTAGTCTCAACAAGAAGTTCCCCATCCTGAAATATCCCGTCCACATCGGTCGCTTTTATGAATCGTGCGCACAACCGTGCCGCGATCCATCCGGCGATTGTGTCTGACGTTGTATTCCACGTATGCGCAAGTTCTACGTCCGGTCTCTTCAGAAGATCGTACGAGAGAAGGATTGACGCACCGATTGGGATCGATTCGATCTCGCTGATCAATTCCAGGTCTGTTCCGTCTGCCAGATAATGCGCGTACTGATCCATCGCAAGAATCGCCATCCAGTGGGCGGCTTCGTCGGATATGGCGTAGGTGTCGCTTGCGGTTCGCACGGCATCTGCGAACACCCCGCCGCCCGGAACGATCAGGACGCGAACTCCCGTTTCCAGTGCGTATTTGTGAATCAGACGCACAAGCTCCCGTGCAGTCTCGATCAGACTTCCGCCAATCTTTATCACAATCAGAACCATCACCATCACCCGCCCATGTAGCTCATGATGATCGCATCCTCGCCATCGCTGTAGTACCCGTCTTCGATTCTGGCGATTGTAAAACCGAGCCGCTGGTAGAATCTCATGCCGCCGACATTCTGTCTCCTGACTTCGAGAGTGATCCTTCCGATATTCTTCCGGTGGAATTCGGAGACGACCCGCTTCATAAGCTCTGTTCCGATTCCAAGCCCCTGATACGCTTCCCGCATCGCAATCGAAAAGACCCGCCCGCAGACGCCGTATTCGTCGATCGTCGATATCCCGACCACGAATCCGACAACCGTCCCCCTGTGATCCGCAACAAAGAACGTGTCCTCGTTCATTTCGTACAGGGTCATGTACATGTACGGGTCGTGCTCGCTGAACTGCTCACGTTCAACAGCGATCACGCCTGAGAAGTCTGCTGGCTGGAATCTGCGCACGATGATCTGTTCCATCTCTCTACCTCATGAGCATCCTTGTAATATCCCTTCTCCAGCAGCAACGTAGCAGAGCCTAATCGTTCTTCAGCCTCGTCAAGATGGTATTGTATCCTATCCAACCACGACACCCTCTTCTGATACGGTTTTCATAAATGGAAAGTCAAGCTCCTTCATGGTACGCTGTTCCACTGGTGATATGATCTTCAGCGATATGACAAAACCATACTTAAACAGCATCCGAACGGCTTCTCTCTCCAGTGAATTCCAGCCCGCGACCTCGTCCCCTTTCCATATAACCAGCACGTCGATATCACTCTCATTTCGATGATCTTTTCTGGCGTATGAGCCGAACAGGATTATGCGCTCCGTTTTATCCCCATATCTTGCCTTCACATTGCTGACAAATTCTTTCAGCGCGTTCTCTGCCGTCTTTTCCATTACAGATTATTCACCGCCATGAGACATTTAACGTTTCGCATATCTCGGCTTTGTCACGAAAGGATTGTCAGGCAAACAATCGACAGCTCCCTCACCGCGTGACGACAACGGTCACAGCATCCACCTCAAGCACATCCACAGGCTTTCCGCCGAGAACAACCTCGCGCTCGATCGTGACCGCCTCCGCGGGAACCTCGAACTCATCAGCACCGACAGCAACTCGAACTGTCCCGCTTCTCGCCTGCTCTGCAACCACACCAGGATCGATCTGTGAGAGCGCGGAAACGACCTTTCCAGCATCCTTCCGAAAGATTGGTCCAAGCACCTTCATATCAGGCTTGACTCCGACCGCCCTGTGCTCAAAGTCAGGCGTTCCGGTGGTCACCTGCACAGGCGTGTTCGCAGCACCAGCGATATCAAGGCAATCGAAGAGTGTACCGGCGTATATCTCGATACCTTTCAGCGGCGCGTTCAGAGCAATCCCGTGCTCGGATTTGTACCGCCTGATCGCCCACGCGATGTTCCTGATCCGCTCACCCGCAAGATCGATAGCAGGATCGATCATCGACTCATCTACGGGGGGCCATGCGGCTGCGTGTACACTTTCCCCGGGGTAGAGGTACGAGCGCACCTCCTGGGCGAAGAACGGCATTATCGGAGCCATGAGCCGCGCAAGTGAGTCGATCACGATTCCGAGCGTCTGCCGCGCTGCATCCCGATCCGGTGACGGTTCGCCGTAGAGCCGGTACTTGACGAGTTCGATGTAATGATCCGCGAGAATCTCCCACGCAAACGACCGGATCATCTTCAGCGTGAGATCGAACTGATACCTCTCCATCGCGTCGGTAACGTCCGCGATCAGCATGTTCAGCCTGCCGAGCACCCACAGATCGACGATTGTGAGCGAGTCCCTCGAAATCTCTCCGTCTCCGGCGTCAGCGACGCCCGCAATGTGCGGCAGCGAGAACCTGACGATGCTCCACATCTTCTGCTGGAACCGGGACGCTGAAACGACGTCTTTCCACCGGAACATGATGTCAGAGCCTGTTGCGCCCCCGATTGCAGCCCACTGCCGAAACGCATCCGCACCGTACCTGTCGGTCACCTCTTCCGGCGCAATGATGTTGTCAAGGGATTTGCTCATCTTGTGCCCGTCCTCTCCGAAGACCATCCCGTTCACCAGTATGCTGTCCCACGGTCTCGTCCCTGCGAGCGCATGAGTCCGCAGGATCGTGTAGAACGCCCACGTGCGGATGATGTCGTGCCCCTGCGGTCTCAATTGCGTCGGCACGTGCAGCTCTCTTCCGAAGACCCAGCCAGAGACCGCCATCGCTGAGAGCGACGAGTCCATCCATGTGTCGAGAACGTCCTCTTCCGGCGTGAAATCACCAGAGCCGCACTC
This sequence comes from Methanosarcinales archaeon, assembly GCA_021159385.1. Lineage (GTDB taxonomy): Archaea > Halobacteriota > Methanosarcinia > Methanosarcinales > Methanogasteraceae > Methanogaster_C. The sequence continues at coordinate 9,268 of JAGGRW010000018.1, forward strand.
GCACGGATCAGGCGGGCTAAATTCGGTTGGATCAAGCGGCAGCCACTCTTCCTTCGCAACAACAGTCCTGCCGCAGCCTTTGCAGTACCAGACAGGGATCGGAGTCGCAAAGAGCCGCTGCCTCGAGATGCACCAGTCCCATTCCATGCTCTTTGTCCAGTTTTGGAGCCGTATCAGCGTATGCGCCGGTATCCACTCGATCTCGTCAGCGATATTGAGAATTGCGTCCTGATCAACCCGGACATACCACTGTTTCTCCGATATGATCTCAATCGGGGTTCCGCACCGCCAGCAGGCTCCGACGCTCTGATCCAGTGGCTCCTGCCTGTAGAGGAGCCCCCCATCTTCAAGATCGGAGAGAATCGCTTTTCTGCAATCAGAGAGGCTCAAGCCCTCGTATTTCCCGGCAACACCAGTCATCCTCCCATCGCGGTCGATAGCAACTCGAAGCGGGAGTTCATGCTCGATCCACCATCGCACGTCCTGCTTGTCCCCGAACGTGCAGATCATGACGACGCCGGTTCCAAATGCGGGATCGACCTCCTCGTCAGCGATTACAGGAACCTCGTAGTCGAAGAGCGGAACTGTGATCGTGCCGCCGATGAACTGTTTGAACCGCTCGTCATCGGGATTGACCGCAACAGCGACGCATGCTGGCAAAAGCTCAGGTCTGGTCGTCGCAATCTCCAGACGGCGATTCCGATCACCACCATTACCCTCCTCGTCATCCTTGCCACCCACACTACCCACACTACCCTCACTACCCTCACTACCCTCGCCGTCTCCGAAGTAGAGGTAGTTGAGAACGGTCTTGCGATCCTCGTACTCGACCTCCGCAAACGCGATCGCTGTTCCGCACCTCGGGCACCAGTTGACAGGTCCCTCGCGCTGATAGACCAGCCCGTCACTGTACATCCGCACAAACGACTTCTGGGTCATGCCGTAGTACGACGGATCCATCGTCACATACTCGCAGTTCCAGTCGATTGAGAACCCGAGCCGCGCCATCGTCTCCTTCATCTTGCGTATGTTCGTTATCGTAAGTTCCCTGCACAGTTCCCGAAACTCGGACCTCGGGATCTGGTGCCTGGTGATCCCGTGCGTCTCCTCGACCTTCACCTCGGTCGGCAGTCCATGACAGTCCCACCCCTGCGGGAACATCACGTTGTACCCGCGCATCCGCTTGTATCTCGCCACAAAGTCGATGTAGCACCAGTTAAGCGAGTTTCCGATGTGCAAATTGCCTGTGGGATATGGAGGCGGCGTATCGATGATGTACTGCGGTTTATCAGAGTCCCAGTCGAATCGGTAGATGTTCTGATCGATCCCGGATCGCCATTTCCGTTCTACTGCCTGATGATCGTATTCCTTTGGAAGTGTCTCCTGCATGGGCATCTCCTGCATTGCAGATGATTAGGATGATTGTTGATAAAACTTTCCTGATTCTAACGGATTCCGTGGTTTCAAAAGATGCCAAACGAAAGGGCTTTTCATTCTTTGCAACTTTTGCGTCCTTGCGTCTTGGCATTCCTCTGATATAACGCAAAGGCGAGAAAGGCAAGAGAGGCGCAAAAGATATGGGGGGTACCCGCGATTTTCCCAGATACGCGAGGGCTACCGCTATCGACCACAGAAAACGTTAGAACCAGGTTTTTTTCACCCAAGCCATAACCTCCAGCCCGACAACCCGCCCGGGCAGGACTTTGCGCGGGGATCATTTAATAAATTCCTCACGCAATAGAAACCCCATGCGAATAACGATCGACCCGAATGTCAAGTACCAGCCAGGCAGCCAGCGGGTGCTTGATTCCGAGACAACGCTTCGCAGGATCGAGAATATCCTTCCCGATATCGGGGTCGTTGCGCTCGAAGATATAACACACCTCGACCGCGTCGGAATTCCGGTATTTACGGCAACGAGACCGAGTGCGTGCCAGGGCGCAATATCGGTCTACTCCGGCAAGGGCGGAAACGTGATTCAGGCGAGAATCTCTGCTATCATGGAGTCTGTGGAGCGGTGTTTCGCTGAAATACCGGAAGCGAATGCAGATTTCAAAGGTAAACCAGTGGATTCGGGGAGTGTCATCGAATCGTATGAAAACCTCGCGGAGAAGAGCGCAATCGATCCGGAATCATTGCTGCTCCCGGAGCCGCTCGCTGCTGAGACCAGACTCGACTGGATACAGGGGTGGGACCTCATGAGTGACGCGGAGGTGCTTGTGCCTGCAAACGCGGTCTACCACCCGTACACCCGCGGGATTCCCATCTTTCGCAGCAACACGAGCGGGCTTGCCTCGGGCAACACAATCGAGGAGGCGATCGTGCACGGGCTGCTTGAGGTGATCGAGCGGGATGCCATAAGCATAGCGGAATACTCCAGAGTCGTCGGACAGGAGATCACTCTGCAGGAGGATGATGGGGAGGTCTACGATCTCAAAACGAGGTTCGAGGCAGCCGGGATCACTGTTAAACTCTGGCTCCTACCGTCGATCACAGGAATTCCGGTTATTGTTGCTGCTCTCGACGATTTCACAACGGAGGACCCGACGATGCTGGTGATGGGCGCGGGCGCTCACCTCAGCCCCGAGCACGCTGTATTCCGTGCGCTCACCGAAGCCGCGCAGTTTCGGCTGGCACAGATATCAGGCGGACGCGAGGATGTTCGGAATCGGAGCGGTTTCGTTGTGGGCGCGGGCTACGAGCGCATGAAGCGCATGAACAAGTTCTGGTACGAAGACCGCGAGACGATCAAGCTGTCAGAGATTCCGGACACTTCATCGGGCACGCCGAAACAGAGCATCGAGACGATCGTTGCGCGGCTCCGCGGCATTGCTCCTCATGCGATCGTCGTTGACCTCGCCCAGCCGTGGATCGACATTCCGGTGGTGCGGACGATCATCCCGACCTTTGAGCTGTACACAGTTGATCGTGAGCGTATCGGCGATCGTGCGAGATTGGCACGGAAGGAGCGCGAGCGAGAGGCGATACGTGCGAGACGCGAGAGCCGCGGGAGCAGGGGATTCGGCGGAGGGCGAGCACGGGATCATTCGCGGGCTACTGGCGTCGATTCTACCTCTACGGTCCGGGAAGGCGCTCGATAGGCGTGGAAATGTGCTTTTGGTTCTCGACGGTTTACAATCTACTGAAGGCTGCTGGATGAGCACAATCGCGATATGCTGACGTGGGTTGCGGCGGCAGCGGTGGTGCATGGGTGCGCCGCCGGTCTTCTTTTTTTGCCGTGGGTTTTGCAGTGGTGGTTTCGCCGACATCGCTCACATTGCCTGCTGCGGACTTTTAAGAGAAGAGTGGCGAAGAAAAATATAGTATAAACAATAACTACTCTCTCGTTCCTCTGCGCACTCTGCGGTTATTTTTCTTGCCAGAAAGTACAGGATCGCAATCGGGCAACCAATCAACATACCTCGGGTAGTTACCTCAAATTTAACGAGAAAGTCGCAAGTCGGAGAGACTCCCGCGTTTTAAGTAGACGCCGCAATGAGAACGCGGGAACGGCTGAAAGCTGTGCGCATCGTCGTTGGAAAGGGTGATGGGGTAGAGGCTCACAAGAAACCGAGCAGGCGGTTCTGTGGCCACCTACCCCTACATCTCCTACATCCTCTGCGCAAGTTCGGATAGCTCGCAACTGATCTTTCCTGCAACATCCTCCCGGATCACGGGATCGGATGACGCGATGTACACAACGCCGCCCTCATCCAGAACATCCGCATACTCATGACAATCGACGATCGGATGCTCTTCGCGCTGCAACCGGAAACCGTAGCTTGCAGCCTCGTATTCGGCATTTTCGCTCGTTGATGCGATGACGAACCCATCCGCGCTCGCTATCGTTATCGAGTCGAGTCCGTAACCCTTTGTGATCGCTGCCAGATGGTTTAGTATCTCCCGCGCATCCATCCTGCTCGGTGGTGCGGGTTCCGGAGGTTTTGGAGGTTCCGGAAGTTCCCGGGCATCTGTTCTGTCCTGCGTGATCGGATCGGCTGTTAAAACCCCTTCGGTCTCATCGGAATCCGGTCGCAGGTTTTTGCATCTGGATAGGAATCCTGCCACTCCGAAGCCCGTGTGCGCATATCCCTGTCCGGGTTCTGCGGCAGCACCTCCTGTTGCATCATCGAATCGACCAATGAGTTCGTCCTTTGTTGCATCGAGCCTCCGGAGGAGTTTTTCAGCATCCACTCTGGTGTCCTCCGCGATTCTGGACGCGGTGTTTCTATCTTCCGCCCTCCGCTTCTCCAGTTCAGCCATCGTCTTTACGAGCCTCCGCATCGCTATCTCGTGTTCAGCGAATAGATTGAATAGCTTTATCAATATCGCTATGTAGATCACGAGCAGGACCGCGAAGAGTATTATCGCAACTACCACATACAGTCCGATCAGGTCCTGCGGCAACTGAACGAACCACTCTCCGATGTCCACCAGTATGCCGCACGAGGGTGTTTGTGTGTACAGTGACATGTCCATCGCATTCAGTATATTTATCATATTTATCACATTTATCACATTTATCACATTCATCACATCCATTATATTTATAATATTTAGTATGTTAAATCTATCCTATCACATCAGCCAGTGGTCGCAATCAGATGGGACAGCCCACGCGATTCAAGGATATCTTCCGATATCTTCGCAAAATCGGTCTCGATCTGCTTGAAATACGAGAGATCGACAGCGCAAGCCTCTGCATCCCCAATATCTTGCAATACGAACTCGGCATGACTGTCCGTATTGACCGCGAGAATCGTCTGAATCGACGCGTAACCGTCCACCTCAATTGAGAGTTCGGACTCGCCAGGAGGTATGTTGAAGCGGGCGGTACCGTCCGCATCCGACACTGCCGTATCGGTTCCAAGTGTCACGCGAGCACCTTCCACAGGAAGACTTTCGCCTGATTCGCAAGGAGCCTTCACCAGAATCAGTGCGATGCACTCGCGCAGAAGCTCGATACACTCGTGCACATCGCTCGTCAGGTCGATCGTTCGTCTGACAGGTGCAAACCCGGCAAGCTCAAGTGAAACTTCGTATACGCCTGTGCGAAGCCAGCTTGCAACACGTCCCTCCGTGTCAGTATGGAGCGCGATATCGTTTATGATCACCTCCGCATCAGAAACGGGCACGTTCTCGTGTGTGACTACTATCTCAATCTCGCATCGCTCAACCTCGTCTGACCCGGCAAGATCCCCGATTCCGGGTTCTGCGACTGTGACGTATGCTGGCGATGCCAGAACCTCTTCTACTGTGTCCGGCATCTCCGCATCCACAGCCACAGCCACAGCCGCCCCTGCCGCATCATCCTGCAGGGGTGTCTGCATAACCCCTTCCACCATCCTGGTTATCTCATCTGCGCTCATCTCCGGTCGCACAAACGCGTCCGCACCGGATAGCCACTTCCGCGCAAGTTTCATAATAGAATCGCTGTACCGGTACACATTCAGAGGACGCCTTTCAAGAGCGATGATTGCTGCAAGCGCAGAATCCCCTGCAAGATCGCCGCACACCGCCGCAACCACACAGCCGGCTTCAACGACAACGATCATATCTTGATCCCCCAAACTCGCATCAGAATCCCCCTCTTGCTGACCTACGTCCATGTATAAACGGACATACCCGCAGTGATCCGAGGCAAGGAGCGAGGCGAGCTGGTAGGCGATCTCCGCATCATTATCAACGGATGCAAGAGCGCCTCTCGGGATCATCATCCACAATCACCCACAACAAAATACGGAGCTATCTCCTCGATTATATGCTTCATCTGCAATCTAACCATGCCAAGCGCAGTGTCAGCGCCACAGACCGTGACAAGGCCAGCCGAATCATCGATCGGTGAGATTACCATCTTGAGTGAGTCTGACTCGATCGTTACGTACTCCGGGATGGATTCACTGAGTTCTCTTAAGATGCGTGTGCCAAGACTCAGCATATCCTGGGAGTGGATGATTGCAAGCGTGTTCCGATCCGGGTCTGCTGTACTGTCAGCACGTTCGATCGTGATGCCGTCGGAGAACGCGCTGCATGTGATAACTCCGGGTATCATGAGCATCCCCACGAGCGCCTGTCTGATTACACCTTCGGTATCTATCTTATATTCTGATGTAGCAGTATCCTCTGTTGCGCCCAATTCGCATACCCCAATCACATCATTGTGTGGAAATGCTTATAATGGTTTGGGAAGTAAATTACATACTATACACACACGCGTATATGTAAATAGTTATATACTTGTAACAGCATTGTGTGTAGGTGTATATGTGGTATGCATTGGTGGGGTTTACATATACATCTTACACATAAGTGGAGGGTAACGATATGGCAACTATGGATAGGACATTAAAGGAACTGCTAAACAGTGTCGATGGCGCGAAAGCGACCGCAGTTGCGGGATTTGATGGGATCGCTGTGGCATCATCGCAGACCGATCCGAACTTTTCGATAGATGGTGTTGCGTCGAGCATCGCGCAGGTACTCTCATCGAGTATGCGAGCGATGGACGATTTCCCGAACAAGCCGGGTCCGGTGAGCGAGATGATGATCACGACAGATAAGTCGCGGGTGGTGATCTACCCACTCAACGAGAATTACTGGGCGTGCGTGGTGCTTGCCACAACAGGCAATCTCGGAAAAGCGCGTCTTGAGATGAAGAAGGCTGTACCGAGTCTTATGCAAGAAGTGGTATGAGATAACGCGATCTTCTATAGGGGTCTGTTCTGGCGGGGGCGTCGATGGGGTCGACCGCGCCGCTGTTCTTTTTTGTAATCTGTGGATATGTCCTCTTTGCATCTGGTCTCACACATCCGCTCGTAACAGTGTTCGGAATCCTACCTGTTGAAAATGCTCGTCTGTTGTCAGTACTTCCGAAACGCCATACCGCTGCATCACGGTTTACGAAGGCAGGTGGAATAGTACGGACGGGCTCATCCGGGATGGGGTGCTCAAGGGCGGCTCGCTTGGTGAGATGATCTCACGAATTCAGGAAATTGAATGTCGTCGTCCCTCGAGAAACTCCGAAAACGCCGCAACCACTCGCTCATTCTGCTCCGCGGTCCCGACGCTCACCCGGACGAGCGAATCCCCGGCACCACGAAATGACGAGCAGTCCCGCACAATTACGCCCCTTCCCGCAAGAAAGTCGCAGACAGCACCCGACCCGTGCGGCGAGACGTTAACAAGCACAAAGTTCGCTTCAGACGGGTAGGTATGGAACGGAATCTCCATCAGTTCCTCTCGCCCCTCCAGCACCAAATCAACGCTTCGTTTCAGGTGCTCCAGGTCGCCAAGCGCCGCAATGCCCGCCGCAGTCGCAAGGCTGCTCACCGCAAACGGGGTCGCAGACCGCATGTACCGCTCCCTGATCCGCTCAGGCATGACAGCATACCCGACCCGCAAACCTGCAAGCCCGAACGCCTTTGAGAGCGTGCGCCCGACCACCAGATTGTCGTATTCCCGCACAAGGTGAATCAGGCTCTTTTTCGAGAATTCGACGTACGCCTCGTCGAGAAAGACGATTGCGCTGTTCCCTTCCAGCCCTTCGAGGATCGTGCGGAGGTCGGACTCCGGTATCAGGTTCCCGCTCGGGTTGTTCGGCGAGCAGAGGAAGACGACCCGCGTCTTATCAGTCACCTGCGATAGTATGTCCCGCGGATCGATTGCAAAGTCGCTGTCACGCGGGACGAAGACCGGAGTTCCGTGATGTGCCTGTTCCGAGATCGCGTAGTAGCTAAATGTCGGTGTCGGGATGATCGCATCTCCCGGCATCAAGACCCGCATCAGGGTGTCGATGACCCCGTCCATGCCCGCGCTTGCAACGATCTTTTCAGCGGGATGCCCGGTGTACTCCGATATCGCATCGCGCAGGTCAGACGCGTCGCTCTCCGGGTACACGCTGATCCCGGATGCGTGTTCGGTCACGGCTCGCACGGCTGCGGGCGGGGGTCCTAATGGGTTCTCGTTTGATCCGAGTTTGATTATCGAGTCCAATGGAATCCGGTACTCTTCTGCGATCTCTGCGATCGATCTGCCGGGTACGTATCCGCGGTCTGTGCCAGTGTCTGTGCCGGTGCTTGGAATGGTTTTCATGAGTTTATGTTGAATGTGCTTGCTCAAATATCCGGTAGTGTCCTAAATTTCATGAACTGCGTAACGTGCTGAACATGCCGACCCGGGCTATGGAAACCCCAACCGGAGCGATGAACCTCAGGAGTTTTGTGCACCGTGTTCTTGAGGAAGCTGTGAAATTGAAGGTCGAGAGTGGGGGGCAACTGGATGATAAGGAGCAGTGCAGGGATTGCGGGTACGGGCTGTGTTGTGGGGGTTTGTTGTTCGGGTCACAGGTCTGCTACTTCTGGCCCGAATATCCGGAAAAATTGGAGTTGTGGCATAACGCCATGTCAAGTTGACAGCCAGATCAAACGAAATCATAGTAGTTCATTCAACGTCACACTTAAAATAATCTTTCGTTAGCCAAGCTCGTTTTTGCCAACATCCTCCTGCCCCAGGCAGAGATTCTCACGTCCCAACCCACACCGGCTCAGTAAGCTTCTTGAGCGTCGCGATCGCTGACAGTACCGCAATATAACTCGTCTTCGGGTTCGCAGGCGACGGCAGATTCTCTGTCCGAACCACAAGCGCACCAAACTTCCCCTTAACCTCAATCTGATGCACATTCCTCGCAATTCCAGGATCCGCAATGACCCGCACCACCGTATCCTCATACCCGATCCCTGCAAGACTGATCGTACCTGCCACGTTCACGTTTGCGGGAAACGCCTTCACCGCATCAGCGGCAGACCCCTCGAAGAGCACAGTCGCCTCGGATAGTTTCGAAAGATCAATCCCGTGCTCCTCGACATAAGGCGCACCCGAAAACCCTGACGGGGGCTTTCTTGTAGTCAAAACAACCGACTCAATCCCGCCCAATTTCGCTGATTTGATGCCATCGATTCCAGCGACCGCACCCGATGGAATGTAGATTCTGCACCCATTGCGCCGTGCCAGACCCTTCAGCTGGTCGAGGAGTTCCGCATCCGAGAGCGCACCAACGCTCATGATCATGAGATCGCAGCCCGCGGAGAGGATAATCGGTGCGATCCTGCGTACCGCGTCCTGTGATGCAGCCTCGACAACGATGTCAACCGACTTCGCCATCTCGGCGATTCCCATCACCATGGGGTGGCTGGCAAGCGAATCAGTGAAGTGCGCAACCTCCGGGCTTCGGTCGCATATCGCAACGATATCCGCATCGATCGTCCCATCGTCGATTGCACGGCATATCGCGCTCCCGATTGCGCCGCATCCGAATACTCCAATCCTCAGTCTATCTTCGGTCATGTTTTATCTCAATTACTATATCCGCATCGATCTCTGTGTAATCGACGCCTTTCAGGGACGAGACCATCCCGAAGATCGTCTTTGACACAATATCCTGAACAAAACGACCCATCGGAATCTCTACCCCGGAAACGGTCGCACTCACAAACCCACCCTGCATCAAGCAATCCGATACGGTCTTTTCTCCACGAAATATCGCTTCTGCCATCCCCATGCAGTCATCGTACCCGCATTTGCCGCAGTCCATCTTCGGGAGTCTGTTGTACGCCCTCATAATCTCGATTGTCCTTGTTACGTAGCCGAATAGCTCCTCGAAGTCGTCGGTGGCGGGATCATATCTGCGAACATCGCTCTCGCTCTCGCTCTCGATTGGAATCTCGCCGAGAACGATCTTCGGGATCGGCTCGGTCTTGTGCCCCTCCACAAGAATCAGGTCGGAAGACATCATACAGTCCATGATCCGCACAATCTCGTCGAGTGGCATCCCGTCTCCGACGAGAAATGACGTCTCCTCTGGCGTGCTTGCGACGACAAGCCCGGCTCCTGATCTGCCGTGTCTCCATGTGTCGCTCCCTTCGGTGTCCATCGAGAATCCTTCTTTTGGGATATTCTTTATCGTGGACACGGAATAGCCCTCTTCTGTCAATCGCTCGATCAGTTTACAGATGAGAGTCGTCTTTCCGGTGTTGTGGTAGCCGACGACTCCGATAACGGCTGCGTTAGTCATTGTATTGTTCCTCCATTCTGATATCTGTGATTTTCTATCTGTTTGACAATCTTATCAAAATCGCTATCTTTTGAGTCGGTGTATCGTATGCGTCTCCGGTTGAATTTTTCGTATTCCATTCCTGCCAGCTCCTTAGCCACGTCATGGGAGATTCTTCCGGCATCTACCCGGCCATAAATGATTTCAGCTGCGGTCTTGCCGGTGATTGCCCAATGGAGTTTGTTTTGCACGGTCTTGAAAAAATTGATGCTGGTTTTGGCTGTCGGGTCATAATCGATGCTTGTTGCGTAAATATCGGTTATCTTCTGGTAAAAACGCCGTTCTGATGTGCGGATGTCCTGGATACGGCGCAGAAGTTCATCGAAGTAATCAAATGGCTGATCCGGGTTTTTCAGCCGCTCATCGTCCAGAACAAAACCCTTGACAATATACTCCCGCAGCCGCTGGGTTGCCCATTGGCGGAAACGGGTGGCAACACGGGATTTTATCCGGTAGCCCACAGAGATTATCATGTCCAGACTGTAGAATTTCGTTCTGTAATTTTTGCCATCGGCAGCAGTTGTTAAGAAATCCTTAATAACTGAATCGGGATCAAGTTCCCCTTCCTCAAAAATGTTCTTGATGTGCATATTGACATTGGGGGTCGTTGTCTGAAACAACTCCGCAATCAACTTCTGCGTCAACCAGACCGTCTCATCATCGAGCAGGACTTCCAGTTTAGTCTGACCGCTTTCCGTTTGGTAAATCAGGATTTGAGAGTCGTTTTTTGCAGGTGGATTGTCAGCCATTATACCCTTGCCCCGCCCGGAGGGCAGTTTTTGATCAAACTTTTGTGAAAAGTTTGTTTGTGAAAAGTTTGCTGGTGGGAATAGAGCGTGTCCCGCACCACCGGCACCCTTCCCGCCCGCCTTATGATCCAGTCGAACTCCGCGGGCGACATGTACTCGCCTGACGTTGCCCCTGCGGATTTCGATATCTTCTCTTCCATGAGTGTCCCTCCGAGATCGTTTGCACCGCAATGGAGCGCGTACTGGGCGAGTTTTGGTCCGAGCTTCACCCAGCTCGCCTGGATGTTTTTGATGTGGGTGTGTAGCACGATGCGTGCGAGCGCATGCATCCGCAGGTCGTCGATTCCTGTGATGCCATAATTGCCATTCGCAAGCATCTCTCTTCCGAGTTCGTTGTTGTGCGGCATGAACGGCAGCGGCACAAATTCCGTAAACCCGCGCGTTTCCTTCTGAATCTCCCTTATTAGGAGGAGGTGGTCGATCCGGTCTTCCATAGTCTCGATGTGCCCGTACATGATCGTTGCAGTCGTTCTGATTCCGATCCGGTGCGCTGCTTTGATGACCCCTGCCCACTCTTCCGTATTCAGCTTGTCAGGGCATATCTTCGCACGCACACGGTCGACAAGGATCTCTGCCGCGGTTCCGGGCATCGTGTCAAGTCCTGCGCCTTTCAGCGCATCGAGCGCGTCTCTGACGCCCACGCCGCCCCTTGCCGCATGGTAAACCTCCATCGGCGAGTATGCGTGGAGATGGACCAGAGGAAACTCGGATTTGATCGATTCGAGAATCTCGCAGTAGTCCGCAAGCCGCATATCCGAAAGAAGCCCCCCCTGGACGCAGATCTCGGTTGCGCCGGTGTTGACCGCCTCCCGCACCTTCAGGAGGATCTCGGGCATATCCATCCGGTAGCCATCCGGGTCACGGAATGCGCAGAACCGGCAGGTTCCGATGCACTGGCTCGTGAAGTTGATGTTTCGGTTGCGGATGTAGGTCACGGTATCACCAACCGCTTCTGCGCGTAGCTTGTTGGCAAGGAAAAAGAGTTCGGGAAGCGGCGCTGTTGTGAGGACTGTTGCGTCCTCTTTTGTACATTCGCCAGCGTGGACGCGGTCCGAGAGGTCTGTGGGAAGCATGGTACTCTCGTTTACGTTCCATGTAATATCTTTAAATGTGTTGGTTCAAAGTGATTGGTAGTGACTCGATTGGTAGCGACTCAGATGATGCGTTTCGGAAGATGGTTTTGGACGGTTGCGTCATCAGTATCGGCATTGACGCGGGCGTTGGAATTGGCATTGGCGGTCTCACTCATGATCGCGTCTTCCGGCTGCATCCACGAAGATGGGGTGGTGGGCGATCAGTCCTCCGCATATCCTGCCGATCTGGCTAACCTGACCGATCTTCAGAATGAGATCATAGAGCACCTGAAAGAGATAACCGCATCCCAGAACCGCGCAATCTCCGCCTACAACGATCGCGAATACGCGGAGTGTCAGGAAGAGTGCGAGCGGATGGGGCTGCAGAATGAAGAATACGCTTCGTCGGTCGAGTCGTTCGCGGGTCTTGTTGCGGATGCGCGACTGACAGAGTCCGATCAGGAGTACTACGAAGCGCAGATTGAGATTCTGCGTGCGGTTCGTCGCAATATCGGAAAGTCCGCGTCCGATCTATATCTGGCGTGCGGATACGCTTCCGAAGGGGATTACGAGAGCGAACGGTACCACATCCAAAACGTTACCGCATATCTGGGCGCGTTTTACGACAACATCGATCGTTTCAACAAGAATATCGATACTCGCAACGAAGGGGCGGGCAATTTCGTGTCTCCTGCGCCGGACCCCCCGGATTTGCCCGATCTCCGGAACATGACTGCGACTGCGACTGCGACTGCAACCACATCTGACGAGATCGATCTCACAGACATCCCTGATCCGTATTATCTGGAAAAGCCGCGGTTCCAGAACACCCGGGACGAGGTGAAGCGGCTGCTCGGCAAGGGTTTCATCACACCCTACAGCTGCTCTGTATTCGACTGCTCCGAGATGGCTGCGTACATCGAATGGAAGCTCGAATGCCACAACATAACCGCCTACATCGCAACGAGGAACAACTGGCAGGACGGATACGGTCATGCGTGGGTGATCGTCCCGCTGCGCGGCGGGAGCAAGCTTGCAATCGAGCCCACGATCAGCGCCGCAGAAGGCAGCGTCGGCGCAGAGATGATAACGACCGATCCAAAGTATTTCACCCACGACCACCTCTTCGAGGACATCTACGAAGCTTCGGAGTTCTTCGGAGTCGAGGAGTGGGACTGGTGGAACAAACTGGAAATTGGGTAGCTCGGGCAGACCTTCAAAACGTTAGGATTTGTGGATTTATGGTTTACAGCACGCTATGCTCAATCACAGCGCCGCATTGCGGGCAGTTCACAGATTGCATGTGTGGCACGACCACGATCCTGCACGCACACGCAGTGCAGACGACCGTCTCCTCGATTCCGACCAACCGCTCGATCGACACCGCAGCGGCATTCGCACAATCCATGATCTGAGCTCCATAAGTCTCCGTGATGCGAAATGTCACGACCGAGAGCAATATACCAGCCACGATATCCGTTATCCAGTGCACCCCAAGATATAGTGTGGCAAAGACGATTGTAGAGAATGCGAACGCCAGAAACGCCTCATACCTCTTGAGATTGGTTGTGTGGACGATCAGGAGCGCACTTGCTATGAGCGCAGCGTGCAGGCTCGGAAAACAGTTATCGAGCGGATCGACTGTGGTTATGCCCTCGTAGATCATCGGATGTAGTTCGTACATGAGCGGCTGAACATTGGAGAGCGCGTAGCCTGTCACCCTGACCGGGAAGAGCAGGTAAAACGGGAACGCGATCATGTAGTTGAGTATGAACACAAGCGAAAACTGCTTGAGAGCCGTCATCTCCTCTGTGTACGCGAGTATCAGGAATGTGAAGATCATAACCGACGAGAAGAGCACCAGATACACAAACGTCATCAGATATGTGAGGGCGGGGTATGTATAGCTCTGGAACACCGCAACCAGACCGCCTTCGAGATATTCAATGTAATGGGTGCAGTCGTAGTTGACAAAGAGGTTCAGCTCCCGCTGCAATGGGAACTGCGCCTGCATCAGCCCATATACGACAGCGGCTGCCAGTACGTAGGGCCAATATCCGTTGATGATCTGCCGTGCCGTATATCCGCGCTTTCTTCGGCGGCATTCCTCAGGCACAAATGCCAGAAAGTACGCTGTGAGCATGACCAGTGTAAAAAAGATCATAACAACACTCAACTGCCACGACATGATGATTACGCACCCGATATGATTTTAATATCTGAATTTATTCAGCAATGGCTTTGTAGTCCCCAAACACTTAAGCGTTATGGTCTGGATGCAGTCACGCGATTCCGCAATTCCGCAATTCCGGTCAGAGTCCCGCCATGCGATGGACGAGATTTGAGGGAACCCACACCCAACAGTCGAAAAGCCTCAATCTTCAAAAGAATTAATACCCTCCAGACCAACGAATACCAGTGAGGCATACAATATGGTGCAGATATATTATGACAAGGATGCGGATTTGGGCGTCCTCAAAGGCAAGACGATTGCGGTGATTGGGTACGGTAATCAGGGTCGTGCGCAGGCGCAGAATCTCAACGATTCCGGAGTGAACGTGATCGTCGGACTCAGAGGGGGCGACGATCCATCGACACAGCGTAAGTGGGAACTGGTGAAAGAAGCTGGCATGGAGCCAATGGCGATTGGGGATGCGTCTGAACATGCGGACATCATCCAGATTCTCATACCTGATGAGGTACAACCACAGGTCTACGCAGACTCGATTGCGCCCGGACTCGAGTCTGGCAACGCTATCGTCTTCTCACACGGCTTTAACATTCATTACAACCAGATCATACCGCCGGATGACGTCGATGTCTTCATGGTTGCGCCAAAGGCACCGGGACACATGGTTCGCGTGATGTTTGAGGAGGGTAACGGCGTACCCGGACTCCTTGCAGTCTACCAGGATGCGACAGGAACCGCTAAGGAGATTGGGCTTGCGTACGCCCGAGGAATCGGATGCACGAAGGCGGGGGTCATCGAGACCACGTTTGCCGAGGAGACCGAGACCGATCTATTCGGAGAGCAGGTCGATCTCTGCGGCGGCGTCACCTGCATGATCAAAGCCGCGTTCGAGACGCTCGTTGAAGCCGGATACCAGCCAGAGATCGCATACTTCGAGACGCTCCACGAACTGAAGCTGATCGTTGACCTGATCCACGAGGGCGGACTCCCGCGGATGTGGAATCTCGTCTCAAACACAGCCGAATACGGCGGACTCACGGTCGGTCCGAAGATCATCAACGAGTTCTCAAGAGAAGCGATGTACGAGGCGCTGGAAAAGATCCAGAACGGCGAGTTTGCACGGGAATGGGTTCTTGAGAGCCAGGCGGGACGCCCTGTCCTGAACGCACTCGAACGACAGGAGCGGGAGCATCTGATCGAGACGATCGGCGCAGAACTTCGTGCGATGATGCCGTGGCTCAAGTCCGAGTAAATCAGAGTAGTCGAGCGATAGAAGATTAGATAGGAATTAGATAGGGATGAGACGTTGGTGAATGCCCTGACGAAGGCTCACCGACGCTCATTTTTCTTTTGTTGGGGAAACACAATGGGGGAATATAATGGGAAAAAAGATCATTGGATGCGGGTTGGTTGCGCTCTTTGTATTTCTGGGGCTTGTGGGGTCCGGATGCGTTGAGCCGGATGATCCGGCAGTTGCGACCGTACGAACGTATCTGGAAGCGAAGAACACGAGCGATTACAACACAGCGTCGCTCGTTGTGGACAGCAAGTATCAATCGAAGGGATACATAATGATGACGTGGACCCGGGTGGAGGGAACAAAGAACAAGAGGGTTGAGAATGCTGATCTATCATCAGCAGTTTCCGGAAATCAGGCTGTTGTGATTGCGAATTACACCGAGACTACGTACGATGAGAACGTGCACAACAAGATCGGCGAAGAGAACGTGACCCAGTACTTCGGAGTCACAAACATCGACGGGAAGTGGATGATAACCAAAATCTCAACAGATCCCATGCCACAGCCGGTTGCGACAGGACCTGTCAAGAAGACGCCTCTCGATTATATCACAGACAACGCGGGCTTCCTTCTGCCAGCAGCTCTCGCGATGCTTGCGGCAGGCGTCCTGATCGACCGCAGGGAGAAGGCTAACAAGGGTGTTGCCGCTGGCAGCATCATGATCCAGACCACGCAGATCTCACGATTCGTGAAATGCGTGCCCTCGCGGATGGGCGCGGGCAGCGCGGGGACTGTTGACGTCTGGATCAAGAACTTCAACCAGCAGCAGTACACAGGAGTCGTCGTGACTGCCGCGTTTCCTGACGGCGTCAAAGTGAATAAGAAGAAACTGAAATTCGGAACGATTGAGCCGGGACAGACCGCAAAACAGACGTGGACTGTCAAACCGTCCGCATCCGGAAGGTTTTCAATACACGATATGACCGTTGCATTTACATTCGGTGGGAAACAATATGCAGGCGCGCTTGATCCGATCTGGCTACAGGTAGCATGAGGCACACGTTGGCAAGCGAAAATAGCACGAGAAACGATCATGAAACGGCTGACCGCAGTCCCGGAACGGTGTTCAGGATGCAGGTTGTGCGAACTGGCGTGCGCCATCCACAAATTCGGTTCGAACAACCCGAAAAAAGCAAGAATCCGCATCATATCGCTGCATCCACACCCGGTCATCCGAATGCCGATCTTCTGCAAGCAGTGCAAGGAGCCGAAGTGCAGGGACAGCTGTCCTGTCGATGCGATCGCTGTTCGGGAGGGTGTCGTTGTGATTGATGACGAAAAATGCATCTCGTGCCAGTCGTGCGTCAATTCCTGTCCCAACGGCGCGATTTTTGTCCATTCTGATATAGATACGCCTTTTAAGTGCGATCTGTGCGGTGGGGCTCCGGTATGTGCAGAGGTCTGCCCGAAGAAGGCAATTCTCTTCGTGCCCGAGCACACGCTTGGACAGGTGCACAGGTTGATGAGCGCGCTCGAATACGTGCACCTTCAGGAGGTCGAGTATCTGGAGCACGGCGTCAAGAAGACGCTCCAGTATGCGGATATCGGGGATGGCAACTGACCGATTTTTTGTGTTTTTGTCGTGGTCAAATCGATCCCACACAAGCGGTAAAAACCACCGGGTTTAACCATAGAGGACAGAGAGTTTTTAAATCGATCTTCTACGATCTCTCCGTACCCCTTCGCGCCCTCCCCTCTGTGGTTTTATCTCTTGCCGACGTCCCGTGCAATATGGTCGCCGCGAGGTACAAAAAATACCGCATTTATATCTTTCGCGGTGTTGCGTATCCGACTGACCATTACACAAACTCACAGACGGTCCGCGTACTCGACCATCGACTCAAAAATTCGGAACCCGTCATCCCCCCCAAGCACCGATTCGGAGGCACGCTCAGGATGTGGCATCATTCCGAGGACGTTTCCTGTCTTGTTTACAACCCCGGCGATATTCTCGACCGAGCCGTTCGGATTTGCGGAGGCGGTGGCATCCCCCTCCGAATCGACGTACCGGAACGCGACCCTCTGATGCAGGTTCATGCTCTTGAGCGTATCGCTGTCCGCAAAGAAATTGCCCTCTTTGTGCGCAATCGGCATCCTCACGACCTCTCCTTTCTTGAATTTTGATGTGAATGTCGTATCGGTCTTTTCGATGCGCAGATCAACCCATTTGCAGCAGAATTTCGGATATTCGTTCGTAGAGAGCGCGCCGGAAAGCAGCCCGGACTCGACAAGAATCTGAAACCCGTTACATATCCCGAGTACCGGCTTGCCAACGCTTGCAAACTGTTTGACCGAGTTCATAATAGGCGTTCTGGCTGCAATCGCACCCGCGCGCAGATAATCGCCGTAGGAAAACCCTCCCGGAATCACGATCCCATCATACTCGCCTACGGGATCCTTATACCATACCAGATCAGTGGGCGCACCAAGAACGTCGTTTAAGACGTGGTACACGTCCAGATCGCAATTACTTCCGCCAAATCTGATGACTGCAAACGTCATTGTATCTCAATCGAATAATCGTGAACTACAGGGTTTGCAAGCAATTTTTCACACATTCCATCCAGCGCCCCCCTCGCTTCGTCGATGTCGCTTGCTTCCAGTTCGATCAGCAGTTTCTTTGCGGTACCGACGCTCTCAACGGAATAACCCAGATGCGCAAGCGCACGTTGTATCGTAGCCCCTTCCGGATCAAGTATGCCCGGCTTCAGTTGTACTGTGATCTCGGCACTGTATTTCATCCGCGTACCAGATCGATCCGATGCGATAAAAACATGATGGTTCATCGGTTCTTTTTGCCCTTGTCAAAGACGGAAGGGAGGTGTATGAAATACCGCCCACCTTCTTTTATAGACATGATAATCTCTTCCCGGTCGAGCAATGCCTCAAGGTTCAATTCATACGACCCTTTGTCGAGTATGCGGATCGATTCGACCTGAAGATCAGGATTCGCTTCCACAGTCATCTCTTTCACTTCCAATTCCGTGTCAGATCCGTCCGTTTGCGATTCTGCTTGCGTTTTTTCTTCTGCTCCTGCTTCCGCCACCTCGTCAGGAGCTTCTTCGGTCTTGCGTTCCGCTGGCACGTACAGAAACTTATTCCATCCACAATTCGGGCAACCATTCAGGATATTGGTTGAACCATCCTCGAAGACATGTTCACAGTTGGTGCATTTGTGGGGCATATCCGTTACTCTGTACTCGGTCGGCACTCTTTTATACCTATCGTCGTTCTGTGATCGGCGATTCCGCCCTGTATGACTGGGAGCTGTCACATCAATTCTCATCCGGGTGTTGAGCCGACCAATAACAGAGCGGAAAGGGCACAAATCGCTGGGCATATCGGGAAGCGTTGGATCGTGGGACTACTTGCGCAATGGTAAAGGGACGTCAATTCATGAGCGGATCATGACAGTGCTGGCGACGTGGTCGCAGCAGGGTCTCAACAGTCTCCAGATGATGAGGGCGCTAAACACGTACCCGAAATTAAAAACTGCTGACCCCACCCGGAGGGCATTTCTTACTCGCAAACTTTTCACAAA
>JAGGRW010000148.1 GCA_021159385.1 Methanosarcinales archaeon
GGGGTGGTAGGGGGGACTGATATATTTATTTACTTTGTGCCACAATATTCTAGCGATGTCAAAGAAGATTATGATCGTGGATGATGCGGAGTACATGCGTGAGATGCTCGAAGAGATCATTGACGCGTATGGGGCATCGGAAGGGTATAAAATCGTGGGGATCGCAACCGATGGGAAGGAAGCGATCGCAAAGTATCGCGAACTTGCGGAGTCCGGACAGCGACCGGATATTGTGACGATGGACATCGTGATGCCGAATATGGACGGGATTGCGGTGACAAAGGCACTCAAGGAGTACGATCCGAATGCCAATGTTCTTGCAATCTCAGCGCTCGGATCGCCGGACACAATCGATCGGGTAATGCAGGCTGGTGCGCGGGATTATATCATCAAACCGTTCTCTGCGGACGCTCTGATGGATATGATTCACCGAATCTCTGCGCTTGGAGCGGGACGTGCCACGAAGAAGGCTCAGGCTCCGGCATTCGTAAAGGATAATGCGATTCCGGGAGTAGTCGCGTCCAGCGATGATGGTTGTGTAGTCGTAACTGTGAAAAACGCTGCAATCGAGGCAATATCTGATTACGGCGTCGATTCTCGGGTGACGCTACACATAAACCCTGGAAACATCGAGCTGCAGAAGCAAAACCATCATGATGCCACAAAGAACCAGCTGAAAGGCTCGGTTGTGGATATCCTCCGGTCAAACCCGATCACACAGGTCAAACTGGACTGCGGATTCGAGCTTGCTGCGAACGTGCCGTCAAAAGCACTCGATGGTATGCGCCTCTCAGTCGGCAACCGGGTTTACGCGACCTTCAACACGCTCGCGGTTCAGGTCAAGCGATAGTTAAGGTATTAAGGTATCGCGGATTCGCTCAATCGCATCGTATATCCGTTCCCTTGACGCCGCATAAGAGATTCGGATGAAGTCAGAGCTTCCGGGTCCGAATGCAGACCCTGGCGTGACTGCAATGTATGCTTCTCGCAGCAGCAGCTTCGCGACAACGTCCCCGCCACCGTAGGGGGCAACGTCCAGAAAGAGATAGAATGCCCCATCTGGCTTTTTGCAGTCAAACCCGATCGATCTGAGTCCATCGACCAGAATATCCCGCCGTGCCCTGAACTCAGCAACCATTGCGTCGATCGCATCAGCCGATTCCTGCCCCGCAGAGAGTGCGGTCACTCCCGCATGCTGGACAAATGACGCCGCATGGCTCACCGAGTGCGATTGCAGCTTGAGCGCAGCTTTGATGATATCAGGCGGCGCAGCCACGTATCCGAGACGCCAGCCAGTCATCGCATAAGACTTTGAGAAGCCGTTTATCGTGATCACGTGATCCTGCATCCCGTCAAACGACCCGATGCTCATGTGAACTCTCCCATAAATGATCTTCTCGTAGATTTCATCGGAGATTACCATGATCTCGTTGTCGATCGCGATGTCTCTCACCTCTTCGAGGAGTTTTCTGTCAAATACACTACCCGCCGGGTTTCCCGGACTATTTATGATTATCAGCTTCGTCTTCTCTGTGACGTAGTCCCCGACCTCCCGCGGCATGAAATCGTTGTCGGTCGGAACCCACACGCTGCGGGCGCCAGCGTACCTGATGCAGGCATCGTACGTCACCCACGCCGGATCGAGCAGTATCGCCTCGTCGCCCTCGTCAAGCACTGCCTGCACGACCTCAAATACCGCCTGTTTTGCGCCGGGCGTAACAAGAACCTGATCGGGTGTGACCGTAATTCCGTTATCGGTGCGGAGTTTCTCTGCGATCGCACTCTTCAGCTCAGGGATTCCGGCAGCCGGGGTGTAGTGCGTCTCGCCGCGGCGAATCGACTGCATTACCGAGTCGCAGATGTGCCCGGGCGTTGCGAAATCCGGTTCGCCGAGACTCAATGTGATAACGTCGTGCCCCTGCTTTGTAATGTCAGAGGCGAGGTTTGCTATCGCGAGCGTCGCGGATTCTTTTATCAGGTTCAGCCGTCTTGATGTCATGGCAGTATCTGTAGTCTGTTACCGATCTTTTAATATCATTTCTGTCGGTACCGGGACTACGCATTGTATACATTGTATAGGACACTACCGATTTTTGTCGATGCGCTGGCGATTTTCGGATGGGCTCCAAAGACCCTAAGCTATATCAATCTTTAGAATTAATACATAATCGAGGTTTCCGTGGTGAAGATTGCAATTGTTGTGCCGCCGTGGATTAGAGTACCTCCGCAACGGTACGGAGGAATCGAGATGATCGCTGCTCTGCTTGCGGACGGACTCGTAGGACGAGGTCATGATGTAACTCTCTTCGCGGTCAAGGAATCCAAAACTTCTGCCAGAGTCCACAGTATCTTTGACCACGAGCAGTACAACGTCCTCTCCGCGACCCAATCCGAATGCCTGAACACAGCGATCACGCACTCGGTCGGCTCGTACATGGCGATTGCGCGAGATGGCGACTTTGACATCGTGCACGACAACACATGGAAGGAAGGACTCGCAAGCTGGCGCTTCGTGAATATTCCGGTCGTGCACACGATCCACGGTCCGATCAACGACCCGAACAAGAAGTTTTACAGCCTCTTTCCCGGCAACACGAACGTTCATTTTGTGACGATCAGCAAATTCCAGCAAGCGTGCCTTCCAAACATCAGTTACGCTGGAAACGTCTACAATGCAATCGAGATAGACAAATATCCCTATTCTGACGGGGGCGATGGCGATGGCTATCTGCTCTACGTGGGCAGGTTCAATCCGGAGAAGGCGCCGCACGTAGCGTGCGAAGTCGCAGAAGAGCTTGGAATGCGTTTGATCCTCGCAGGCAAGGCGTCCGAGCCGCACGAGTGGAAGTACTTCAACAAGATGGTAAAACCGCACTTGAACGACAGGATTCGGTATCTCGGAGAGGTTGACGACGAATACAAAAAGAGATTGTTCAAAAATGCTGCCGCGTTCGTCTATCCGATTCAGTGGGACGAGCCGTTCGGAATCGTCATGATCGAGGCGATGGCATGTGGAACCCCGGTTGTTGCATACAGGCGCGGTGCTGCTCCCGAACTGATCAGGGATGGCGTGAACGGGTATCTTGCAGACGACTTCGATCAGTTTCTTGACCGTGTGCGGATGGTTTCCAGGATCAGGCGCAGCGAGTGCCGGGAGTACGCAGAGAAAAATTTCAGTGCGGACGCGATGGTCACCGGTTATGAAAATATTTATAAAAAATTGCTGACAGAGTGAATACCAATGTCTTTTCCGCAAATACCACTATCGGATGACGAGTGGCTGATCAGGGAGTCGGGTTGGGTGCCGGACACGCCGGATCAGCACAGACAGGGCGATCGCGAATCGATTCTCGCACTCGGGAACGGGTACATCGGAATTCGTGGCGCACTCGAGGAGAGTCCGGCTGGCGCCACACCGCAGACCTACGTCGCTGGCGTCTTCGATGAATCGGCCGCGGAGACCGTTGAGATCGTGAATCTCCCGAATCCGTTCGATTTTCAGATCTACGCAGACGGTGCGCCTGTTGCTGTTGACCGGATGGACGTTGTCAGCCACGAGCGCACCCTCGACATGAGAAAAGGGCTCCTCTTCAGGGAGACTGAGTACCGATCATATTCCGGGCGGTACGGATACCGGTCAGTGCGTGCGTTGAGCGCACACGACAAGCATATCGCCATGATGCGGGTCTCTTTTGTCTCTTACGATTCTGATATCGACATTCTCGTAAAAAGCGGGATCGATGCATCGACTATGAACATCAGACCCGAGATGGGCACCACAGTCAAACATTACATGACTGACGAGGAGGACCGGATTGGGAATGCCAGTTACCTCTCTGTCATGACAAAGGATTTCGGAATCGTGGTATCGTACGCAGCTGAGCTCTCTGTGCGGCGCAGCGATGACGAGGTTGCTGAGTCTGACAAATCCGACGTCGTCGTTGATGTCGTCCGCACGTCGGAGTGGTGCGACGACAGGTTCACAGAAAACGTGCATTTCAGAGCCGAGAAGGGAGTGGTTTACACCGTTGACCGGATCGTTTCGGTTTACACGTCCCGCGATCTTCCGCGGGAGCAAATCAGGGATGCGAGCCTGAACGCGCTCAATAGGAGCAGCGAGATCGGGTTTGACAGGCTGCTCGAAGCGCACATCGATTCATGGAACCGGACGTGGGAGGCAGCGGATATCGCAATCGAGTGTGCGGGCGCAGGTGATGGCGAGAGGGGTGGTGAGGGTCCAGACTGCGACGTTTCAAGGGCGCTTCGTTTCAACCTCTACCACCTCTTAATCGCTGGCAGCGACTCCGACGATCAGGTGAGTATAGCACCGAAGGCGTTGACAGCCGAATGGTACGGAGGGCACGTCTTCTGGGATACCGAACTCTTTGTGCTCCCGTTCTTCACCTTCACTGACCCCGCGGTCGCAAGAAACCTCCTCCTGTACCGGTACCACAGGCTCCCCGCGGCGCGCAAGAACGCGAGGGAGTACGGCTTTGCGGGCGCACGCTTCCCATGGGAGTCAGCAGACACCGGGGAGGAGGCTACGCCAGGGGACTGGTTCGACAAGGCAGGAAATCTCATTATGGTGCATACGATGGAGCGTGAGCACCACATCACAGCCGATGTCGCGTATGCGGTGTACCAGTACTACATGGCGACCGGAGACAGCGAGTTCATGTCGGAGTACGGGGCTGAGATCATACTCGAGTCCGCACGGTTCTGGGCGAGCAGGGGGGTCAGGAACGACCGGACCGGCAGATACGAGATACGTGCGGTGATCGGTCCGAACGAATATCAGGAGTGCGTCAACAACAACGCATACACCAACTACATAGCCGGATGGAACCTCCGCTGTGCGGTTTCGCTCTGCAATGATCCCGCGATCACACTTCCGCAGCCACAACCGACGATGGACGAGTTGCAGGAGTGGCAGAGGATCGCAGACGAGATCGATTTTGCGGTTCGGGACGACGGCATGATCGAGGAGTTTGAGGGGTACTTCAAGCGGGATAACACGGTACTCAGTGAGCGAAATGAGATGGGAATGCCAGTGTACCCTGATGCTGCGCTCATGGACCGCGTGCAGGAGACGCAACTCGTGAAACAGGCGGATGTTGTCATGCTCCTGCACCTCTTTTCCGATGACTTTTCGCTCGATGTGAAGAGGACAAATCTGGAATACTACGAGCGCAGGACCACTCACGAGTCCTCCCTCAGCCCGCCCATCCATGCGATCCTCTACGCAGAGACCGGGGATGTAGATGCGGCATACCGGTACTTCAAATATGCCCTCTACGGCGATCTCGGGGGCAATTACGGAAATACGCATCACGGCATCCATTCAGCGTCGATGGGTGGCGTCTGGCAGGCGGTTGTCTTCGGGTTCGCTGGCGTGCGCATGAAAGAGAGCGTTCTCGCAGTAAATCCGAGATTGCCGGATGAGTGGATTCGACTCCGGTTTAATCTGTGCTGGCATGGCGCAAGACTGAAATTTGACATCTCGAGAAACGAAGTTGGTATATCTGCCGGATCGGCAGGAGATCTCCCGGTGTCACTTGAAATCGGCGGCGCAATTCATGAATTATCCGGAAACGAGACGAGGGTGATTGAATATGGCGACGACGATTGATTTTGAGCGCGAAGTCGGTTTCATCTGGGACGTTGACGGGGTCATCGTTGATAGCCCGCACGAGATGGCGTGGCGGCTCACCGCAGAGATGCCGGAGTGGGGCGTCCCGGTTGGCAGGCTCGATTCGGAGTTCTACTCCGATCACGTATCAGGTAGGCCCAGATACGAGGGTGGTAACGCAGTCCTCGATCATTTCGGAGTGTACGAACGGTTCAGAGCAGAGACTGACGCCGCGAGGAATGAACTTCTGGAGCGGTACTGCACACAGAAGAACGAGTTATTCAAGCGAATGGTTGCTGAAGGCAGGTTCAAAGTCTTTGAGAGCTCGATTGCGCTCGCGGTCGAAGCAAACGAGAGGGGCGTTCTGCAGGCGATGGCGTCGGCATCGAAGAACGCGAAAGACCTGATTTCAAACATAACCCGCGATAAGGTCTCCAGGATCATCGGAAAAGAGTACGAGCACGAGACACTGTACTCGGTCTTTGATGTGGACGCGTCCGGGCTGGACGGTATGGGCAAGAGAGAGATCTTCGCAAGCGCAGCCATGAGTCTGCACAAACTCTCCGGCGGCAGGATCAGGCGTTACGTCGTATTCGAGGATGCGCCGTCGGGAATCGCCGCATGTAAGGAGAACGGGATGTTCGGCGTCGGAGTGCGGCGCATCGGAGAGCGGGCGGCGTTTGTCGAGGCGGGCGCAGATGTTGTTGTCGATGATCTGGGCGAACTCGGTTATGATGCACTGAGGGAGCTGTTTCAGGGACGTTTTAGGTAACTATATTGATGCGGTACTGTAGTTTACCACCCCTGATGGCTTCAATAATTTCTTCACGAGTTCGTTCACAAACTTGGTCGCGCTTAAGAGATTGTATGCGAAGACATCTGCAAAGAATTTGAGACCTGTGCCCCAGTTTCTGAGGTCCGTTGCAACGAGAAGCGGGAACGCATCCGACATGTCAATGATCTTTGGTCGGTGTATCTCAACCCCCTGATGGACCTCACTCGTCAACAGATCGCCCGGATTGATCGTAAATAGCGTGACATCGTGCCCTTTCCTGACGAGATCGGCGCCATGTTCTGTGCGTAGGTTCCGAGACCCCCAACGATCCGCGGTGGGTACTCCCAGACAAAATAACCAATCTTTATGGTGCTATATCACATTTCCATACATCATAAACCTTGCGTGTGCTCACAAGTCCCGCAAAACATTCTCATACACTTCAAACGTTTTTTTAGCGATGTGACCCCACGTGTAGAATTTTTCCACCCTTTTCTTTCCCGTTTCTCCCATCTTTTTCATCAGATCAGGATTATCAAGCATGTAGTTGATGCACCATGCGATCGACTCCGGATAGGGATATGCTTTGACTCCATCCTTGAAATTATCGATGATATCAACAGCCGTGGTTCCGACAACCGGCTTTCCGATGCTCCACCCCTCAAGAACCACAATTCCAAACGGCTCATTGCGGCTCGGCACACACAGGAGATCGCAGGCATTCATCAGTTTTTTGAGTTCGTAATCTGATATATACCCTGGAAATCTGCACGACTGATGAACGCCGAGTCTTCGTGCGAGTTCCTCATATCTTCGCTTGCTGCCGCCCTCTCCTGCGAGTATGAACTTGACATCCCAGCGATGGCGAAGTATATGCGGTATCGCCTCGATCAAGAGATCCACGCCCTTCTGGTGAACCATCCGCCCGATGAAGAAGACGACCGGCGCAAGCGGGTGGATGCCATACCGCTCCTTGACCCGCCCCGGATCGATCGCAAGCCTCGGGCACGCAATGACCCCGTTTCCAATGATTTTGATCTTCTCATCCGGAATCTGGTATAAATTCCTGATCTCGTTCTGCATCTGCCCGGATGTCGTGATCACCGCCGATGACTCATAGCCAGCAAGCCATTCTCTATGCGCGATCTCCCTTGACTCCCATGAATCCGAGTGACAATTCCCGTTTCTTCCCCACTCTGTGCTGTGATACGTGATAACAAAATGAATGTCGCTTCTTCTCTTAATCTCAGCAAGGGCAGGAACCGGATGC
This sequence comes from Methanosarcinales archaeon, assembly GCA_021159385.1. Taxonomy (GTDB): domain Archaea; phylum Halobacteriota; class Methanosarcinia; order Methanosarcinales; family Methanogasteraceae; genus Methanogaster_C. Next base: position 7,675 of record JAGGRW010000148.1, read on the forward strand.
CAGTCATGCCCGTGTATGATGTCAAATTTCCCGAAAGCGTCCTCTACCGCGTAGAATCTGTCAACCATCGCCCCACACATCGCATTCATCTGATCGACGATTCCTCCCGACTGATCATGCGCGCAACGCTCGTAATGCACCCCATTTATCACCTCGTACTCGGATCTGTCGCCGATTCTTGTGAAGATGTGAACCTCGTTTTCACGTGCGAGAATCTCTGATAGATCGGTCACATGCGGCGCAATTCCGCCAACCCTGACCGAATGCAGACTCTCCCATGCAAAGATACCGATCCGCAGATTACTGGCCGACATGCGCTCGCTCCATCTCATAATACGGCATTCGGGTCGAGACCAGTTTTTGAATGCGGAGCGTCGGCGGAGCCATCAAACTTTTGTGAAAAGTTTGTGAAAATGACGTGTAGAATGGCTGGACGTTATAGTGATATGCCATAAAAAATAAAGGTGGTGAAGAATTACTTCACCTCGATCTTCGTAACTTCCGGAAGTGCGCTCTTGGCCATCTCGATCCGCAGCACCCCATCTTTCAATGTGGCGTCAACATTGTTCGGGTCAACCTCAGATGGCAGGGGGATTCTCCGGTAGAATTTGGTGTAGCCGCGTTCTCTTCGGATATACCCCTCACCCTTCTCCTCCTTCTCTTTTGTCTTCTCTGCCGTTATCTCGAGCAGGTCTCCACGGACATTGAGGGTGATGTCCCCCTTTTCAACGCCCGGGATGTCTACAGTTGCCAGAATCTTGCTTTCTGTGTCCTGTATGTCTATAGATGGGGCTACAGTCTCCGCGGTCACCTCACCTGCCCTTGTTGGCAGCAATCTACCGGCTGTGATTGGTTCAATATCGCCGACGACTCTGCCCATCCATTCCTGCATCCGTTGCAGTTCTTCGAGTGGATCTAACCATCTTCTGTACATTTTTACTACCTCCGACTTTGGTTGCGCATGATCATGCGTTCTTCTTCACATAAACCTATCCGTTTTTTCTTCTGTTACTTTTTTATCATTTGATTGTGATGTTAATTTTGAGTGACCCTACGAAGATAAGAAGTTTCTAAAAAGGAGATCGAGGTCATCGATGAGAGTGTCGATGTAGACGACCACCTCCTCAACGGTGTATCCACTGATTCATCCTGAAGTCGGAGGAAAAGCATCCCGATTGGCATACTGACCATTATTATAGCATCCGCTGTGCTGCGAAACTGGTTCTTTTAAGGAAAATACGCATTCAGGAGGTACTGCTGAACCATTCGATGCGAATTGAAGAAAGAGGAATTGAATGCGATTGTATATCGCATGATCTGAGCCCATGCACCCCCATTACTATAGAACATCGGCAGTATCACCCTTTCCAGCTTGTCATAAAGGTCTTCCGCGTCCTTTGAGTCATCCGATTGATCCGTTGCAACTGATCCAATCGCCCATCCGGTCACACCCTCTATGCAGCCTTCCAGCCACCACCCATCCAGTATGCTCAAGCTGGGAACGCCGTTGAGAGACGCTTTCATCCCGCTCGTGCCTGATGCTTCAAGAGGTCTCTTTGGTGTATTGAGCCAGACATCCACACCAGGGATGATCAGTTTCGCAAGTTCCATATCGTAATTTTCGAGGAATACAACCTTTATATCATCTTTTAACCTTTTTATGTCCCCAAAGATAGTTTTTATCAGTTCCTTTCCTTCTATATCACTGGGATGCGCTTTACCTGCAAGGATGATCTGGATCGGTCCTGTATTCTTCGCAATGTTTACCAGTCTATCCGGATTGCTGAATATAAGATCGGCTCGCTTGTACATTGCAACCCTTCTTGCAAAACCGAGTGTGAAGGTATCATAATCCATTCCTATACCGTGCCTTGCGTTTACAAGATCGATCAGCCTCTTCTTTGCCTCTGCGTGAGCCAGTATAATCTCCTCTTTTGGTATCGAGACCACATATCTCAGATCAAATGGATCCTTCCTCCAACCACCGATACACGTATCATACAACTTACGGAATGGCTCTGATGTCCAGAATACATGATGCACACCGTTGGTTATCGAATCGATTGGGTAACCTGGAAACATATTCCTGGAGATTTCTCCATGCTTCTTTGCCACACCGTTTATATATTCGCTGTACTCCAGTGCGAGCAAGGTCATATTCAATTCATTTCCATGACAGATCTCATCTATTTCGCCATTTCCAAATCCTCTGAGAAGGCTCTTTGCCAGTTGCGCCGGGAACCTGTCGTGACCTGCCTGAACCGGGGTGTGGGTTGTAAAGATGCACTTTTTACGCACCGACTCGATGATCTGCTCATGTTTATATTCCGGATTGTCCTCTTTTATCTTCTTTATCAGTTCCAGAGTGACTAATGCGGAGTGCCCTTCATTCAGATGATGTTTCCGGATGTTTGTGTAGCCCAACGCATTGAGCATGCGCACACCGCCGATTCCGAGAACTATCTCCTGTAACAACCGGTATCTCTCATCACCCCCATAGAGATAATAGGTGATCTCCCTGTCAGAGGTGCTGTTTTCAAAGAGATTGGTATCAAGGAAGTACACTGGTACCTGATAGCCCCCTATGCCGGTCATAAGGTATTTCCACGCCTGAATTTTTACTACCCTATCCTCAATAGGTACAGACACCTTGGGTGCCATGAGTGTTGTGAAATCATCGATCCTCCAATCCGCCGGCAATTCGATTTGATTGCCCTCATCATCCAATCTCTGAAATAGACTGCCTTTATTAATGGCGAGTGTGACCGCCACAATCGGGACCCTCATATCAGCGCATGACCTTAAGATATCACCTGCTAAAATCCCAAGCCCTCCGCCGTAGGTCGGCATCTTATGATCTATACCGATCTCCATGCTGAAAAGAGCAATCCGAATAGATTCTTCTTTATTACCCCTCGCCATCCATCTCATCCTCATTCAGATAATATATTTGCGGATACAAGTCAAATAATGTTTTTGCTTTCATGGCTCTTATAACATGCAGTTGCACACAACATCGATCATAAGGATCTTTCAGATAATTTTTCTGGCAGGCTACAATTATGCCCTCCCATAAATCTCAGTCATCTCAAGAAGTTTTCTGGCATGAGAAGACGTCAACTGATCTGGCAAGAGCCTCCACCTCCAGTTCCCATCCGATGTGGCTGGCAGGTTCATCCGGGCATCCCCGCCCAGACCAAGAATGTCCTGCATGGGTATTATGACCAGATTTGCAACCGACATCATGGCAAGCCTGATTAACTCCCAGTGAAGCTCCTCGACCGGCACCTCCCGTCCCAGATACTGAAACAGCCTCCCCTTATCCTCTGGTGTTGCCTCCTTCTCAAACCATCCCCGCACCGTATTGTTGTCATGAGTCCCTGTGTATAACACGCAGTTTCTAACGACATTATGAGCTATGTAAGGATTCGTGGGCATATCACTGCCAAATGCGAATAGAAGCACCTTCATGCCAGGAAAATCAAAAATATGCATGATCTCCCTCACATCCGCAGTGATAAGTCCAAGATCCTCGGCAATGATTGACAGGCTTATGAATTTTCTGGTGAGTTGATCGAAGAAGTCCATTGCCGGAGCCTCAATCCATTCTCCATTAATGGCAGTTTCTTCACCTGCCGGAACCTCCCAGTATGCCACAAGCCCTCGAAAATGATCGATCCTCACATAATCAAACAATTTCAGGTTATGTTCCAGACGCTGAACCCACCAGTCGTACCCCCGCTCCTTCAAAACATCCCACCTGTAAACAGGATTGCCCCAGAGCTGTCCTGTTTCACTGAAGTAATCGGGCGGCACGCCGGAGACTACATAAGGCTTCTTGTAATCGTCCAGCTTGAATATCTCCGGATTGGTCCAGAGGTCCACACTGTCATAATCCACGTAGATGGGTATATCTCCGATGATATGGATGCATCTCTGATTGCAATAACTTTTTAGCGAATTCCACTGCTGAATAAAGATATACTGAAGAAACTTCGCAATCCCGATCCTATCGCAAAGCTCCTCTTCCTCTTTCAGCGATTTCAACGTTTCAGGTTCTCTATCACGTATTTCATCGGGCCATTCGCTCCATGTTTTTCCATGAAACCTGGATTTGAGCGCGATGAACAGTGCAAAATCATCGAGCCAGTGGGCGTTATCAGAACAGAACCGCTCATACTCGTAATTGTTTCCTCTCTCTTTAAAACGCTCGTATGACAGATGAAAAAGCTTTCTCTTATGTGCGATCGCTGCGTCATAATCGACCTTTTCACAATTGGGCAGGGGCTTTATATCCGTCTTATCAAGCAAACCATCCCTGACCATGAGTTCAGGGCTGATCAGCAGTGAATTGCCCGCAAAAGCAGATATGCTGTGGTATGGGGAGTTGTCATAAACCGGGTCTGTGGGATTCAGGGGAAGGATCTGCCAGAAGCCCTGCTTTGTCTCAGCAAGAAAGTCCGCAAACCTGTAAGCCCACGGCCCCAGATCCCCGATACCGGAGGGTGAGGGCAGGGATGTTATATGCAGGAGTATACCGCTTCCTCTTCTCAACATTCCTCCTCCTCGCTCATGAGCAGAGCCACAGGGAAATCTTTGAGTACATCACCTATCAGCAGAGTTTCCCTGCCTTCGATCACCTGCGTTGTGATGGCATCCTTCCATAGAGCAGGAACGCCTTTTGGAAGAAGAATATGGGTATCATCCCAGACCTGCCTGCCAGTGGGAAGCTCTCCTTCCTTCAAAAGAGCGGTCAGGTGTCGTGACGTGATTGTGATCGTCCAGTCATCCTCATGGTTTCTTGCAAATGCGACGATGTGTTCTTTAAATCTTCCACCCCCTTCAACCGGGATATACGAGCCCTTCTGAAAAACCTCTGCTCTCTCCTTTCTTGCCTGAAGTGCCCTGTTTATCAGAAAGAGCTTGATCCTGCCATCTTCTCTGGTTGCGAGTAACTCAGTGATCAGTTTCAGAATATCTGTCTGTGCTCTGCCGCTGACATCACGCAACAATGAATCCCTTTTTCTAAAGTCAACGGGCCTGCGATTATCAGGGTCCACGAGATTGAGATCCCAGAGTTCCGTTCCCTGGTAAAAGTCCGGTACGCCAGGGGACGTGATCTTGATGAGTGTCTGGGAGAGCGAATTGAAGATTCCGTAATGAGAGACTTTCCTTTGAAACGGAACGAACTCCTCCGGAAATTGATTCTCCTCTCGTAAAATCTCTTCAACATAAGAGATACAGGCATCCTCGTACTCTGTATCTGGCTTCAGCCATGCAGTGCGAACTTTCGCCTCTCTGACAGCCTTTATGATGTAGTCTTTCATCCTTTCAATGAACGCGGGATATTCGTTTTCATAGAATGGAAAAGCACCGATCAAAGTCTGGTAAATGAAATATTCATCGTTCTCATCCGGAACGTTTCTCCCGTTCACAGTTCTCTTTTTTCCTCTGTTAAGCTCATTCCACCGTTTGAGACTGCGCCCCCATTCCAGAGGAATCTCAGAGAGAACATTTATTCTTGCTCTGACATCCTCGCCTCTCTTTGTGTCATGGGTTGATGTTGCGTTCAATGAATGTGGATACAGGTTTGCCCTCCTTTTATCAAATGCATGGAAATCCTTTGAAGAGATGCCGAATTTATCAGGACTTCCTCCAACCTCGTTCAGCGACAGAAGCCTGTTGTAAACGTAAAGGACGGTATCCTCAAATCCCTTTGCCATCAGCGGTCCGGTGAATTGCTGGAATCTCATAACGAAGTGAATCCACTGCTCTTTCTCTTCTCTGGCAAGATAATCCTCGAACTTGAGAAGAAGGAATCTCTCGATGAAATCGAGTTCATTCAATAGATTTGGAACTCTCTCTATTGACCTATTCACAGCTTCTTTTATGTACGAAGGATCACTGTCACGGAATACTTCGCTGTTTATGTATGTCCGATAGACCGGAAATTGCGTCATGAGTTCCACTATGGTTCTTTTAAGACCATATAGTGTGATATCGCTTCCATGCCTATAACGAGCCGCAATCCCTTTCATGAGGTGAGCAAGATTATCGACATCGCCAGCCATATGTTTTCCTACGATCAGCCTTTTCTTCTCAGACACAAGATCATCATAATCTGTTTTAAAGCCGGTAAAATCAGAATATATCTTGTTAAATTGTTTTTCACCCTTCTTTTTACAAAAAATGCCATTTAAATAATTCAGGAAGTCATATCCAGTTGTTCCCTGCATAGACCAGAAGGATGGAAGCTCCTCTTCAGGGCCAAGGATCTTCTCAACGATGACATACACGTCCCCTGTTCTCTCTTGCAATCTCTTCAGGTAGTTTGCTGGATCGTAGAGACCGTCGATGTGATCAATTCTCAGACCAGAGACCTTCCCCTCCTCGATCAACCGAAATATCAGGGCATGCGTGCGATCAAATACATCTTCATCCTCTGCCCTCAGGCAGATGAGTTCATTGATACTGAAGAACCTGCGATAGTTTATCTCTTCAGTTGCAACCTTCCAGAAGGATAACCTGAACAACTGTTCCGAAAGCAGGTTATCAAGAAGATTGAAGCTCTCGGGATTGCCTTTTTCCCCGTTGAAAGCCTGTACATTCGTATCAATGAATCTTTTCATCTCCATGTTTCCGGTATAAAGTTCCCACAGCGTTCTCTTGATGAACGTTATCTGGTCATATCGTTCATCCATCTCTTCTCCTGTGGAAAGCGTTTTCAGAACGTACAGGATGCCGAGGAGTTTGATAAAATCCGGGTGATCACAACCGAGCGTTCTTTTGAGTGCGCTCAATTGATGGGTGAATACAGTCAGATATGACTCTATCTTCAAAGGCAGTGTCAGATGGTAGTAATTGACAGACAAACCAGCAGCGCCGTACTTAAGCTGGATCTCCCCGTCCTCCAGAGATTTCCCATAGAATCTCCCGAGAAAGGGTGCCAGAAGTTTTCCCCGGATGCTTTCACAGGGATGATCCCAAACTATATCAAAGAAATGAAGATACTTTGAGCTCTCACCGTTCTCAAGGACGTCCATGAGCATCCGATTCTCATAATCGTAAGCTACATGATTCGGAACGATATCCTGTATCCATCCCATTCCATAATTCTTCAATTCTCTGATGAGTTCATTGAAGTCCTGCTCGTCTCCAAGTTCAGGATTTATCCGGCACGGGTCAACCACGTCATAGCCGTGAGTGCTCCCCTTTCTCGCCTTGAAGATTGGGGACGCGTAAATGTCGGAAATGCCAAGTTCAGCCAGATACGGGATAATCTTCTTTGCTGCCTGAAAGTCAAAGGAAGGATTGAACTGAATTCTATATGTTGCAACCGGGATACGCATCATACACTTCCCACGTAGAGGTAATCCTGCAGGTTATTGAAATGCTCAACCCATTTTGTGGCAGTCTTATCTCCGCTTTCTCCCCTCTCTCGCATTCCACCGTTGAGTTGCTTGCTGATTGAGAAGTAGATGTTCTGAGTCTTCCACAGATCAAGTTCCAGGGAGAGAGCACTCAACATCCTGAATATGGTTTCTATGGTTTCCAGCAGCGATACATCTTCCGGTGTTCTGGAAAGTTCTTCCATGAGTGAATTGATTCTCTTGCTTGCGACAAAGCCAAGAGTGGTCCTGTCCAGTTCAAATGACCATTTTTTAGTCTCTTCAACCAACTTTTGAAGATGCTCAAGATCAAGTTCTTCGGTTTCAAGCGTTTTGCGAAGATCCGTGTTCAGTACGAACTCAACAGTGGCGGCGAGGGCTTTCGGCAGGGGGATTTGTAAATCCCTCATAACCTGCATAATCGGGTAATGTCGTTCATAAGTCTGACGGGAAGAAGCCTCTATCTCACTTAGTATGGGCTCAAGAATCTGGTTTAAAACCTTTCGCTGCTCATCTTTGAAGAGACGCCACAGGGAGTAACCGTGCGTTTCAAAGTGACTGTCCATTAAACGAATCACTTCAGGAATGTCACTCTTCGCGAAAGCATTCGTTATTTCCTGATGCATAAGTGAGAAGCAATCATCGCCCATATACTCGCGCACCCCACCGATTAAGTTGGGGTCTCCAAAATGCAGGACTGCAAAGCATACCAACCGTTCTTCTCCTGTGATATCGGCATGTATCCGGGCTTTGCCAACGGCAAGTTTCTGTATCCCCGACTCATTCAGGTCATATATCTCGCTCCTGGCTGTGTAACAGAAAATATTTATGGTTTCCGGATATTCCTCAAATAGTGAAGATATGGCATAGTGCGCCCCAACCTTGAGGAGATCGAGGGCAGCAGGCTTTACAAAAGTTTCCCAGACCCCGGCGCCGTTTTTAAAGTCTAAAATATTGCTCTCTGCTCTTTTGAGGATATCAAGATAGTCAGATTCCAGATCCTCGCCTCCAACCTCTCTTGCAAGCTGCATGGCGCAGGAAGCGTACCGCATCACCTGAACAGTCTCGATACCTGAAATCTCATCGAAGAACCAGCCGCAGCTCGTGTACATGAGCATGGCGCAGCGCTGCATCTCGAGAAGTTTCAGAACCTTCACGGTCTCTTTCTCTGAAAGCTCTCTTAATACATGCCTTGAAAGGAAGGACTCTACGCTCTGAACAGACCCGTCGAGAACAACCTCGTTCTGAGCAGACCTGTTGAGAATAACCTTGATGTAATCATCCCTTGCCTGCCATGGGTCCTGTACATATAGAGCCATCTCCCCCTCATAAATCGGAATAAGATTATCCCTGAGCCAGTCCATCGCTTCACGAAGGGGGGCTCGCCATCCTTGATTCCATCCGGTATTGGCAAGTGTGTTGCATCCGCAATCACCCCTCCACCGCTCAACTCCGTGAGCGCAGCTCCAGGAACTGTTCTCAATGATTTCCACCTCGTGGGTGGGCGGGTACTTCTCCATATATTCCGCATAGTTGGTGAGGTCAGCCCGCTCGCCGTACTCGATGTAGTGCAGGGCACATGCCAGTGCCATGTCCCCATAACGATGATGGTGACCATAAGATTCCCCGTCTGTGGCTATGTGGACGAGCTGAGGCTCTTCCATGTCTGAAAAAACGCCAATCATCCTATCAGCAAAGCTTTTGCCGTTGTTTAAGAGACCTCCGAAGGCAACGTCCTGTGCTATCTGACCGTCATAGAAGAATAGATTGATTGTCCTTCCGGATGGGAGTCTGCACAGGTAAGGCATTCTGGGATCGATCTCTCTGTCATTCACATCCCCCCATTCTTCTTTGCCTATCTCTCGCACCCGTTGTGCCTGGCGCGGCGCTAGAATAGTGAACCCAATTCCATGCTCAGCCAGTATGTCCAGCGTTTCGAGATCGATAGCCGTCTCCGGAAGCCACATCCCTTCCGGCTTCCTTTTAAAACGGTACTCAAAATCCCTTATTCCCCAGATTACCTGTGTTCGTTTGTCCCTGCTACTGGCAAGCGGCATGATTATATGGTTGTAAGCCTGTGCGATGGCTGAACCATGCCCTGAAAAACGTTCCTGGCTGATCCTGTCTGCAACGATTATCGCCTGATAAATATCAGGATGATGCATTTTTATCCAGGAGAAGAGCGTTGGTCCAATATCAAAGCTTATTCTGGCATAGTTGTTGACAATATCTATAATCCTTTTATCGGGATCAAGGATGCGGGAAGCTGTATTTGGAGCATAACATTCTGCTGTTATTCGTTCGTTCCAGTCGTGATATGGATAAGCCGAATCCTGCAGTTCAACCTCTTCCAGCCATGGATTCTCCCTCGGAGGCTGATAAAAATGTCCGTGGATGCAGATATAGCGGTTCATATATATGCCTCGTATAATGCAAAACCAAGCGGTCTTATGGTTAACTCCTGTCCCGGCTCTATTATTCCGGGAAGTGAAGAACCGGAACCGCCCCATATCTCATCCGAAGAGTCGAGGATCTTTTTCCAGCTTCCATTCGGGAGTTGGGCATGAAAGACGATATTTTCTTCATGGAAATTCATAATACAGAACATATAACTTTCATCACACCGTCTGTGAAGAAAAATGAGTTTTTCTTCTGCCAGTCCGGATACCTCTATGCTCTTCCTGTCGGGATTTGAAAGGGCAGGGATTCCTTTTCGCAGTTGAATCAGCCGCCGATAAAACTCCAAGAGAACTTTGTGTCTGCCCTCTCTTCTCTTCTCCCATCTGAGCCTGGATTGGAGGAAGGTCTCTGGACTCTGTGGGTCTGGAGGATCTTCTTGCCATTTAAAATCCTGAAATTCCGCTTTTCGTCCTTCCCGCACGACTGCTATTAGATCCGGGTCGGAATGGCTGACAAAGTAGAGGAATGGTGACTCCTCACCGTACTCTTCACCCATAAAAATCAGTGGGATGTATGGAGAGAGCAGCACAGCGCCTGCTGCAAGCTTCAGAGCCTCGAATGATACAAGTCTTGCCAATCTCTCGCCAAACATTCTGTTGCCAACCTGATCGTGATTCTGTGAGAATACGATGAACTGATCGGCAGGTATATCCGCAGAAGAGCTTCCATGGTGTCTTTTCCGGTATGGAGAGTACTGCCATGAATAGACAAAGCCTTCGTCCAGAGCCTTCACAAAGTCTCCCACTCCTCCAAAATCCATGTAATAACCCGTTCTCTCACCCGTAAGCAGTGTATGAAGGGAGTGATGGAAGTCGTCACACCACTGGGCATCAAGCCCATAGCCTCCCGATTCTCTGGGCTGTATAACTTTCACATCATTCAAATTACTTTCTGCTATCAGATAAAACTTCCTTCCGTTTTTATAGGAGAAATCTTCGACCCTTTCGGCAAGTTCGCAAAGGAAGTGCTTTGCATTCATATCATAGATAGCATGAACAGCGTCCAGCCTGAGCGCATCGATATGATAATAACAGAACCAGAAAAAGGCATTTTCGATGAAGAAGTTTCTCACACAATCGCTGTGTGCGCAATCGAAGTTGATAGCGCTCCCCCATGATGTTCTATATTTTTCAGTGAAGTACGGACCAAAATCTGCGAGATAATTTCCTTCCGGTCCGAGGTGGTTGTATACCACATCGAGGATCACAGCCATATCCCGCTTATGGCAGGCGTTGACGAGTTTCTTCAGCCCATCTGGTCCGCCATACGAGTTCTGCACAGCGAATGGATGGACCCCGTCATAACCCCAGTTCCGCTCGCCAGGGAACTGGGCAACAGGCATGATGTTTATGGCATTGATGCCGAGATCGCAGAGATCATCAAGTCTCGGGATGATGGCATCAAAGCTACCATCTCCTGTGAAGGTTCCAGCGTGAAGCTCATAGATGACCATCTCTTTTAGAGGGATGCCTGTCCAGTTGTCATCCTCCCACTGAAAAGAATTGTGATCTATCACCTGTGAAGGTCCGTGCACGCCATCTGGCTGGAAACCGGATGCAGGATCCGGTCTGTCGAGAGTCCCCCCCAGTCTGTAGAAGTAACGTGTCCCCGGGAAAATCCCATCAGGTGTAGCCCTCCAGTAGCCCTTCCTGTCCTTTTCCATGGGGATTGCGTATTCATCAGGAGAGACTATCTTCAGAGCCACATCTCTCAAAAAAGGCGCCCAGACACAGAACTCACATCTTCCATCTCCGAGATGATTGGCACCGATTCTCACTTATCATCTCTCCTGAAGACAATGATGCCCAGAGGCGGCAGGGTCAGGAGGATAAGATGTTGGCTCAAGAGTCAGATTCAGCATCCCTGACCTCCTGCCACCCTCTCAACCGAGAGGGAGATTCCTTCCCGGTCAATTCTCAGAGGAACGTCATGCAAGCCGAAGATGCCAGATACTCCCATCGTATAGAACCTTTAACAGAACAGACTATAAGCGTAACTGTCATATCTTTCTTCTTCTCAGCTCATATCCTCAGCAAACAGTTGTATTTTGCATCCTTTGCCTCAAAGAAGTCCTTACAGAAGCTAAGAGCGTCTTCCGGACGGTAGTATTTGCAACTGAATATGTCGATGTACCATCAGAGGTCATAAAGGAAATCGCACAGAAGAATATTGAAAGGGTAGCAGAATTTTCGGATGCTGTTAAAAGTTATCTTGCTGAATAGGCTTTGCTCTCTGGAAGATCCTCAAAAGTGGTCAGAAGAATAACATATGCGTTCAATCTCGGAAACGGTCAAAACGATTGTGAAATGCCGGTTTGGTGCAGCCACTCTGGGAAACGGCTTGATTCGGCGGATGTGAGACTGAGACGCAGGTTCGAAGCTTGTGGGGCACAATATCCGAAGAGTGGAGTATCCGGAGGTGATGGGCGACGTGGTGCCGCACTGGCGCAGGTCTGGATGTTCATGAATTTCGTCCCGAGATCGATGTAACCCCAACATTTATAATCACAAGATCGCTATGTGTAAAGAAAAAGGAGCTTATAGATGGTAACCAAACCCGCGAAGATGTATCGTAACTTTGAACGGCCCTACACCCGCCGAGAGTATATGGGCGGCGTCCCGGGCAGTCATATCGTGAGTTTTGACATGGGAAACCTGACAGAGGATTTTCCGGTTTCGATATCCCTGCTTGCAAAAGAACAATGCCAGATAAGACATAACGCACTCGAAGCTGCGAGGATTACCGCGAACCGGTATCTGCTCAAGCACGTCGGGCGTACCAATTTTCACCTGAAACTGCGGGTGCATCCGCACCAGGTACTGCGAGAGAATAAGATGGCAACCGGTGCCGGTGCTGACCGGGTCTCCAGCGGAATGCGACATGCATTCGGAAAACTGGTGGGAACCGCGGCACGGGTGCATACCGGGCAGCGAGTGTTCACAGTGTCCGCGCATCCACCTCAGTTTCAACATATAAAGGAAGCGATGAGGCGCATCGGGTACAAATTACCAACGCCAGTCAAAATCGTTGTCGATCGCGGGCAGGAACTGGTTCAATGAGTGATTATGCGGCGAGTCTGGACAGGGCGTTCGAACAGATGCCAGAGTATCTGACAACAGACGTTCGTTTTTCGATTCCAGAGCCAATTGTGATCATAGAGGGGAAAACCACTGTTTTAAAGAACTTTCTTGAAATTGCCGACGCAGTCAATCGAGATCCCGCACATATACTGAAGTACCTGTTAAAGGAACTGGGTACTGCTGGCAAGCTCGATGGCAGTCGCGTGATCGTTCAGGGAAAGTTCACAAACGAGACCATCCGGTCACAGATCGCTGCTTACGCCAATGAGTTCGTGATCTGCTCGGAGTGCGGACGTCCCGACACCGAACTCGTGCGAAGCGACCGTGTGCTGATGCTAAAATGCACGGCGTGCGGAGCACATCGATCGATCAGGAAACGCAGGGTTCGTGCTGCCGTTGCAAAGGATGCGATAGAAGAAGGCGGGACGTACGATGTCAAGATAACCGGAGTCGGGAGAAAGGGCGATGGTTTCACCAGGGTCGACAAGTACACGATCTACGTTCCGAAGACGATCAAAGGCGAGATCGTTACCATAAAAGTCAACACCGTTTCGGGTACGCTTGCATTCGCTGAAATAGTCGAACGAAAGTCTACGGAATGACGTGAAGATGGCTGAGGATGGTGAGAGATATGGCAATGGACATGGATGAAGACGATCTATTCTTTGAGAACCGACGCAAGGTCATGTTTGTCGTCAATGTGCTTGCGGACAACGATGCGTATTCCGAACACATGAAATCGAACGGATTGGACGGTGTCCATGTGCATGATATAATCGATCTGTCCAGGAGCATCTTTGGAGACGGGGATGTCAGCGATTTGGAGATCGTAAAAACAGCCGATCAACTGGTGCGCGAGGGGCTGCTTGAATCAAGGGGCAGCGGCATAGTGACAAATCCGAATCCGCCGATTTCGGTAGATTCGGAGGGAATCGTCATTGCGATTGCGGCGGTTGAACCCAAAAAGACGAAGTCCGTAGCAAATACAAAGCCCGAAACGGATTGACGACGGATCAACGACTGATCGATGATCGGTCCAAAAACGGCTGACCTGCAAACCGCAACAATGCTCACAATCTCGGTAGTCACCAGAGGTAAGTATGGAAAACGTGCGATTCGCACGATTCGGGAGAGAACTGACTTTGAGGTGACACAGATCTCTGTTCCGGAAGATCTGCCGAATTTTATTGAGGATACGACTCCCTACACAGATTCCGCTGCACTGGCGTCTGATCTGGTCATAATCTTTGCGCTCCACCCCGATCTCACACCCGCATTCGCAGCGCGAGCGGCAGAATCAGGCGCGGGCGCAATAATCATCTCTGGCAGCGAAACATTCGAGATGCGAAAGATCGCGGAGCAGAACCGGATACACATCCACGCAGACGAGATCTGCTGTTCGCTCGTCCCATGCGGGGACTCCGTGATCGACGAATTCGCGAGAATCTTCGGGGAGCCGCGTTTTGAGATATCGGTTGCAGGGGGTAAGGTCTCAGAGGTCAACGTCATCAGGGGATCGCCGTGCGGGGCAAGCTTTCGGGTAGCCTCGCAGTTGGTCGGGACCCCTGTTGCGGACGCTCCCGCAAGAGCAGGTCTTCTTGTGCAGCAGTACCCCTGCCGTGCCGTACGCGGCACTCGCGCGGGAATCCACAGGTCGGCAGAGCTTCACAAAAAAGCGGTCGAGGCTGCGCTTGCACACGCTCTGAGATCAGGTTCGTAACGAAACAGAGCCGAACCCTGTGTCAGGTTTATCTGTTCATGCGTCGATTGTTTATGACAGCCCTGCTGAGTATGTGGAATTGAAGGACGGGTGGTTCATCCGCCAGCTCCTTTTCAGTTCGGCTGTGCTAAAAATCAGGAGGATATGAAGCAATGAATATAGGAGTCGTAATATACTCGGACGATTCGGAGACCGTGTGGAACGCTTTTCGATTTGGAAATTTTGCATTGAACGAGGGCGACCGCGTGAAAGTGTTCTTACTTGCAAAAGGTGTGGAGTGCGAGTCTCTGGACACGGATAAGTTTGTTGTGACCGAACAAATGAAGACATTTGTCGACGGTGGTGGAGAGATGTTTGCCTGCGGCGCATGTCTCAAGATCCGCCAATCGGGTGGTTCGGAGATGTGTCCGCTATCGACAATGAAGGATTTATATGAAATAATAACAAGTTGCGATAAAGTTGTTACATTTTAGGCGGCATGGCTGCATGAGTTCATTGTGGTGTTGCTCGGAAAATGATTCGGCAATACTGATATTAGTGATGAGACGCTATTTAGGTCTCTGGTGATCGAAGATGAGAACGCTGATCGTATATTCAAGCAGGACCGGAAATACAAAGAAGATAGCAGATGCGATCTATGAGATCATGCCCGAATAGTCCAGGATCGCTTCTGTTGAAGAGGATCCGAACTTTGAAGACTATGATTTCGTAGCTGCAGGATTCTGGGTAGACAAGGGACTGCCTGACAGAAAAGCAGCGGACTATCTCTCGAAGATCAGAGGGGCTGCGATTGGGTTGTTCGCAACACTGGGCGCAGACCCGGATTCCGAACATGCGGTTGACTGCATGGAACGTGCGAGTGAGATGGTTAGAGCGGACAATGACCTGATCGGGCACTTCATAAGTCAGGGAAAGGTTGATCCGAAACTGATTAAGATGCTTGAGAAGCTGCCGCCGGACCATCCATATACGCTCACTCCGGAGAGGGTTGCCCTGCACGAAAGGGCAAGCACCCACCCGGATCAGGAAGACCTGCGGAATGCGCAGGCGAAATTTAAGGAGATGCTGGAGAGAGTTGGAGAATAGCTCTGGCTGACCTGCGCACACGATGTCGTTAGATCAAGAGCAGTCCAGCCGCTTTGTATCGCAATTCAGAGCAATTGTCAAACATGAACGCCGTTGATAGGAACATTTTCGGAAAACTGATCGGCACGATCACTAAAAACTTCCCTTTGAGAATAGTATTAATATTCTTTATCCTCGTACCTTCTTTTTATTTCAGAGATTTTTATCAGCATTTTTATGCTTATCTTACAGGTAATGCGCTCACAAATATCATAACAGAACAATGGCACATTGTAGTATTGAGTGCAGCACTATTCGCTGCATTTTTAATTCCATTATCGTTCAGGAGAAAAGCCAATTGGGTTGAGTATGGTCTGGTTAATGCGTTTTTTATCTCTCTGTTTGTAGAGATGTATGGCGTCCCTTTGACAATTCTCTTCGCCTCGAAATACTTCTTTACCGCAAGTAGTTTGCCGGAGAATGTAATTACATTCAACTTTTTGGGTATCAGTTTGGTATGGATTTGGTAATGGCGTATGGGGCAGTTTTAATGATTATTGGAGCATTCCTGATAATTGTGGGGTGGATAACACTTTATAGAAATATTAAAAGAGAGGGGTTTGTGACGAACGGAATATATTCTTATTCGAGGCATCCACAATATTTTGGTTTTATCTTAATTATTGCAGGTTGGTTCATTGGTTGGCCCACAATCCTGACAGCGATCTTTGCTCCGATCCTAATTTATAAATATGTCAATGTATGTAAAACAGAAGAAAAAGAGATGCTAAATAAATTTTCTGGATATCAAGGATACAAAGAAAGTGTGCCTTTCTTTATCTAATCAGTCTGCTCGAACCTCTGAGGAGGGCAACCAACAGCCGATAAACGGCTCTATTGTTAACGCCATCGACGAACGCGCAACCACGCCCACCCCGCCGCCGACCCCTGCGCATGGATACCCCCGCGATTCGATTCGCGGCACGGTACGGCACGGAGGGGGCGTTTGTCCTGTCTGATCCAACGCCCACCTCAATCGCGTGTATGACCGCGGTCACACAATTCCCGCATCGGGCACCCCGTATCGTGTCCGATCTTCAAACTCCTGTTTCTTTGCAGCATTCCAACCGGAGACCGCCTGCATGTATCCTGTGATGCGTGAAATCTGATCCACACAATGCGACCCGCACGTCGGGCACATCGGATTATCACACACCGGGCACAGCTCCGTATGTCCGGTAACATCCAGGCACCTGCCCTTCCGCATCGCGTACTGATGCACAGGGCACTTCGTGGGGTCTATTAGAGAGAAGTCAACTCCTTCCTCTTCCTTCCATGCGACGGCTACGTCCAGAAATTTCCTGAACGGCATCGCAACCAATGTCTCTACGTGTTCCAATGTTTCTTTGTCCATGATTATTCCTCCATACATGTTTTATAGATGACAAATATGGAAAACGATACAGTAAAATTGATCATCATTGCTGCGTCAGAACAAACGGTCATATCCCGGTCCACAGGCATTTCTTGTATGATCCGATCACCATATTCACATCCGAGTCTATAACGCCATCGATTTTGCGATATACATCGATAAATTCCTGCAATTCGATGACAGACCGAAACAGCACCTCGCATAAGAGATTGAACCTCGTGTTTGTACGATACAGGGCGATGATCCGCTCATGATCCTTGAGCAGTTCGTCCGCAACACTCTGCAGGTTTGAATCAGCAATCTCCATGCTTATGAATGCCTTAACACACTTCTCCGATTCTTTACAATTAAGAAGTAAGATGAAACCTTCGATTATTCCATTTTTAGCCATCTCTGCGATTCTTCGTCTGACCGTTCCTTCGCTCACGCTGATCTTGTTTGCGATATCGACATTACTCATCCTCGCGTTCTCGCTCAATATCTGGATGATCTTCATGTCTATGTCATCGACCGCCAGTGTTTCGAGTAGACCCTCGCACGACTCTTTTCTCCAGCACCTGATTCCATGATTGCGATGATCTTCCATACTTATCACTATGTCTTGACAGTATAAAAATATTGTGTAACGAAATCCGTCACGGTATTACGAAATACTTATATAGGATCGCCGCCCAGTATAAGAATACAATATACTGAATAGTGAGGCGAATATTATGACAAACGAAGAATATAAATGGTTCCTGCGAGACGAGGTCGTCAACACAGGATTATGTACATTCTGCGGCGCATGTGCCGCGGTCTGTCCGAATGGCAGAATTGAGTTTCGGGAAGATGGTCCCGCACTGAAGGAAGAGTGTCCGAGAAACGGGCAGGGCGCTTGTAAGGACGTCTGCCAGCGCGTGGTTACCTTCGCATCAAAGATCGGTCCGAATATCTTTGGCTTCAAAGCAAAACCGCCAGCACTGCTCGGACAGTATGAAACGCTTGTTGCGGCACGGGCGACCGACCCGCGGGTACTGGAGGCTGGACAGGACGGCGGCGCTGTGACCGCTCTTCTCTCGTACTGCATGGACAATGGCTTGATCGATGGCGTGATCGCAACCGGCGGCGCAGGAAAACCGAGTTCACGCGTTGTCAGGTCAAAGGAAGAACTGCTCGATTCTGCTGGCTCGAAATACTCCGCAATTCCTGTTCTCTCAGCAATCAAGGACGCGGGCGACATCACGAATGCCGCTGTGGTCGGGCTGCCATGCCATGTCTACGGTGTCCGGAAGACCCAGTTCTTCCCTGGCATGATGGCGCACGGCTACGAGGTCGGCGAGAACGGCGAGAAGATCAAGGTTCCGAACATCGCTTACGTCATCGGCTTGTTCTGCACCGAGAACTTCAACTACGCAAAACTGTCTGATTTTATGGCAGAAAGGGGTGTGGACATAAGCAAGGTCACGAAAGCTGCCATACACCTCGACGAACTGGTAGTTACGACCGATTCCGGCAGTTACGAGTTTGATCTCAACGATCTCTGGAATGCGGGCTGTGTTCAGGACGGCTGCGTGATATGCCGGGATGCAGTCTCCAAACTCTCTGACATATCGGCAGGGTTCATGGGATCTGGTAAGGGCTGGACGACGCTGATGGGAAGGACGCAAAAAGGTGTCGAGCTGATCAAAGCAGCAGAGGAAGCCGGATACATCGAGACAAAGCCTGATGTCGATCTTCACCGGATCGAGGAGTTTGCGGGGCTCAAGATGCAGCGGTTCAAGTGGGAACTCGCTCGTAGGCTCGACGAGGGCAAGAAGGTCAAGTTCTACTGGGCATCCGACTATCCAGGTATCGTGGGCGAGGTCAAGGGTACGTTCTATGTCAAGATAAAGACCAACGCAGGACTCATCGGCGCAGATCCGCTTGCGAAAGTGGCTGAGCTTGCTAATAAGTACGGCGATGGAACACTCGAGATGACGGCGCGGCAGACCGTCGAGATTCAGGGCGTTCCCGGCACGAACGTGGACACACTGATGAGCGAGATATATGCGAGCGGGCTTGCAACGATCGGGATGGGTTATGTCTCAGCGTGCGTCGGGATGGACTACTGTACAGAAGGGCTTGTCGAGACCAAGAAACTCGCAGGGGAACTCACGATGGCGTTTGCGCAGAAACTGACGCCGCACAAGATGAAGATCGGTATCGCAGGATGTGCTAACGACTGTGTGCGAGCCAAGCGCCACGACATCGGTCTGATCGGGCAGGTGCGCCCTGAGATCGATACAGAGAAGTGTAACGGCTGTGGACGGTGTGCCGAACTCTGCAGGGTCGATGCGATCTCAATCGTTCTCGGAAAGGCAGTAATTGACAAAGACAAGTGCGTATTATGCGGATGGTGTATCAGGGGATGTCCGAACGAGGCTGCAATCGAGAAGGAGCGCGGATACACGATGAGAATCGGCGCAAACGATGCAAGAAGACCTGCTGACGGAATACTTCTGAAGTCGTTCTGCGCAGCAGAGGAGATTCCAAAGCTGATCGACGCCGTTGCAAGCACGTTTGTCAAGTACAGGACAAAGCCGGGTCGTGAGAGGCTCGGGAATGTGATTGCGAACGTCGGCGAGGGTAGGTTCCTAAAAGAGGTGCTGGATCAGGTGTGATTGTGCCCTATTTAACCGCGGATCATGCAGAGTCCCTATCTGCAAGCTCCGCGGTCGGATTCATTTAGAGTTATGGCAGGGCGCTCAGAAGCATGGTGCCAGCGTAGAACACTAACGCAAGAATCATGAGCGTCTTGATACTATCTATTATATTTTCCATTTTTTATGAGATATATCCTATAACGTCCAGTCGCTCTACACACCATTTTTATTTACGAAAAAGTATATCTCCAGCCCCCACCCGGAGGGCATTTCTCACTCGCAAACTTTTCACAAAAGTTTGATGGCTTCGCCGATGCTCCGCATTCAAAAACTGTGAGCCCTTCGGCTGCGCCTTCGGGCAGAGGGATCAGAAAACCCCCACAAGGGGGATTTTTAACAAAAAGCATATCATCACCCCTCACCCGAAGGGCAGTTTTTTACTCGCAAACTTTTCACAAAAGTTTGATCAAAAACTGTGAGCCCTTCGGCTGCGCCTTCGGGCAGAGGAATCAGAAACCCCCACAGGAGGGATTTTTAACGAAAAAGTATATCGCCAGCCCATGCCCGAAGGGCATTTCTTACTCGCAAACTTTTCACAAAAGTTTGATCAAAAACTG
>JAGGRW010000071.1 GCA_021159385.1 Methanosarcinales archaeon
CCAGTTTTTGATCAAACTTTTGTGAAAAGTTTGCGAGTAAGAAATGCCCTTCGGGCGGGAGGGATGGTATGATTCCATTACAATACTATCTACTGCTCGCAGGCATACTCTTTGCAATCGGCGCTTATGGCATCATGACGCTCAGCAACGGTATCAGGCTTCTGATGTGCGTTGAACTGATGCTGAACTCCGCGAACATGAACCTGGTTGCATTCTCGACACACACGAATGATGCATCGGGTCAGGTCTTTGCGCTGTTTTCAATCGCACTCGCTGCGGCTGAGGCGGCAGTTGGTTTTGCGATCATACTGATGGTCTACCGGCTGCGTGCGGAGATCGATATCGAGAACGTTAATCTTCTGAGGTGGTAATGATGGATCCAAACCTGACTACAATAGATTTCGGGCTGTATGCACACTGGATCGTCTTACTGCCAATGATCGGATTCCTTCTCGAACTCCTGATCGGAAAGTACACATGGCGAAAAGGCGGCATGTTTGCGACGCTCTCGATCTTCGGTTCGATGATCATCTCGTACGGCTGTCTGTACAACATATATGTTCAGGGGATGCCATTCTACGAGTACTCGTGGCCATGGTTCTATGATGGGATCGTCGCGGGATTCACGATAGATCCGCTATCGCTTGCGATGCTCTGCATGGTCTCGTTCGTCTCGTTCTTTATCCACATCTATGCGATCGGATACATGGCGCATGACTGTGCAAAGAGCGTCTACTTCGCAGAGACCGCACTCTTCACAGGAAGCATGTTCGGACTGGTACTGGCAAACAACCTGCTCCAGCTCTTCATCTTCTGGGAGATGGTAGGTGTCTGTTCGTACCTGTTGATCGGATTCTGGTGGCACAAGCCAGAGGCGGCAGCGGCTGGAAAGAAGGCGTGGATGTCATGTTCGGTAGGGGACTGTCTCTTCCTGCTTGGAATTGCGATCATGTACACGATCATGGTGAAGCAGGGGATAACATCGGAGATAATCTCGTTTAACAACATCTTCCAGAACCTTGAACACCTGAGCCATGAGACACTCTTTGGCATGAGCGCACTCACCTTGATCTGCATACTCTTCATGTGCGGTGTGCTCGGCAAGAGTGCAGGTTTCCCGCTTCATGTCTGGATTCCTGATGCGATGGAAGGTCCAACGACTGTGTCCGCACTGATTCATGCTGCAACGATGGTTACAGCAGGTGTATACCTGATCGCACGGGCGTTTCCGATATTCCTTGCAGCACCGAATGCATTGATGATTGTCGCGTTCATGGGAGCGTTTACCGCGCTCTATGCATCGACACTCGGACTCGTGGTAAACGATCTGAAGCGGATATTCGCATACTCAACGATCAGCCAGCTCGGCTACATGATTGCGATACTCGGCTGCGGTGCGGTACTTGGAGTCGCTGCAGTTGCTTATGCACTCTTGCACCTTGTGGCACACGCATTCTTCAAAGCCCTCCTCTTTCTCTCGTCCGGTTCCGTACTGCACGGAACCTCAAACACGAGAGACATAAAAGAGATGGGAGGCTTACTCAAAGGAATGCCATGGACAGGTTATGCGATGCTCGCTGGTGCACTTGCACTGATTGCATTTCCGTTCACTGCCGGATACTATAGCAAGGATCGGATCATCGAGGAGGCGTACCTCTATGCAGCAGTACACCACCCGGGGACACTCGGATACCTGCCATGGGTCTTCCTTGTGCTCGGTGTAATCCTGACAGCCACATACACGTTTCGAGCATGGTACCTTGCGATGACTGGTGATCCAAAGAGCCATCTTGCAGTGCACCCGCACGAATGTGACTGGTGGATGAGGACAACACTCATTGTGCTATCGTTCTTTGCAATCTTCCTGGGAATTATAACAGGAGGTGGAACGAAGTTCTGGAACTTCCTTGAGAAGACGTTCGTTACAGAAACGCAGACAGCGACTGGCGCATATCCCGGACTTGATATACATGAAATCGCCCATTTCGGAGGAAACACGTTGCTTGAACATGGAGTGCACCACCACATACCAGCGGCTGTTATCTACCTACCGCTCTTCCTGATGATCGCAGGACTCGGCATTGCAACAGCGGTCTACTACAAGAACAGAGTCGATGTCAGCAAATACATCAAGAAGGACAACCCGCTTTACCAGATTCTCTGGAACAAGTACTACCTCGATTACCTGTTTAAAGACATCATCGCAGAGAAGATCATAATGACGGTCTTCACATTCTGGGATGTGCTCGACAGATACGTAATCGACGGTGTCGTCAATCTACTGAGCTGGATCACGATCCAGTCGGGACAGGTCTCACGGAAGCTCCAGACCGGTGTTGTGCAGAACTACGCAACAGCGGTCATCTTCGGGGTGAGCCTGCTCATGATTCTGGTCATGATGATCAAGGGAGGTATGTGATATGGGACCAATAACACTAATCCTGCTTGTGCTTCTCATTGGAGCGATCCTATCGCTTCTCACGAACACAACAGCACAGGCAAGAGGCGTTGCGCTCGTATCATCGTTCTCCGCACTCGCACTCTCGATATGGATGTACCTGGCGTATGATGCAAACTTCGATACGGTTACGCATTATGCGTTTGAGGAATCCGGAACATGGATGCCATCGATAGGGATCGGCTACCATGTCGGTGTAGACGGTATTGGTCTGCCGATGGTGCTTTTGGCAACGATCGTCTGCGCTCTCTGTGCAGTATTCTCGTGGACCGAGGGCAAGAGACCAAACCAGTTCTTTGCACTCCTGCTTCTGATGGACATGACATTGATCGGCGTATTTGTGTCGCTTGACTTCTTCATGTTCTACGTATTCTGGGAGCTGACACTTCTGCCGATGTTCTTCCTGATAGGAATATGGGGCGGTCCACGGAAAGACTACTCTGCGATCAAGTTCCTGATCTACACGCACATCGCAAGCGTTCTGATGATGCTCGGAATCTTTGCGCTGTATTACTTCAACGGAACAGCCTCCGGGACATACACATTCGATATTCCGATACTGCTTGAGGCATACAGGACAGGTGCACTCCCGATCAGCCAGTTCTGGCTCGACTTCATCTTCGTAACAATCATGTTCGGATTCATGGTGAAGATGCCGTCGGTTCCGTTCCACACATGGCTTCCCGATGCGCACGTCGAGGCGCCAACGATCGGAAGTATCATTCTGGCTGGCGTCCTTCTGAAGATGGGCGGCTACGGGCTCTTCCGGGTGCTCCTGCCGATGATGGGAGTTGCGTCCACGTGGTTTATCTACCTGATCGCGTTATTCGGGCTAATGAGCATTATCTACAGTCCGTTTGCAGCGCTTGCACAGAAGGACTTGAAGAAGCTTGTTGCGTTCTCGAGTATCGGGCATATGGGATTCATCTCCCTTGGCGTTGCCGCAAGCGCTCTTGCAGGAATGGATCCAGCCAGAATCGTGGCACACACCGGAGCAATGTTTCAGATGTTCTCACACGGGATCATTACGTGCGTGCTCTTCGGTGCATGCGGTGTGATCGAACACCACACCCACACAAGGATCATCGATGATCTCGGCGGACTCACCAAGAAGATGCCAAAGCTGGCAATCCTCATGATTGCAGCATTCTTTGCATCACTGGGTCTCCCGCTCTGCAGCGGATTTGTGGCAGAGTTCGGGATACTTTCGGGAAGCTACGGCACGCTGCCAATCTTCGTAATGCTTGCAGCGATAAGCATTCCGTTTACCGCCGGCTACCACTTATGGGCTGTGCAGCGGACGATGTTTGGTCCGTACAATGAATACCTCGGAGACATCAAGGAGATCAAGTGGTTTGAGTTCTTACCGCTTGCAATCTGGGTGATCATCTTTGTCATACTCGGCATACTACCAGAGGCTTGGAATCCAATCTTGAGCATGATGCACACCACCGCGGACTACTTCATAACGAGTGGTAATGTTCTGCCGATAGGTGGAATTCACGTAGCAGCAGGAGGTGCATTCCCATGGTAGACTACACAGCACTGGCACCCGTTGGCATCCTCGTGGTGACAGCAGCAGTAGTGCTGCTCGCAGGGCTCGTGGTCTCACAGAAGAAGATTCTCGGATACATAACCCTTGTCGGACTACTCGTGTCACTCGGGCTCGTGCTCGCAAACTGGAACATCCATGTAATCTTTGATGGCGCACCGTTCTATGGTGCGATCGTGGTCGATCCGTTTGCGCAGATCTTCAACGCGATGTTCTTGACTGTTGGAGTTCTCGTCTGTATTGCGTCCCTGAAGGCGTACGGAGATCACCCGCGACAGGACGAGTTCTACTCGCTGATGCTGCTTGCAACCGTCGGAATGATGGTCGTCGCAATCTCAAAGGATATGCTGACACTCTTCATCGGATTCGAGCTCGCCAGCATGGCGACGTATGCGATGGCTGGCTTTGACAAGAAGGATCCGAAGTCGATCGAGGCAGCGCTCAAGTACTTCTTAATCGGAGGCTTGTCTTCGTCGCTGATCGTCTTTGGAATGTCCTACATCTACGGGCTTACAGGTGCAACACACATCGATGCGATCGCTGCTGCGTTTGCAGCGACCCCGGGTCTGGCATCAACACCCGCAGCACTGCTTGCAATTACTATGCTGATTGCAGGATTCGGGTTCAAGATGGCGTTTGTGCCATTCCACATGTGGGCGCCTGACACCTACGAGGGAGCACCATCGATCGTGTCCGCTCTTCTTGCGGCAGGATCAAAGAAGATGGGGTTCGCAGCGGCATTTCGGATATTTATCGTCGGACTCGTTGCGATGAAGGTTGACTGGTACATAGCGTTCACGATCCTTGCGGTTCTGACGATGACTGTTGGTAACATCCTTGCAGTTGTTCAGACGAGCGTAAAGAGGATGCTTGCGTACTCATCGATTGCGCACGCAGGATACATCGCTATCGTCTTTGTGATCGTCTCATACTATCCTGCGCCGGATGTTGCTGTTGCCCATGCTATTGCAGGCGGGCTGATGCACGCATTCTCACATGCACTCGGCAAAGCCGGAGCGTTCATTGCAGTAGCTGCAATCGGATACATGATCCTCTCAAAGGACGGCAAAGTCGATGATCCAAACCACATCGACAACTACGACGGGCTTGGAAAACGAGCACCGATTACGGCGTTTCTCTTTGCGCTACTCCTCTGTTCACTCGCAGGAATTCCGCCACTCTTCGGGTTCACGAGCAAGTTCGTGCTCTTCCTCGCATCGATTGAGGCAGGGCTTCTGGGACTTGCGATAATCTGTGTTCTGAACTCTGCGCTCTCGGTCTACTACTACGCAAAGGTCGTCATGCGGATGTACTGGGGCGAGCCGAAGGGCGAAGCATTCATTGAGTCGCCGACGTACACTTTTGCACTGGCGATAGCAGTGATCGTACTGATCGTACTCTTTGCAATGCCATTCGTAACACCAGGCGATTCGGTGTACATCTGGGCGGAGACGGCAGCAAAGGCGGTACTGCCAGCACTGGAGGTGTGAAGGATGCTGATAGAAGGACTATACAGAAAGATGATCGATGCATGCCACACGAGGATCCAGTTCGAGACGATCTATGGTGACATGGATCTCGTCTACCATACGATAGAGCGAAGCTCGAAGTGGGCATCCCGCTTAAAGGCGATCGCAAAGGAAGAAGAAGACAAGGATATGGCGGATTGCACGCTAAAGACAAATGACCTCTTCCTAACAACTATGCGTGGTGAGACCAGCATCAAGGAGTTCAAAGACCGAATCTGGGAACTCGAACGCAGGTATCCTGAGGTCTTCAAGCGAGGCAGAATCGACAGCGGAACACCGGAGGGCGCAGTAGAAGCGATCATCTTCCGGGTCGAGTACATGATCAACCGCTACGATGTCAGGTACCCGAGCTTCGATATGCACAAGAGTAACGACAGGTGAGGTGACCCAAAAATGGTAACACGAGGCTGGGATACAAAGCACTGCATCGAGCATTTCATGCACGACAAGACCGAAAGCGGCGCTGCGAAACTCTTCATCTGCCTGCAGGACAACCGTGAGACGATGGTCTGGGACGACGATCTCAAGCGGCTGCGGAACATGGCAGAGGAATGGGACGATTCATGGGCGCCGCTGATGCAGGAGATGACTGATCTTCTCGGGATCACGGACTGGGACTCGTACGTGCAGATGAAGACGAAGTACAATCTGACGCAGTACTGAAGCTGTGCGTTAAGAATATGGGCGCGATTGGACGCGTCCATATTTGTTTTCTTTTTTTGTGTTGTTGTTCGAAGATGTATAGTCCCGAGACCTTTGGGACTACACAGTCGAAAATGTGTTTTAGATTGATCCGGAAGAAATGTGGGGTGAAGCGGTGGTTGTGATGAGGGGAGCTAAACGCATACAACTTAACAAAGGTCTTCGTATATTGAACACAATGGATGTTAGCGATCCTGATGGACACTCTATACGGTTTGGCATGTAGATGTTTTGTCTCAGTTAGGTTAGCAACGAAATCCGGATGCCCGAAAGTCATGTATTATCAATACAACCAAGCGTTTTCATCGAAGGAAAGTGCCCACTTCCGTGAAGACTTTCAGCCGCTACCATGTTTGGGATAATCTCCTTCGTATATGGAAGGATTTTATTGGCAGGGGAGAAAAGTACATGTGCCACAGTTGAATCCGACCCCGACCGCATACTTTATGACCCCGCCGCAACGATAATAACCCTGAATAAGATTGGAGGCGACACCGATGACAGAAGCAACAATCTCCGGTGCAAAAGCATTGATTGAATGTCTGGGTCGCGAAGGCGTTGACGCGATCTTCGGATACCCAGGAGGGGCGCTCTTGCCGCTGTACGACGAACTGTACGATTCAGACATCAGGCACATTCTGGTGCGGCACGAGCAGTGCGCAGCACATGCAGCAGACGGATACGCACGGGCAACAGGCAGGGTCGGGGTCTGCCTCGCAACATCAGGACCCGGCGCAACAAACCTTGTCACAGGCATCGCAAACGCTTACATGGACTCAGTTCCGGTCGTGGCAGTAACCGGGCAGGTTCCGACGCCAATGATCGGAAATGACGCTTTTCAGGAGGCTGACATCACCGGAATCACGCTTCCGATCACAAAACACAATTATCTCCTGCGCGACGTGAACGATCTCCCGCGGGTCGTAAAAGAGGCATTTTTTATAGCGTCCACCGGACGACCTGGTCCTGTTCTGATCGATCTTCCAAAGGACATCTCAACCGACGAAATTAAGTTCAAATATCCTGATACTGTCAATCTGCGCGGGTACCACCCCGACACTGTCGTTGATACCGACGCCGTGAAACTCGCAGCAGCCGCAATCATAGCGTCCGAGCGCCCCATAATCTATGCGGGCGGCGGCGTAATCATCGCTGATGCTGCGCAGGAACTCTTAAAACTCGCAGAGACTGTGATGGCGCCGGTGACAACAACACTTCTTGGAATCGGGGCATTCCCTGAATCCCATCCGCTCTCGCTTGGCATGCTCGGCATGCACGGCACCAAATACGCGAACTACGCAGTCCAGGAGTCTGATCTTTTGATCGCAATAGGAGCCAGGTTCGATGACCGCGTGACAGGCAAGGTGGACTCATTCGCGCCGCACGCAAAGGTGATTCACATCGATATCGACCCGGCAGAGATCAGGAAGAACGTGCGTGTCAATATCCCGATCATCGGAGATTCCAGAGCGGTTCTGCGGTCGCTCACGTCCTATCTGCGAGAGATGCGGAAAAAATCGCAGGCGTGGCTTGCGAAGATCGCGAGATGGAAACAGGAGTATCCGCTGAGCTACAGAGAGAGTGACGAGGTGATAAAGCCACAGCAGGTGGTTAAGGCGATACGCAGCGTGTCTCCTGACGCAATAATCGTAACCGAGGTCGGACAGAACCAGATGTGGGCAGCGCAGTACTTCCAGTTCGAGAACCCGCGCACATTCATCACATCCGGCGGGCTTGGGACGATGGGCTACGGATTCCCTGCCGCAATGGGGGCTAAGGTCGGCTGCCCTGACAGGACTGTAATCGACATCGCTGGCGACGGCTCGTTCCAGATGACCTCTCAGGAGCTTGCAACCGTTGTTATGAACGACATCGCAGTCGTTGTTGCGATTCTGAACAACGGCAATCTCGGGATGGTTCGGCAGTGGCAGGAGCTATTCTTTGACGAGCGCTACTCGCACACGAATATAGCCGGGAGCGTTGATTTCGTGAAACTCGCTGAAGCGTACGGCGCGATCGGACTCAGGGAAGAGTCGCCATCAGGAGTCGTTTCTACGATGTCAGAGGCACTCACAGCGGATCGGGCGGTTATAATCGATTTCGTGGTCGATCCGATGGAGAACGTCTTTCCGATGGTTCCGGCGGGCGCAGCAATAAACGAGATTCTCGATCCGGGGGCGTCATCATGAAACACACGCTCGCAGTCCTTGTCGAGAACAAGCCAGGCGTTCTCGCACGCGTATCCGGGCTCTTCAGCAGGCGCGGGTTTAACATCGAGAGCCTTGCAGTCGGAACAACTGAGGATCCGGACACATCGAGGATGACGATCGTTGTCAGGGGCGATGACCGGGTGCTTGCGCAGGTGACAAGCCAGCTCGGCAAGTTAATCGACGTGATCTCGGTGTCAGACCTTCCAGCATCCGAATCGGTTGACAGAGGGCTTGCGCTCATCAAAGTATCCGCCGATTCCAGGACGAGATCAGAGATCATGCAGATCGCAGACATATTCCGTGCGAAGATCATCGACGTCGGATCAGAAACGCTGATAATCGAGGTTACCGGAGACAAGAGTAAGATCGAGGCGATCACGAACATGCTGGGCAGATTCGGGATCAGGGAGCTTGTCAGAACCGGAAGAATCGCAATGAGCCGGGGCGAGAAGACTGTTAACGGATATTAATTGAGATTATCGGAGAATGGATATGATTGTGAATTTCAAAGTAACACAGGTCGAATCGAAGACGTACGTCACTTCAGAGGAAGTGAGGCGGCAGAAGAACATCAACATCAACTACGACATCAACCTGAAGAATATAGCGGTTGTGCCGAAGCAGACGCCGTTCGGAGAAAAAACGGTTTTACGGATTGAATACGCGTTCTCGATCAATTATTTGAGCCCGAATGTCGGACACATCCGTTTCGAGGGTTTCTCTGAGTATTATTCGGAGGATAGAGATCTGAATCAGGTAAAAAGTGAGTGGGACGACGGGAAAGCCCCTGCTGACGTCCAGAACCAGATTGCAAACACGATGGTCAGCAACCTCGCTCCGCTTGCAATGACGCTCTCGACAACCCTCGGGCTTCCGCCAGCGATGCCGCTTCCGAACATCAACTTCCAGCAGAAGCAGAAAACGGAACCTGTTCAGACGACGTATCACGGTTGAGGTGCGGCGCGGGAGATGTGGGCGGACAGGGGCATGCATCTGCGGTTGCACAGATTATACGAATGACCGGAATATCGCAGACGAGACTTTTAGGAATTACGATGAAATCCACAAAATCCACCACACCCCGCAGTCGCACCAGAACATTCCTCGCACTCCCTGCGCTACTCATACTCATCACCCTCCTGCTGACACCTGTGTGCAGCGCACCCGGCACACCGGGTGCGGGTGTGCCGGGCGCGGCACAGCCAGTGATCTACGTAATTCCGGTAACCGAGATGATAACAGCGGGAACTGAGATTGCGATCGCCCGCGGAATCGATCACGCAACCGAGATCGAAGCCGTTGCCGTATTGATCGAGATCGACACACCCGGCGGGCTTGTCACGTCGATGGAGGGGATCGTGGCAGATATAGAGCGGTCAGAGGTGCCTGTGATCACGTTTGTTCCGCAGGGCAGGCGGGCGTTCTCTGCTGGCGCATTCATCCTGTTATCCGGGCACATCGCTGCAATGGCGCCGGGCACAGCCACAGGAGCAGCAACCCCTATTGCGATAACCCCGACCGGAACAACAGCAACAGAGAACAAGACGATCAATGCGTACGCCGCCCGCATTCGTGGAATCGCTGAGAACCGGAACAGGTCAACAGAGGTCGCAGAGAGATTTGTTACCGTCGGGCTCTCGCTCACAGCGGACGAGGCGCTGAACCAGAACGTGATCGACATAATCGCAACCGACCGGGCTGATCTTATCGAGTCTGTGGACGGCATGACTGTTAACGTGAGCGGCAGATCGGTGACACTGGGCACAAAAGGCGCGGTCTTTGAGATGCAGGAGCCAATGCTTGCAGAATCGATTGTAAACATCCTGAGCAACCCGCAGATCGCTTTCGTTTTATTCCTGCTAGGAATTTACGGGATCATCTACGGCATCAAAGCTCCGGGAACGTACGTTCCAGAGATGATCGGCGCGATAGCGATGATACTTGCGCTCTACGGGATGGGACTGTTCTCGGTCAGCACATTCGGCGTGCTGCTAATCCTTGCAGGGATGATACTCTTCATAGCCGAGGTCCTGACGCCGACGTTCGGGATATTGACGGTCGGAGGCATCATCTGCCTCGTTCTCGGCGCGATCATGTTTCCGCAGGAGCCGTTCATGCCGCCCGAATGGATTGGCGATTTCAAACGTACTGTCGCAGTTGTTGCGATCCTCTCTGCAGTCATAATCGTCGCGGGTCTCGGTTTTGTCCTGAAGACGAGGATGACAAAGCCGACGACCGGGAAGGAGGAGTTGATCGGAACCGTTGTCGTGGCGGAGACTGATATCGATCCTGTGGAGGGTGGCACTGTGCGGGTTCATGGCGAGATCTGGAGGGTGTCGTCGGCAGAATCGGTCAGTGCTGGGGAGACTGTCGTGATCCTGGATGTAGATGGTCTGACACTCGTTGTTGCGCGGAACGATGAATCGCTAGGTACGGGCTCTACTTAAGTGTGGGGTCTGCGACTTTATCATTGACACGAGCTTGTTATTTCACATAATTTTATAATAAATTCGTATCACCTCCAAATCAAAGGGTAACTCGAAGAAGTACAAATATACAGAGTCCTCAATGACCGTGTTATTATTGTCATCTAGCGAGCAATGAATCGCCATATCGGTTGTTTTATCACATCACCTCATTTGATAGAATACTATAATATAGCAGAAGAGTAAAGGTCGTCTCATGAATTTATCAGGGAATGGCGCAAACATTGGAAACGATAAATATCCGCCCGGATGAAATTCGTGATGAGCAACTATCAGAAACCTTCCGCATCCTTCTCCAGCTAATCGAAGAATTGAGCGAAAATGAACAGCAGTTTCAACTATGTGGGGAATGGTAGTGTATGTCGTTAATAGGCACCGATTTGAACTTACAAAATCCAACCCCAAAGTGACGCCATAGAATCAAATTGTCACGACACTAGCAAAGTATATGTCCGGTTTGTGGCAATGGGTAGTCATGCTTGACCTGAACGAGGGAACCATTGCAGTCAGACTGGCGCGGTCAGCAATCATTGCCCACTTATCCGGATCGGTTGCGGAAACCGGCGACCTGCCCGACGTATTTCGCGAGATGCGGGGTGTATTTGTCACGCTACACAAAGATGGCGATCTCCGCGGATGTATCGGCTATCCGGAACCGGTGATGGCGCTTGTGGACGCGGTTCTCAATTCTGCGGTCAGTGCAGCGGTGCGCGACTTCAGGTTTCCGCCTGTTCGATACGAGGAGATGGCGGAGATCACAGTCGAGATAACGATACTGACCCCGCCTACCAAGATCAACGCAAAGCCACGAGACCTGCCCGGACACATTGAGATCGGAAGACATGGACTCATCGTCAGAAAAGGCATCCATCAGGGGTTGTTGTTGCCGCAGGTGGCAGAAGAGTGGGGATTTGATGCAGAAGAGTTTCTCAGCCAGACCTGTGTGAAAGCCGGGCTGTTTCCGGATGCGTGGCTCGCGGGGAATGGCGGAGGCGACGTTGCTGTGTACTCCTTTGAGGGGCAGATCTTTACTGAAACCGAACCGGGCGGTGACATTGTCGAAAAGAGTTGAACGGATCAGGATCACTGCAGGAGACGTTCCGGTCGAGGCGGAACTCTTTTTTTGACCTCTGCCCCGAGACCGTGTCCGCGATCATCGCCGCGCTGCCCATAACAGGCGCAGTCAACAGATGGGGCGACGAGATCTACTTCTCGATTTCGGTCACCGGATCAACGACGCCAGTACCGCAAGCAAGATCGTCAGGTAGACGGCACGAAAACTCCCGGCGCCGCCGAGGCTGATTCTTGCGCTCCCTTCTCGTTCGGCGTCGATTGTGCTGAGAACGGTGCATAGCCCGATCAGGATGCCGATTACGCCGGCAGAGATCGCAACGTTCACGACGTCTTCGGGCGAAAGCAACAGCGCAAGAACAAGCGGCAGGACGCAAAGAGGGTCAGGGAGAACAATTCCCACCCCCTCACGAAACGTCGCAACGATGTGGGTCACTGCAATCATGACGATTCCTATCTCGATTCCTGCGAGGTTCGGAGACATTGCGCCGATTGCACATGCGGCTGCAAATGGTATCATGAAGCCACCGAGATTGATTGCGATCACTGTTTCGAAGAAGCGTTTGTTGTCGGAAAAGTCCTGTTCCAGCGGTACCGAATACACATCCTCGAGCAGATGCACCGCTTCTCTCGTATACCCCGGTTTTCTCATCCGTTTCTTGGCGATCGGAATGTCAATTCCACCGGTGAGAAGAACAAAAACCAGCAGGCAGGAGAGTAGCACGCTTGCGCCGATGCGAATCTGAATGCCGATTATTGTTGCGAGGAGAACCCATAAGAGGATCAGTGTCGTTCTGTTTACGCCTCGCATATCCCCGCCTCACCCCGTTCAATTCCATCGCTGTGCGCTACAGGTTTGTTAGCTGATGTACACACCGTATTCACCAGTTATCTGATAAGATTCAGTGGATATGAATCACACATAATATATAAAGTTTGTCCGGACCCGGAGGCTATTATAGGGTCCCAAACAATTTCACAGCCTGCCGCCGGAGGGCACCTCATGCAAACCCGCGTGCGTGAAGTATCTCCCTGATCCGCCCGCAGACAACAACCGGGCTTGCCTTCAACTCAGAGAGATCCTTGCAGCCGCAGAGAAACATCGCAATCTCAAGCTCTGATACGACTGCCGCAATCCGTTCGAAGACCGCATCCGCGCTGTCCATAGCAGGCTTAACCAGCGGCAGTGCGATTCCTGCGAGTGATGCGCCGAGCGCAAGCGATTTCGCGACATCGATCCCTGTTCGCATGCCGCCTGTAGCGATCAGCGGAACGCCACACTCTGAGCATTCCACGATGCTTGCTGCTGTCGGTATTCCCCAGTCCCAGAAGAGCTGTCCGAGATGTGCTGACTCCAAATCCCCGCGCTGAAGCGCGCGATGGTACTCAACGCCAGCCCAGCTTGTGCCGCCTGCGCCGCTCACATCGATTGCAGCAACGCCAGCTGCAACAAGCAATTCCGCAACCTCGTGCGAGATTCCTGCGCCGGTCTCCTTTGCGATAACCGGAACCGAAAGAGCGCCGCACACCTCTGTTATCGCATCCAGACACCCGCGTGCCCGCGTGCACCCCTCGGGCTGCACAGCCTCCTGCAGGAAGTTCAGGTGTATTGCGACTGCATCAGCGTCGATCATCTCGATTGCACGCGAAACACCCTCGATTCCGTACTCCGGCAGCTGCACAGCGCCGATATTGGCGTATACGAAGGCGTCAGGGGCGCAGTCACGCACCACCCGGAACGACTCCTCGAGCGCAGGATCCTCGAGCGCAGCACGCTGGCTTCCGACACCGATTCCGATTCCGAGACGTTCTGCCGCGAGCGCGAGCGCTTCGTTTATCCCGTACGTTTCCGGGTGCCCTCCTGTCATCGATGCGATCAGGATCGGTGCACTCAACTTCCTGCCGAACAACTTTGTTGCGACGTCGATCTCGTCCCTGTCGATCTCAGGGAGTGCGCAGTGGATGAGGTAAACGTCATCGAAACCGGAAGAGAGATGCGATTCTACTGGAACGCCTGCGCATAGCTGCAAATGCTCGATCTTTCGCTGGGATGTAGTCATTGGAATGATATTGGTCGGATTGTATTTAATGATGATTGGTAACTACTCGCCTGCACAGCCAGATGAAATAAACGGCCCTTCCGAGAGGCTGAGTGGCTGCTCTCGATGACAGTTTCTATCGAAAAATCCTGCAGATGCAACACGAATGAAACGAAATGCGCGACCGCCAGACGGCTGCGATTAAGTTAATAGCTGATGCGCCCGGATGTATGACTTATGTTTGTGATGGGGCACGTCGGGTGCACACTTGGTGTTGTGGCGATATTAGTCGCGCTCATTCCGGGATTGAGAAGACGGGTCGATGTGCGGTTTGTTCTGATCGGATCGCTGCTGCCGGACATAATCGACAAGCCGATCGGGCACATCCTCTTCGCATCGTCTATCGGGTACGGGCGGCTGTTCGGGCATACGCTGCTCTTTGTGCTGGCGCTGACTGCAATCGGGATTTTCATGCACGGAAGGAGGCGGGACAGTGCGCTATGCCTCTCTTTTGCGACATTTCTTCATCTGATGGAAGATCAGATGTGGAACTTTCCTCAGGTTCTCTTCTTCCCGCTGTACGGATTTAATATCCCGTATCACACCTTCTATCCGCACTGGTACGACTATTTCCTGACAGCATCCATCAGTGCCTACACCCCTGCGCTCTCTTCCGTGTTCATATCGGAGATGGCGGGAATATTCGCAATCGCGGTTCTCTGCATCGTCTTTCCAAACATCTTGAAGAGGGAATAGCGGACGCGCTATGATGTGATGGGCACGGCACAGGTGCTGTCGCACTCGCACATCGTACATTGTACGTCGTACCGGCTCCCGCGTTCGGGAGTTTCTATTATTTTCCGGAAACGCCGGATTGTCTCGGGTAAGCACAACTGCCAGAATGGGGCACTATCAATCTGCAGAGCCGTTCACATCGTTACTCTGTGGAATCCGTATCCATCTGTGGCTAATAAAAATTTTAGCTATAGATTAACACAGATTTCACTGATTACGTCTATCTAATCGTACCGATGTTTGCCGGGTTGGCGTCATGTTTTTCAACCGACCAGACGAAATTAAAAACTCTCGAACTGACCTACCGGAGTTGTATCCTTCCAAGCGCAGCCTGCAGGATCATGAGCGCGTCGAGGGATGTGACCCGACCGTCGGAACTGACATCCGCCCAGTCACACGATTCGCCAGATTCGCCGCTGGCTGCGAGGCGAAGCGCAATAACAGCGTCCACAGCGTTCCACTGGCTCGATTTATTGATGTAATATTCCGGAGACCATGACAGACTCACGCCGCACCCGTCCGAATCGTTGTAGTAGCTCCCGTAAACGCAGACCCGGTCACCTTCTTCGATGTTCGGATCAACGTATCCGGACAAGAGAACTGTCCGAGTCGTGACGTTCAGTCGATCGCTGCATAGCTGTTGCTGCCCACTGATCACCTTATGTACGCTCACATTCCAGCCATACGGGGCGCCCGTCATATTCTCTTGCGCCTCAATGCGTTTGATTGCAACACCGGTGAGCCTGATGTCCAATCCTTTAACATAATGCTCTGACACGTTCGTCAGACATATCCAGTCGTCTCCGACATCCGACCACCTATAATCCATCTCTGTGATATTGCGGCACTCCCCGTAAACCTCCACCCGATCTCCGATTGTAGCATTGATAGTATTAAACGGAGGATAGGTTATGGGCCATGTGACGGTTACGTTGTCCCCTATTGTCAGGTTGCCTGATTGATCGAAGGCGATCTCGTCGATTCGGAGATTGATGCCACCTGCACCAGTGAAATTATCGCCAAAATCCGGATATCCGGTCACAATACCCCTACATTTGACCTCATCCGCCTGCAAGGTATCCGCAGATGCCCCGGGCATGAACGAACCGACCAGCACAAGCACCACGCAAACCGTATGTATATAATGTTTCGTATTTATGTTCATTCCAATCACCTTTGCCAGAAGCGTGCCCTCCCTGACCCGGACATCAGGCGATGTATCGTCAGATGCACGTTAGGGCAGAATCCGTTCCACGCAGTTAGTAACTGACATTAAGCCCATGTTGTTTAAAACCTTTGCGATCCCGGGTTCACAGTCCCGTCGTACACGCGCAACTGGGATCGGCAGGGGTCAATAGTGGCACGGCTTTCTCCTAAAAGCGCAGTTTATACCGGTCGCTCGAATATACTCTCTGATGTAGAGGGAACACGTTCTATTGCTTTTCGCATTCCGTCAGTCACATAGTCCCACCTTATTTACGTTTCAGCACAGCATCCCACATCTTGATCCCGAGATCGTCTGCGATCACCGGGCATTTCACAAGGAGCATGAAGAAGATGTTTCCGGATTCTTCGCTCAGTGATTCGTAGTTTCCCTGCCCTTTACTGACAATCAGATCCGCGGACCGGAACAGATCCACGAATTCGGGATCGCACCTCTCAAGAATCGTTCCTGGCGTATCCGCGGTCGTGACGATCTCTGCAACCGAGTCGATTCCGCAGAAGATTGCGTCATCGGTCATCGCATCGTTTATGATCGGCTTCTTCTTGACAGCGTACACGACATCAGCGCAATTCCTGATCTCTTCGAGGAGAACCCGGTCAAAAACAACCTCTCCGGCATTGTCCGAAAGATAGAGGATCGTCTCCGAACCAACAAGCGACTTCACGAATTCGGAGTAGTCATTTATCGCAAATTCCCTTGTCAGCGTGTCGTTTATCGTCTCTTCGATGTTAAATCGGATATCCGCGCCGAAGTCGATGATATTTCCCGCGATCGCAAGTTTCGTCGCTGTCAGGAGCCGATCATCCGACTCGTCCACGATCTCTTTCAAGCGCGGGTACATCCCCATCGCAACCTCGTTGTACGTTGCTTTGATCTCCCTGTACGGATCCTCGCAGCCTGTGATCTCGCTCACGATTCCGTACGTGGTGCGCGCAATCAGCGGGGGCGTGTAACTGAGCGGCATCTCCAGAAGCTCACGCATCACCGATTTCAGCACATTCTCCTGCACAACCGGGTCATCGGTCACGATCTTTGCTGCGTTCAGCGACTGTCTCAGCAGACACGGAATGCATTCGAGTTTTGACTTCACTGTCGCGCCTCCGCAAGTCCTGCAAACCCTGCAAGCTCCTTCAGCCTCGCAATCGCCTCTTTCTCACGAACGCCTCCGCAGACCTGAACGATTCTTCCGTAATGCCCGATCCAATCGAGGTATTTTGAATCCCGGGTCAGTTGATACCGTGTGGCATGAACAAGCGATTCGATCACTGCGTTGAACCCCCGGTTTATCGCAAACGGCTTCGTTCCGCGAATAACCCCCCTCACTGGCGCAAGTTCAAAGACATTCCCTTTCAACCGCTCGATCTCAAATAAAA
The DNA here is from genome assembly GCA_021159385.1 of Methanosarcinales archaeon. Lineage (GTDB taxonomy): Archaea > Halobacteriota > Methanosarcinia > Methanosarcinales > Methanogasteraceae > Methanogaster_C. The sequence goes on from JAGGRW010000071.1 coordinate 17,441, forward strand.
TCCACGCACTCGCGTTTTTCAGAACAGGGCATCTCATGCCGTCAGGAAAATCGAATGCGCTCGCATCGAGATCCCCAAACGTCGATTCCACGTACTGAACCGGGTCGCGGGTGATATTTGCGACGATCTCGCCGCTCGCAATTGCGTTCTCTCGCGTGTGCGACCCCGGAAAGAGCCGCACGCAGAGGCTACCACGGTCTCCGTCTCTGATTATTCCGATGGGTGCCGCGTTCGGGACGCCTGAATCCGATCTCGTCGTTGCGATGACCTCGGTTATTCCGTTGCGGATTCCGAAGTCGTCAGGATTTGGTTGGGTCGTGGTCATGGTTTTTGTTGTCTTCGGTAATCGGGTTTTAGAAACCCGCAGAGAGTATAGAAGGGCACAGAGCGAAACCCCGGCAGTTCAAATGCCTTGATAACTCCCGGTTCCGACGTTTTCTGTGGTTGATATCAGTAGCCTCCTCGCGTATGCGGAAAGTCGGGCGCCCCCTACCTTTGCATTAATTGGAAAACGAGAACGCCAAGACGCAAAGGCGCAAAGTCGCAAAGAATGAAAAGTCTCTTCTTCCGGCATCTTTTGAAAACCCCAGAATCCGTCAGAATCAGGAATCATAATTCCTCTCTAAATTCGTAACTACCCGAGGTACCTAAACCACTATCGTGGGACTTCACTATGCAGGAACTACCCGGGACATGGGGCATACTGTAACCAAACACGGAATATAACCGCAGAGTATGCAGAGGGGCGCGGAGGGGGAATAAATGGTTAAATGCTCTGCGAACCTCCGCGTCCTCTGCGGTTATCTTTCTTGCCAGAATGTACAGGATCGCAATCGGGAGACCAATCAGCATACCCGAGTAGTTACTTAAATTCATGATTAATCCGCTCAATAAATTCATCTCGATTTGTGTCGATTTTCACCTCATCCAAATAAAAGCGACCACTTCCAATTAACCAAAAGAGCTTATCCACGCAATAAGGCAATTCATTGATGTCTTCAGAAAATCTGATGACATCTTTAAAAACGTCATAATCCGAATCGGATTTACTTATACCTATACCGTGAAATATCGCTTTGATGTGAACATCCGGTTTTACAAATTTGGGATAACCATTCTCTTTCAGAAAATCGCAAGCCAAAGCAAATCCCAATCCAAATACTTCCTTCTCAAGCAGAAGCGGAAGGGCAACACGAGTATATTCGTTCAGATAAAACTGCGAAACAAAATTATCAAACTCGTCTAAGTCAGAAAATCGTGAAAGGAAATGAGATACTGAAATAACCGACTTGCAAAAGATAACCCAGTAACTTCTGGGGTTATCGATTTTCATTTGTCCAGGAGGTTCATAGTTATTCTTAATCGTCATAAATAATCCTCTCCAGTCGCCGTCATATTTCTCAATAATTCGTGGTGGAATAAAGTCTTCTAAAAATGGTTTTAGTTCTTCGATGGAACCAATCGTACTTTGCATGTTTCGTTTGTTAGAAACAGATTCTAACATCCCCCATAACAAATCTTGCACTGTGCGAGGTTTACGTTCTTTCCAATCATTGAGATGCTTGTCAAGCATGTTTTTATCAATAGGATCAAATGAAAGTAGATACTCATGAGCTTCATCGAATATCTTCTTATAACTGGTTGTTTCGTTTATTACCATACCTACTACACGACTTTCGGATAACTTAACAATATCCTCTGGTATCAACCCGTCCAAAAACCCCGCTGATCACACGACCAGCCAGACATCGCATACTCCACAAAAGCTTCATAGTTTCTATGAGTGCGGTTGTCAACATCGTGGTGGCATGACAGTCCCGGCTCATGCTGAAAACGTTATATACAATATATCTGTATTGGGTTATATATGACTCCTTCCGTTCTCGTAAACCCGCAGCGGTCGAAGATAACAATCATGCAGGTCACAGCCAACCAGACCGCGCCCCTCTTCTGCGGCACACTCACGCTCACAAAGACCAGTTCCGGGATGCGCCCGCAGAAGTTCATGTCTGAAAACCGCTTCAAAAAGCCATCCGAGGCGATCGGGATGTTGAGAAGCGCGGGGCAGATCCTGATCGCAGATGGAGGCGATCCGAAGGCGACTCAGGAGTTTCTGGAGATGCTGCGCGGGTATCAGCTCTCTTACACACCTGTCCGGGTCTGCCGGTACTGCCTGCTTGAGGATATGTTCACCCTGATCGACAAGCGATCGATCAAGTTCAAGGGCGGGCTGTTGTGCCAGCGATGCGCTCTCGAAGAACTGAAAAGCGAGCTTAGACACCTGAAACTCAGGGGACTCGGCGCAGAGCGAATTGAGGAGTTGCTTTTAAGGACTAGAGACCTTGACCGCATCCTCGGTATGCTCGATCTCGACCGCCTCGATAGCAAGCTCACGCTGTACCGAACAATCGATGTCGCAGAGCCGCTGGACGCGAAACGCAGAACGGTGCGAGATCTCCCGCTGCCGGAGCGATTCAAAAACCTGCTTGCGGAAAAGATCGATGAACTGCTCCCTGTCCAGTCGCTCGCAATCGAGAACGGTCTTTTGAGGGGAGCGAGCCAGTTGATCGTATCAGAGACTGCTACCGGAAAGACGCTCATCGGGGAGCTTGCCGGTGTAAAAAATCTGCTGGAAGGTCGGGGGAACGTTATTTTCGTTGTTCCGCTGGTTGCGCTTGCGAATCAGAAAGAATTGGACTTTGCGAAACGCTACAGTCCGCTCGGGATCGTGACAGTTCCGCAGGTTGGGGTGAGCAGGATACGGCGGGACAGGGGGCGGGGACTGGGACAGGAACAGGGTCAAAAGCAGAAGCAAGGGCAGAAGAAGTCGCCAACGAAATCGACAACGATCTGGGTGGGGACGTACGAGGGCGTGGACTACCTGTTACGGTCTGGAAAAGCGGAGCGGCTCGGGAAGATCGGAACTGTCGTGATCGACGAGGTGCACACGCTTGCGGACGAGGAGCGGGGGCACCGCATGGACGGTCTGATCGCCAGATTGAAGCATATCGCGCCAGCTGCCCAGTTCATCTACCTCTCGGCGACAGTCGGTGATCCTGTTGCACTTTCGGAGACGCTCAACGCAGGACTGGTCAGATACGAGGCGCGGCCCGTTCCGATCGAGTTGCATCTGATCTTCGCAGGAGAACATGACAAGATCCGGCTCATTGACAGGCTGGCATCGCAGGAATGGGGTGTGCGATCCTCGAAAGGGTACCGAGGGCAGACGATCGTCTTCACGAACTCACGCCAGAGGTGCCACAAAATTGCGAAAGCGCTCCGGATCGGTGCCGCTGCATACCATGCGGGCTTGTCGCGCGATGAGCGCAGGCGGATATCACAGGCATTCGCAGACGGAAAGCTTGCTGTTGTCGTGACGACGGCTGCGCTTGCTGCGGGCGTCGATTTCCCTGCGTCACAGGTGCTCTTCGAATCGCTTGCGATGGGCATCGACTGGCTGACGGTTCACGAGTTTCACCAGATGCTCGGGCGAGCCGGCAGACCCGACTATCACGATCTCGGGAAGGTTGCGCTGCTCGTTGAACCCGACCGGAAGTACCACGCAGGAAAGGAGACAGAGGACGAAATCGCATTCAGGCTGCTCAATCACGAGATCGAGCCAGTTGACGCCGCCTACGAGGAGCCTGAGCAGATTGAGGAACTGCTCGCGTCGTCTGCGCTTGCATCGGACAAAGAGGAGTTGCGCCAGCTGAACAATCTTCTGATCGGAGGCGGGGATTTCGAGTACCTATTCCGGAGACTGGTCAAGTACGGGCTCCTCACGCCAGCACCATCTGTCAGACCAACCGAATTTGGCAAAATCGTTGCGACACACTTCCTGAGTGTCGAACAGGCGTTTCTGATTCGAGATGCGGTCAAAAATGGCGTTGATCCGATTGATATTGCGGTCTCGCTCGAAACGCTTGATTCGGTCTATTTCAAGAACGCTCCGAGGATCTCCGCCGCCCTGAAGATGAATGTCCCGTCGAGGGTCTTCCAGGGCGCAGCGTACGACCTCGTATTCTCCGGAGAATCGATCGCTCTCCTCGACGGAGACATCCGCGAGGAGACCCTATCGTTTATGACCGAGTTTATGGCGTGCTCGTGCAAGGATGCGCCGTACTGCGGCTGTCCCGAGAGACTCTTTGCAAAGAAGCTGATCGAACTGCGTCGCGAGGGGCTTGATCCGGGGGGAATCGTGCGAGAGATCGGCGATTACGGAGTTTACGCCTATCCCGGTGACGTTCTTGAGTATCTCGACCACGTTGTGCGAAATCTTGAGGCGATCGGGATGATTGCGCGGGTGTTTGGGAATAAGGCGATTGCGATTGCGGCAGAAGAGGTCGGGAGAGAGGTTGTGGGGTGAGTGTGGTGAATGGCGGGGATGGTTTTTGGTGCACTTTCTGGCAATAAAATAACCGCAGAGGGATGCAGAGGTACGCAGAGTTTTTTTCCATCCTCTCCGCGTTCCTCCGCGCTCTCTGCGGTTAAATTCCCTGTTTGACGCCTCCGACGTGTTCCGGGTCAAGCACCACCATCCAATCATCCGATCGCCCAGTCTCACAGCGCGATCGCACCGATCGCTGCCCGCATGACCATCAGCGCGTCCAGCGAGTTCGTAACGCCGTCGCCATTCACGTCAGCAGCATCGTTGTGATCCCCGGACGCTATTATGCCAAGCACGATCACCGCGTCAACTGGCGTGATCTGATCGTCGCCGTTGAGGTCGCCCGTTACCGGCGGTTCGGGTTCCGACGACGCCGATTGCGACTTGCACCAGAGAGATGTTCCGTCGGCACCCTTCACCGCGCATACGCGGGTGGGAATCTCGATGGAACCCATGTAGACGCGGCCCCCATAAGGTGTATTTATATACCTATCGACGGACGTTCCGGTTGTTATCAGGAGATCGTCCAGATTATCGTTGTCATTGTCCTGATCGGGCTGGTAGTACAACGACGCGTAACAGTTGGCACGCATCCACACGCCTTTGCCTGTGACACTATCATCCCACAACACGGTGTTGGTATTGTCCTTCTTTACGCATACGCTGGCGGTGGTGTTGCCGGCGCCGGAATCGCAACTCTGCATCACAACCACATCCTCCTTGCCGTCGCCGTCAAGATCGCCGTACGAGGAAGCGCTCATGGATGCATTCGGACCTGATATGCTATCACTCCCGAACATACTCGAGGTGTCACCATCCCTGACCGTTACCGTGGCAGTGGTATCGCCGGTTGTGGAATTATAACTCCATGAATCCACGATCGCCTCATCCTCGCCGTCACCGTCAAGATCACCCGGGTAAGCCCAGATGGATGCGCCAGCTTCAGTACCGTCGCTATCTCCTGTAACGCTCTGGCTCCAGAACTCGTGCCAGTCGGAGCCTCGCACGGCACATATTGTGCAGTTATATTTGCCTGCGGTTGAATTGTAACTTGTTGATTGCACGATCAGGTCGTTGCCGTCGGAATCAAGATCAGCCGGAAAAGCAGTCAGAGACACATGTTCGCCTGTAATGCTCTGGTTCCGAAACTCATGCCCGTCAGTGCCCCGCAGGAAGTGCAGTGTGGCGGTAGTGTATTTGTATGTGTCAAAATCATAAATCCCGGACCATACGACCAGATCCTCCCCATCATCACTACCACTCAGATCGCCGCATGGGCCGACATAGATCGTAGTACCCTCAAGACTCACGTTCCAGCTCTCGTCACCGGTAGATCCATGCAGGACATGCACGGCGCTGGTTGTGCCAAAACTGCACGACACGACCACATCATCTTTACCATCATTGCCGCAGATATCGCCGCATGGGCCGACATGGCTCGTAGTACCCTCAAGACTCACGTTCCAGATCTCCTCTCCGTTAGATCCCTGCATGACGCGCAGTGTGCAGGTGGTTGTATCATCGGATGGATTGTAGCTCTGCGATACCACGACGACGTCATTCAGGTCGCCTCCGACGAGATCGCCATACCAGTAAGAATGTATCGATGCGTTGCTGCATTGACCGTTGCCTGTTACGCTATAGTTCCAGAGTTCGGTTCCGTCAGAACCCTGTATTACCTGCATGGTGGCCGTATAAGTGCCGGTTCCTGAATCGTAGCTACACGATTCCATAACCACGTCATCCCCGGCAACACCATCGATGTTACCCACTGGGTATGCAGGCAGGTCCCATAAGCTACTCGTTTCGTAAGCAATGCCCTGACCCCATAATTCGGTGCCATCGCGCCCATTTACCGCTGACACATAGTCATACACATACATACCAAGGTAACCTGCTGAACTGTTGTACGTTCCGTTAAAAATTAACGCATCGTCCGCGCAATCGCCGTTCAGATCTCCTGCGGCAATCCCGTACGTAAATAAGCTATCTGACGAGGTCGTCACCGTGCTAAATCCTGTTGGGTACTGCACATCCACATCCATGCCCGTATTAAGTCCCATGTTCATGTTCATATCCATGCCCGCATTCGGATTGATCCACATCCCTGCCATATCGGTCGGATCAGTCATCATGCGTCCCGTACATACGCCCGCCAGCATCGTTGAGGTGATCAAAATTGTGATCATGACCGCGCTGGCATGTAATCTGTTCTTCAATATTGTTCCTCCTTTGTTTTCCTTTGTTGTTGCATCTGTGACTCGTGTGCAGCCTGTAATCAGACGGAAACCCGGAAGGTGATCGCAGTCGCCGCATCTCGAATAACAGCACACATCTGCAAATGCAAGAGATAGTATATAATATTTGTCCCGTATCGGGGTCGTATCCGAAAGGCATCTCGAAAACCTCGCTAGGGTAGGATAACCAAGCGAAAACTATTAAGTATGTTATCTAATAATCTGGTGCTGCCACACATTCGCGCTTTAGCGCGGGTTGTGTGAGTAAACAATAGGTGATAAACATGACTGTAACAGTGAACGAAGCGGATTGCACAGGATGTGGAACCTGTGTGGACGAGTGTCCCGCAGAAGCGATATCCCTGAACGAGAACGACATTGCCGTGATCGATCAGGATGAGTGTACAGAGTGCGGAACCTGCGTGGATGTCTGCCCGGCAGAAGCAATATCGATGGACTGACCAAACGGTCGTCCATCCCTTATTTTTTTAACGATTATAAAGGCGGTGAATACGATAAAGACAATAAAAGTCGGCATACTCGGAGCAACTGGTGCTGTAGGGCAGCGGTTCGTCGAGGCGCTCGCAGACCACCCGTGGTTTGAGCTGACAACGCTTGCGGCATCCGAACGAAGTGCAGGGAAGCCGTACGCACGCGCTGCGAACTGGAGGCTCTCGTCCCAACTTCCGGACGAGGTTGGGGATATGACGGTAGTCCCGATTGCGCCCCAGAATGTCGATTGCGATCTCGTATTCTCCGCGCTCCCGGCTGACGTTGCACGAAGTGTTGAGCCAGCGTTTGCAAGCGCGGGAATGGTTGTTGCGAGCAATGCATCAGCGTTCCGGCAGGAACCGGATGTGCCGCTCATGATCCCGGAGGTCAATTCGGATCATCTCGGGCTCCTTCCGGTTCAGCGGGACGCGCGGGGCTGGGATGGCGCTATCGTCACCAACCCGAACTGCTCGGTCATCATGCTCGCGGTAACACTGAAGCCAATGATTCCATTTGGAATCGAGGATGTGAAGGTTGCGACGATGCAGGCGGTGTCAGGGGCAGGGTACGACGGCGTCTCATCGATGGCTATTCTGGACAACGTGATCCCCTACATCGGGGATGAAGAGGAGAAGGTCGAAAACGAGGCGCAGAAGCTTCTTGGGCAGTTTGACGGCAGTGTGGTTCAGGACGCCACGTTCGATGTGAGTGCGAGCTGCCACCGGGTGCCGGTTCTCGATGGGCACACAGAGGCTGTCTGGATACGGATGGCTGACGACCCGTCTCCGGAAGAGGTTCGGGATGCGTTTCTCAACTTCGATCCGGGATTGAATCTCCCGAGCGAACCCGAGCGCGTGATAATCGTCCGTGACGAGCCTGACCGACCGCAGCCGAGACTGGACCGGGACGCTGGAAACGGCATGAGCGTCTCTGTGGGCAGGATCAGGAACGGGATCAGGTACATCGCGATGGGGCACAACACGGTCAGGGGCGCAGCCGGCGCATCGGTCCTGAACGCCGAGTTGATGCTCAGTATGGGGCTGCTCTGATCTGCCCCGACATGACCCTATCCGATCTTACCTGACCCGATTGGACATGATCTAATCTGACCGGATCTGATCAGCGATCTGTGAACCACAACCGGCTTTTATGCAGACGAATCAACTGATAGCATCCGGCGCAGAGGCTGTGATCGAATGCAGCGATCACAGGATCATCAAACGCAGGGTATCCAAAAGATACCGCCTACCGGACATTGATACGCGAATCAGGGCGGCGAGAACGAGGAGTGAGGCGAAACTCATATCAGAGGCGCGTAGATGCGGGGTTCCGACACCGATCATCTACGACATCGACACAGCCGAGTACACGATCACAATGGAGTTCATTGAGGGTCCGCGGCTGAAAGATGTGCTCGACCACAACCTCTGCGAGGAGATCGGCGAACTTGTAGGAATGCTGCACGACTGCGGGATCATCCACGGCGATCTCACGACCTCAAACCTGATCCTGCACGAGGGCAGGGTTTATCTGATCGACTTCGGGCTCGGATACTTCGAGAAGAGCGTGGAGGCGCAGGGCGTCGATGTGCATGTGCTATTCCAGACTTTTGTTAGCACGCACGACGAATCCGGACTTGCGGAAGCGTTCTCTCGCGGATACAAACGGAGATTCGCAGGTGCCAATCAGGTGCTTGCGCGTGTGCGCGAGATTGAGGCGCGTGGGCGATACCACTGATTGAGAGATCGAAAGATCAGCAGATCAGCAGTCGGGCGGCAAAGTACATATAAAGTAGCAGAACATACTGAAACAAGAGTTACCACAATAGTGAGGTGCGATTAATGTTTCCCGGACTTGGAAAGGGTGTTAACCCACGAAAGATGAAGCAGATGATGAAGCAGATGGGCATCAGCATGAGCGAGATTGAGGATGTGGAAGAGGTGATCATCCGAACCGCTGACTCGGAGATCGTCTTTACGGATGCCGCAGTTGCGGTTATGGAGGCGCAGGGCACAACGACATACCAGCTGACAGGAACGCCGCACGAAAGAGAGCGTGTGCGGGAACTGGTGATACCTGCTGAGGATGTTGCGCTCGTAATTACGCAGACCGGAGCGGACGAGGACGCGGTACGCACTGCACTTACGGAGTCCGGCGGCGATCTCGCGGACGCGATCATGAAATTGAGCGGGTGAACCGAAACAATTGCGATCTCGACATTCCATAAGTGTTCCCTCCGCAGACCGCAATTCCGGGAGGGTAGTCCTCCCCCGCCAGCCATCACGAACATGCTCGAGTATTGTGTGGAGTTTTGAATGGACCAAAACGTTACAGACAACCTTTAATCTGCGTAATCCGCGTCCATCTGTGGCTAAAAGTCATATCAGCCACTGAGTTACACAGATTCCACTGATTTTATCCACAACCCCATAAGGTGTGATAGTCTCTGCGATGCGGAATGTATTCAGGATTATGGCGTATGTGAAACATAACATGGCGGAGTTGATTGTTATGACAAGACGTTTTTTCCTGCTCGAAACTCATATCGTCTTGCGAACGATTATCAGCGCGGGCGTGCTCGCGGTGCTGCTCGCGGGCACGGGTGCGGCGGCGGCTGGCTGACAGATGATCACGCCAGTATCTCCGAATCCACGAGAATTCACAAGAACATCGAGAACACGCAGACTGAAAACCACACTTCCATTCCGAGAAGAAAGCGCATTGAGGTAGACGTACTACCATTGAACTCAGTATGTTGTCCCAATGGCCTAACAACGTGATAGCTCCCTGTTGTCTATCCGTTCGCCCTCGCAGACTTCCTCTCTGTCCGCGCAACCCGTTCGTTGCTCATCTCGTACATCTCTATGCCTGCGGCGATGCTTCGCATTACAGCACTGCCCACAACAATTGGAGTGCCTGTTCATAGATAAAATAGAAAAAACGGATTTTCATATCTTTAGACTTTGATTTGATGCGGGCTTCGTCTTGAACCCGAAATCC
>JAGGRW010000183.1 GCA_021159385.1 Methanosarcinales archaeon
GTCTCGTTGCAGCAAACGTTATCGGTTCGGCAGTGGCATTTTCATGGGCAAGATTGTATATGTGGAGGCTAGTTAAAACATGCAGAGAAAGAAGTTCGAGGTCAGGATTAACAAGATAGATGGTTCTTTGGTAATTCCCGTGAAATCGATCTCCGAGATAAATCAAGTAAATAAGGTCTCGTGGTTTTTTTGCCTCAGCTAAACACATACAAAGCGCGGTTTATGCCGATGACTCGCATAACGTTCGACGCTGCGAGCGCGATACGGAATCAGAGACGATTCCTGCCACATCGATCCGCGCCTCGTTCTTCAGCACCGCGGAAACCGTTGCAGCGGTCTTCGGATGCTCCGGAACGGCTGAACACTCGATTTTGGGCTTTTCGAATCGGAATGTGCCGATCGCAATTGCGCGATCGATTATCTCTCTCTTGCCCATCCCGATCAGCGGATGGTAGATCGGAAAGTCGAGCCCATACATCTCCGCAAACAGGTTACTTGCTGTCTGGGATGCGACCTGCCCGAGTGAGCATCCGGTTATGACCCCATGCGCATCTTCCTTCTCCGCGATCGCAATTCCGATCCGGTACATCATCCGCTTGCAGATGACGCAGGTCATGCGAGACTCGCAGCGATTACGTATCTCACGCAAGCACGCACCGTATGGGACCCGGTACGAGGTCATATCGGAGTAACTCCATTTCCACAGCCGATTTATGTTCCTTTCGGCGTTCTCTGATGACAGTGGGTCTGTAAACTCTTCGAGATCGAAGTACACAGGAATTACTTCTGTTCCGCGCCCCATCATCAGCCATGCGGCAACTGCTGAATCGATCCCGCCAGATACGAGCGCAATCATCGCCCCCTGCGTGCCGTACGGAAGCCCGCCGACGCCAGCGGCATGTTTCGTGTAGACGTACGCATGTTTCTCCCGCATATCAATGAATATCTCGCGGTCCGGATTCGTGAGATCGACTCCGGCTGATGTACGCTCGCAGACCAGAGACCCGCAGTCTCTTGCGAGATCGACCGATGTAAAATCATGGGTTCCGGCTCTGGATGCGCGGATCGCAAACGTTTCGCCCCCTCTGATCGTATCCTTTCCGATCTCCGCAGCGGTCACTGCGGCTGCCTCGATGGTCGCATCGGTCGTGATCGCGGGGCTCGCAGATACGACGCCGAAGACACGGGCGACCACATCCGCCACCTCCGCTGCATCTGCCACAACTGCCGCAACTGCCGCACCTTCTTCGCCTTTGTCTTCGCCCACCGTATGCACAAAAATCCTGCCCCACTCTACTGTGATTCCGGAATAGGTCATGCCATGCCGCTTTAGCGCGGTCTTGATCCTGTGAACGAGTGTTCTCTCAAATCGCCTCCGGACGGGGGGACTCTTCAGTGCGATCTCATCGTATCTGACGATTACAACGTCGCACTGCGCGTGTTTATTGTGTGCTGTGTGTAGAATACTATCCCTCGCTGTAACCAAGCACCGCAATCGACCGCATCAGATCGGTTCTGGATATGATGCCAACGGTTATTCCGCCGCGCTCTACAAGCAGCTGTCCGACGTTGTGCGTGGAGATCATCTTGAGCGCATCGATGGCGTCGGCGTCTTCTGTGATTGTGATCACGTCTGCGGTCATCACATCCTGAACCAGCGTGGAATCATGCATATTCATCGGAACCTCCCGGATATCGGTAAAAGTCACGATTCCGATGAGACTTTTGGAGTATTGGTCGATCACCGGGTACCCAAGGTATTTTCTCTCAAACATGAGTCTGAGAAGTTCCGAGATGGTCATGGTGCCCGGCACATGAACGAGATCGCGGGTCATCAGGTCCCCGACCCGGATTCCTTCAAGCGTCACCGAGACCTCTGTGAACTTCTCCTCCTCTGACGCTCCGATGTAGACGAAGAGCGCGATCAGGATGAGCCAGATCGAAGCGAGAAGCCCGAACACACCCATAACGACAGCGAGCATCTTTCCGACGTGAACCGCCTTTCTCGTCGCCTGAAGGTATGGCATGCGCTTGGCGTACCACGCACGGAGCACCCGCCCGCCATCCATCGGAAACGCGGGAATCAGATTGAAGACGAAGAGGATGATATTCAGGAACGAAAGCGACCATACCAGATGTGTAACGTGGTGGAGTACTGGCGTCTGCGGTATGCTGTTGAGTATGAGGTAGGTCATACAGCAGAAGACTCCGATCGCAAGCGACACTGCAGGACCCGCAATCGAAATCCGCATCTCTGCACGCGGGTCGCGCGGGACCTCTTCCATCGCGGCGATTCCACCGAGAACGATCAGCGTGATGCTGCGGATGACGATTCCGTATCTCTGTGCAACCCACGAGTGCCCGAGTTCGTGCAGCAGCACGCAGGAAAATAACAGAATGGTAAGCGCGAGCGCGAGGCCATACCTGAGCGGGATTGATTCCACGTATGAAAATCCGAATACGTTATCGATGTTCTCCATCGAGAGCGCGATCGGAAACACCACCAAAACCAGCAGAAAGGAGATATGGATCTTGATCGGTATCCCCATGACCTTCCCAATCTGAATCGATGTCTTCATGATTATCTGTCTTGCTCCATCTTGCTCCGTCATTTGGTTATCGCATGATAAAGTATATATCCCTTTAGTTCAATTAGTACTCTACCAATGTTGAAGAGGGATCTCAATGCACGCAGAATTAACATCGCTGTTCGGGCTCAACGTGTACACAGACAAGGGGTTATATGTAGGAAACATAAACGATGTCGTGATCGAGGTTGATGAGGCAAGAAGAAGGGTTACCGGTCTTGCGATCAACCGGATCAATCGTGAACTGTTCGATGTGACTCGGGAAGGGGTTATTTTACCGTATCGGTGGGTACTTGCAATCGGCGACATCGTTATCGTAAAACAGGTCAACCGACTGAAGAAGCAGAATGAAAGTGGCTGATTTCAGGAATCATGAGGTATATTCCGATCTGAGAGTGGTTCCGCCGATTATAATCAGGGTCGATGGGAGAAATTTTAAGAATCTGTTGCATAAACACGAATTTGAAAAACCATTTGACCACAGGTTTGCATCAGCGGTCGTGGATTCCGCAGAGTCGTTTTTTCGAGAGGGCGGAGTTCACCCGTCGATTGCGTACATCTTCTCAGATGAGATAAATATTCTTTTCACAGACGCGCTGCCGTTCACAGGAAGAGTTGAGAAGCTCGTTTCGGTCGTATCAAGTCACATTGCAAGTGCGCTCACCAGTTCATTGGGACTCTGCCCGATCGCATTTGACGGGCGGGTGATACCACTGCACCCGGAACAGGTGATCGAGTATCTGGTCTGGCGGCAGACCGAAGCGTGGCGCAATTGCGTAAACAGCTACGGATACTATATGCTGCGTAGAACCGGTCTATCAGGGGATTGCGCCGCATCAAGGCTGCTTGGGCTCTCGCTCCCCGATATTCATGAACTCTGCTTCCAAAATGGCATCAATCTCGACAGTGTACCTGCATGGCAGAGGCGGGGCGTTATGATCTACAGAGCCGGGTACGAGAAGCGCGGATACGACCCGATACGCAAGGTCGAGGTCGTCGCAAACCGGACGAAGCTCGTTTCGGACTGGGATCTGCCAATCTTCGCATCAGATGCTGGAATCGAGATGTTGCGAGAGATTGTGCCGGAGAATCGATGAAATCTGAGACTGTTCATTTTGTTCTGGTCGGTTGAAAAACATGGTAGTGTCTCTACGATAGTTTATCATAACATGCAGAATAAGGGAACATGGAAACGAGTAGATTGATGAAATCAGCGTTAATGGCTGCGCCGCTGCTTTCGCAGACAGTGGCTAAAAACTTTTGTCAGCCATTGATTAACACAGATTACCGGTCTTTTGTGCCATTAGACCCTTTTTAAAACTCCGCATGATATTGGACGTGTATATAATCTTTCTCTTGGTGAATATTATGACCCGGACTCTTTTATTCCCATTAACTATCTCGGATTGGTACACTACCCGAAATTTGCTCCTGAGTTTGATGAGATAAAACGCGCTCTCCGGGCGCACGGGATTATGGATGAACCGGAACAGTCCGGAGTTGGGGCTGAGAACTGACTTTTGGTTATGTTCCCGCACTCCCGGATATGCCATAAGTGAAATCACCTGACACGGGAGGGGGTGGGTGCATTCACATCTGCATCCTGACCGGCAACAGCCCGCAAATAGTTATATACCACAACCGCCATAATACGTAACTGGTAGGAGTGGGAGAGGCGTGTAGGTCTACGATTCGCCTATTCTATTCTACTGACATCACGAACACACGAACAATTGGGGGTTAACCAGATGAACATACGAAACGTAAACGACATCAGCATACGAACGAAACTGATGACTATCTGCATCCTGCTCGTTGCAATTCCGGCAATCGTACTCGGATACGTGAGTTACAACACTGCAAAGGATGGAATATATGATCAGTCCGAGGTGATGCTCCAGCAGCAGGCATTGATCGTCAAAGGGGAGATTGCGAGCAGTTACGAGATGCTCTCAGATAAGCTGAAGAGCGATCTCGGGATCGCACGATCACAATATCAGGAACGCCTCAAATTCGCGAATTCAAGAGTAAAGAGGGCATCACAGGATCCGAATGTGATAAACTCATTCAACAATCCCGATGAACTGCATATCGTGCTCAAAGACCTTTCGAAGTGGGGGAATCCCGACTTTTTCATGGTAACTGACACCAGCGGAAAGGTGATCGCACGGGCGGGCAGCACGAAGACCGGAGACACGTTCGCCCCCAATCTGGTGCGAAAAGGAACGTCCGGCGGGTTTGCATCAACAGAGATCATCGCTTCCGAGTACATCGCAAACGAAGGGTTGTCAGCACAGGTGGATATGGCAGACAACAGGGATGGCATGGCACTCACCGCGGTCTATCCGCTCACAGTCGATGGGAAGGTCGTTGGAACCATCGTTGGAGGGTATCTCCTGAATCGCAACTACGAGATAGTCGATTCTGTGAAAGAATCGGTCGGCGAAACTGCAACGATCTTTCAGGGCGATCTCTGCATCTCAACGAACGTGCAGAAGACCGACGGAAACCGGGCGATCGGAACAACGGTTTCGGAGACCGTAAGAGATGCGGTTCTTATGGGTGGAACCACGTACTATGGCAGGGCGCGGGTTATGAACGACTGGTACCAGACCGCTTACGAGCCGATCAGGGACTCGAATGGTGCGGTCATAGGAATTCTCTGTGTCGGCGTCCAGCAGGGCGCGTTCCAGGACTCAATGATGAACGGGCTTTCAGAGATTGTGATCGGGAAGACCGGCTACATCTACATCCTCGACACCGAGGGTAATTACATCCTCTCAAAGGATCGGGAGCGGGATGGCGAGAACGTCTGGGGCGCGCAGGATGCATCAGGCACATACTTCATCCAGGAGATCTGCAACAACGGAAAAGCCCTGAAAGGTGATGGGACGTACATCCAGTACTACCCATTGCAGAATGCGGGTGAAAGTTCTGCGAGAATGAAGCTTGCAGGAATCGCGTACGTGCCAGAGTTTGACTGGGTGATCGGGGCAAGCTGTTATCAGGACGACTTTTCCGATCCGATAACAAAGGTCAGGAACGTAACAATCCTCGTGTGCATAATTTCGATAATCCTCGGGACGCTTGTTGCATACTTCTTCGCAAACACGATCACAAAGCCACTCGATGAGCTTATGACCGGCGCAAACAAGATCAAAGACGGCGACTTTGGTTACGACATCAAAGTTGACTCGAACGACGAGTTTGGGGACCTTGCACGCACGTTCGGAGAGATGAAGGCTGGTTTGCAGTCGATGGTCGATGATGCGAACACGCTCGCCAGTGCCGGAGTCGAGGGCGACCTCGATGTCCGGGTCGATGCCTCAAAGCACGGGGGCGACTACCAGACGATCATTTCAGGCATGAACAAGACGATGGATGCGATTGTGGTGCCTATACGGGAGGTTGTGCGCATCGTGAACGCTTATGCCGCAGGTGAACTCGACGCGAGGGTTACAATTGAGGCGCAGGGCGAGTTCAGGGAACTTGGCGAGACGCTTGACCGGTTCGGCGATGACCTGCAGGCGATCGTTTCTGAGGCGGAACGGATTGCAGAGAAGGCTGCTGAGGGAGACCTGACGGCAAGGGCAGAGATCGAACTGAAGGGCGAGTACGCTAACCTCGGGAAGTCTATCGATGATCTGGTTGGTGTTCTATCGAGCACGGTCACGAACGCAAAGGGCGTCGCGACAAAGGTGCTCGGAACAGCAGAAGGACTCGCAGGAGCGGCAGAGGAGATGAACGCAGGCATGGAGCAGCTTGCATCCGCATCACAGGAGGTTGCAGAAGGCTCGCAGAAGCTCTCGGAACTCGCGCAGATCGCAGCACAGGACATCGGGAGCATGTCAACACAGATCGAGCAGACATCCGCAAACGCGAGCAGCTCGAAAGAGAAAGCCGATGACACTGTTCAAATCTCCCACGAGGTTCAGGAAGCGGCAAAGAAGACGCTTGATGGTCTCGCGTCGATTCAGGAGGGAGTCGCAAAGACATCTGATACTGTGGGCGAGATGAATATTGCAATCGAGAAGGTCGAGGATATGGGAACAGTCATAACCGATGTCGCTGATCAGACGAATATGCTTGGCTTAAACGCGGCAATCGAAGCCGCAAGAGCAGGTGAAGCAGGACGGGGCTTTGCAGTTGTTGCTGACGCTGTCAAGAACCTTGCAGAAAAGGTAAAAGACGCAGCAGCCGAGTCCGCGGTTGCGGTCGAGCACATCCAGGAGTCTGGCGAGAATGCGATAAACGCAACCGGAACGGCTGTTGATGAGTCAACAAAAGGCGGGGAACTCCTGCACACTGCACTTAACGGCGTTGACAAGACGGTCATCGCGATGGATGAAGTGAGCGCGATGGTTGCGGAGATTGACTCAAGCACCAAGCAGTTAAGCGAAGTCATGGAGAAGGTCGTTGCCGCAATCGATGAGGTTGCAAGCGTCTCAGAGGAGTCCGCGTCCGCATCGGAGGAGAGTTTGTCGTCTGTGGAGGAGCAGACCTCGGCGATACAGGAGATGACAGCGGAAGCACAGGGGCTCTCGGATATTGCGAACCAGCTCATGGACGAACTGAATAGATTCAAGATAGAAGGAGGGGAAAAATATGAGTGACGACGAAGCAATCCTTGTCGCGTTCACGCTTTCGGATGGATTGTACGGAGTTGAGGTTGATCAGGTGAGGGAGATAACCGCGATGCGGGATATCTCGCCTGTTCCGAATTCTCCTGACTACGTGGTCGGGGTCACCAACCTCAGGGGTCAGGTCACGACTGTGACCGACCTCAAACAGAGGCTCGGTCTCTTCAACGAGGCAGGGGTGGGCAAGAATTCGCGGATCATAATCGTTGAGTCCGATGAGACTTCCGTTGGCATGGCTGTAGACTCGGTGCGTGAGGTGATGAGGATACCAAGAGGCGACATCGAGCCGGTTCCTGATGTTGTGAGCGAGTTCAACGTCGGAACCGAGTACATCAGGGGCGTCGGCAAACTGGATGGCGGAGATCTGATCGTGCTCCTGGATATGGAGAAGGTGCTCGCGGAGGAGTGAGGAGATCGATATCGAAGAAGCTTGCAACATGGATAGCAATGTTACCGGGAGGTATTTCAGAGCGGTCTTGCGTCAGCAATTCGACTATTCTAAATACCCCTTCGACCGGGAAGATGTGTGGATGAGGCTCTGGCACAACGATTTTTACAGAAACGTCATCCTCGTCCCCGACTTTGATTCCTATACCAATATGCGCACGGACCATAAACCCGGGTCGGAGGGGTACTTCGTTCTCGAAGGCTGGGAGATTGGAGATAGCCAGTTCAGCTACAGAAACTGGCTGCCGATGGGGTTATATATCTGGAATATTTCTACTTTACACTCTACTTTGCAATTCTTGCCGTATCTGTCAATTCCATCCTGCTCGCTTCAGACATCCGGTTCAACCTCATACATCACAGGGATAACGTGATCGCAAGGCTCCTTTACTTGCCCGTTATTCTGGCACTCGTCCTCGGAACTACGCTGGCTGTGTTCTACTGATGGCTCCACTGCAATTTGCAGAACGCTATCCTGAAACAACCTTGTCCGCGAACCTGAGCAGCCCTTTCGCATCTCGTATCTTCTTTCGCAGATCGTCCCTGCGAAGGTCAGAATCCTGACGCGTCCGGTTCCCGATCTCCTTCAGATCTATAATCGCACGCAAGATGCCTGCCGCCTCATCATACAGATTCTCTGCCTCTTCCTCTGTAATATCCGCGTCTGCGAGTGCGGCTTCATCGCATGATTCCTTCCTCTCGAGAAGGCGAATCAATGACTCGATTTCAGAGATCTCCCCGTCTGTCAGCTCTTTTTTGTTGATGAGCCGCCAGATCAATTCACGGAGTGGGATCGTACGTTCGTCGATCACGCAGACTTTCGGTATCTCTGCGCCGACCCACACCAGATACCCGTGCAGCCGACGGAGCAACATAGCCCGCTCGCGTTCGGATAGCGTCTTCTCCATTTATACACCTCCGCTCCACCCGTTTCACTGTGAAGCGCTGCAACTGGGTGTGGGCTTTGGCAGGCTGATCTCCGGAATCGAAATCGGGAGGCTCACTTTCATTGAAAACTTCTTGATCGTCTCAAGCAAGCTCTCCTTCTCCGTCCCGACCAGACTCAACTCCAGAACCTCGCTGATCTTCGAGACCGGCACGATCTTCACCATCTCACGGTACCGATCCTCGATTAAGACGTCATCCTCGTTTGCTTTCGGGATGATGACCGTCTTGATGCCCGCCTGTGCGGCAGCCTCGATCTTGTAGGTGACGCCGCCCACAGGAAGCACGTCGCCACGAACAGAGAGCGATCCGGTCATCGCAATCGATTGGTCGATCGGAATCCCCTCGAATGCTGATATCACAGCGGTTGCAATCGAGATCGACGCGCTGTCGCCTTCCACGCCCTCGTAGGTGCCGATGAACTGGACGTGGATGTCCATATTCGTGGTGTCCTTGCCCGTAACCTTCTTGATCAGTGCTGAAACGTTCTGGACGGCTTCCTTTGCGATATCCTTGAGCATCCCGGTCGCGATCAGGTTGCCCGCGCTCTTTGACATGGCTGGCGTAACCTCTGCCAGTATCGGGAGGACAATTCCCGAGTCGCCGCCCATGATCGCAAGCCCGTTCACCCTTCCGACCTCTGCGCCCTTCTTATGATACATCTGGTAGTCCATGCGCCGTTCCAGATACTGATCCGCGAGCTGCTGCTCAACCGACCGCGCCATCCGCTTCGCGGTGAGAACATGGGCTGCTGTCACCGTCTGCGCATTCTCTGCGTGGGCGACATCGCCAGATACTCTGACGAGACCGCCTAGATCGCGCAGTTTCAGTGTGAGGTGACCTTTTCGTCCGGCACGCCTTCTCGCTTCACGCAAAATTTCCTGCACCGCGCCCTTGTCGAAGTGTGGGATCTTTCCGTCCTTCTCTACCTCCTGCGCCACGAATCGGACGATTTTCCGGCGATTTTCCGGGGTGTCATCCATTGAATCGTGCATGTAGATCTCGTAGCCGTAGCCCTTGATCCGGGAGCGCAGCGCGGGGTGCATCCCCTCCACCGCATCCAGATTCCCTGCCGCAACCATGATGAAGCCGCATGGCACAGGCTCAGTCTTAACAAGCGCACCTGAACTGCGTTCGGACTGTCCTGTTATCGCATACTCCTTCTCCTGAAGTGCGGTTAAGAGACTCTGCTGCGATTCGGGTCGCAGGGTGTTGATCTCGTCGATGAAGAGGACTCCCTTGTGCGCCTTGTGGATGTCGCCCGCTTCGACACGGTCATGGGACGGCGTCTCAAGCCCGCCCGACTGGAACGGGTCGTGCCTGACATCGCCAAGGAGCGCACCCGAATGAGCACCCGTCGCATCGATGAATGCGACCATGTCTCGACTCGCATTGTTTACGATCAGCTTTGGTAGGATCGCTCTTCCGCCCTGCACAAACTGCCTCCCGATGACCATAATCAAGAGAACTGCGAGAATTCCCCAGAGAAGAGCCATGCCGCCGAGAGATGCAGCGTAGAGGAGAATTCCAAAGCCGAGAATCATTAGAATCGTATTTCTGAACTGTGCTTTCTGCTGGGCTTCCATTTTGTGAGCGTTAACGATTTCTATTCCTTTTCCAGCTCTGACCTCACGGATCTTCGGATTGTTCGCATCCTCCATGTTGTGATAGATGAGTATGTCCTTGAGCTCCTCTTTCGGGAGCAGTTCAGCCATCGCCTGAGCCAGCATCGACTTTCCGGTCCCGGGAGTCCCGATCAGCATCACATGCCTCCGTTGCTGCGCCGCTTTCTTCACAATCTCGCAGGCTTGTTCCTGTCCGATCACCTGATCGATCAAAAGCGGCGGAACCTCGAGGTCTTTTGTGGAACTGATCTCAATCCCGGCGAGCAGGTCCTCATCGTCGTCTACCGGGTCGTCTGCCATTGGCTCCTCGGTCGCCTGATCTTCTATCATCTGACCTTCTATTGCCTGATCGTCTGTCCGGTTGTTAACCTGATCATTTTCACAATCGCCCATACATAGCAGTGCGTCAGTCGATATATAAATGTTCGCTCAGGTCTCAAGTGGCAATCCCCCGTCCACATCGGATTAACCTGATTCTGATGGATTCTGTGGTTTTCAAAAGATGCCGAAGGGAGTGTTTTTAATCTTTGCGTCCTTACGTCTTGGCATTCCCCTGATTAACGCAAAGTCGCAGAGACGCGAAGGATGTTGTTTAATCTCTGCCTTCACGTCTTGCGTGTTGTTGTAACATCAGGCCGACCATTACAATTCTTTGCCGCCCGAAAAATTCACTTCGCAATTCATAGAACGATTACTGGTGTTGCACCCTCATAACGTCTCTCGCGGATCCGCGATCTCCCCTCTCACTGCGCTCACAGCCGCGGTCTCAACCGACGACAGGTATATCTCCGAGTTGTTGTTTCCCATCCTGCCCTTGAAGTTCCGATTCTGCGTAGACAGGACCACTTCCCCATCCGCAAGCGCAACAGTTCTCCCGATGCAGAACCCGCATCCCGGCGCGCAGACAGCAGCACCAGCCTCAACGAGCGTTCTGATCACGCCTTCCGATATCGCTTGCAGAAGAACATCTCTGCTCGCAGGATAGACGACAAGTCTCGTTCCTTCCGCAGCCTTTTCCCCCTTCAGGATGCGCGCCGCAATCCGCAAATCCTCGATCCTGCCGTTCGTGCACGAGCCGATGCAGACCTGATCCAGCGGCACACCTTCGTACTCGCCAACAGGAGCGACATTGTCAACGCGGTGAGGTGCTGCGATCTGCGGCTCGATGTCGTCAGCAGGAATCGTGATCTCAGACGCGTAATCAGCCTCACTGTCGGGCGAAAGCGGCGTGTACTCGTCCTTTCTGCCGTAACGCGCAAGGAACTCGCAAACCCGATCGTCAGCTATGCAGAGCCCGCATTTGCCGCCCGCTTCAATCGCCATGTTGCACATCACAATCCGCGACTCAACGCTCATCTCGTCCACCGTATCCCCTAGAAACTCCATCGACATGTACGTCGCACCGTCTGCCGTAATTTTTCCACAGAGATACAGAAACGCGTCCTTGGAATGGATATGTTCTGGCAAATTGCCAGTAATCTCGATCCGGTAGCTCGATGGTACCTTGAGCCACGTCTTTCCGTAAGCCATGACCGCAGCAAGGTCTGTTGAGCCCATACCCGTTGCAAACGCGCCGAGCGCGCCGTGCGTACACGTGTGGCTGTCCGCGCCGATTACAATCTTGTACGGGGCTGCGTACCGTTCGAGCACGATCTGGTGACATACGCCGTCGCCATTCTCATAGAACGCGATCTCGTTCTCGCATGCGAACGCCCGCATCATCGCCTGAACGTTTGAGACCTGCTCGCTCGGAGACGGCGATGCGTGGTCACAGATTCCTGCGACCTTCTCGGGATCGTGGACCCTCCGGGTGCCAAGCTCGTCCTCCATTAACTCGATTGCGAGCGGGAGCGTGCCGTCATGTGCAAATGCGAAGTCAACAGGGACTGTAATCATGTCATTCGGTCGCACGTCCGTTTTCGTCTTCGCGGACAGAATCTTCTCTACCATGGTTTGTGCAGTGGTTTGTGCGGTCATCTTTCATTTCTCCAGCGAAAGTCATTATTACCTTACCCGTGACATAGATAAGTAATATCAAAACAATTGGAGGTAATCATGAGATTAAAACATATTGTAGTAATTGCGATGATCACATCACTGATGCTGGTGTCAGGGTGTGTGCAGCAAGATGTAGCCGAGGTCGATAGTGATGGCGACGGCTGGAGCGACAAACAGGAATTGAAAGCCGGAACAGATCCGGAGAATAAAGACACCGATTCCGATGGGTACTGGGATCCACGGGATGAGAATCCACTCGATCCTGAGATACCGGTTCCGAGGGTAACGCCATCTCCGGCAGGGACCGTTCAACCGACGCCCGAGCCCTCACCCATGCCCACGCCGGTTCCAACCCCTGAGTTTGAGATCACGTATCCGTCCGATGGCGGTTCTGTTCCCCGTCTCATCGATGTTAAGGGACATGGCGGAGAGCCCGGTGCAACTATCAGGATTCATGTATGCACAGAAGAGGAGGGGGATCGTCTTCGTCCCAATGTCGGATATTCCGACGAGGATGGCAACTGGGAACTGGAAGATGTCAGGATCTGGGAAGCGAAAGGATATCCAATGGGTGAAGAGGCAGTGATTTATGGTGTGATGGTGGTTTCGGAACCGGGTGGTGCACGTATAGATCGTTCCGAAAATATAACAGTATTCTTTAAGTAAGAGTGAGAGGTGTCATAGATGATAACCGAAAGCCTATTAGCCCCGGGGCACCGCGGCTGTGCTGGTTGCGGACCCGCGCTTGCAGCAAAGTTCATACTTGAGGGTGCAGGCAAAAACAGCATCGTCTGCGGTCCAACCGGCTGCCTCGAGGTCTTTACGACCCCCTACCCGGAATCGGCATGGCGGGTTCCGTACATCCACTCACTCTTCGAGAACCCGGCAGCGGTCGCATCAGGCATCGAGACGGCACTTGCCGCACGCGGAAAGACCGACACAAAGGTACTGGTCATAGCAGGCGACGGCTCCACCTTCGATATTGGCATACGCAGCATATCAGGCGCATTCGAGCGAGGACACGACATCACCTACATCTGCTACGACAACGAGGCGTACATGAACACAGGGATTCAGCGGAGCGGCGCAACACCATACGACGCGGCGACGACTACATCTCCTGCCGGCGACGTATCATACGGAAATCCGCGTCCCAAGAAGGACATGCCAGCAATCCTTGTTGCGCACGGCTCGCCTTACGTTGCGACAACGACGATTGCGTACCCAAAAGACACAATCCGCAAGGTCAAAACCGCAACCGAGACCGTTGGTCCCGCGTACATCCAGATCCATACGCCGTGCTGCACCGGCTGGTACTTCGAAAGCGCGGAGACAATAGAACTTGCGAGACTCGCGGTAGAGACCGCGCTCTACCCGATCTTCGAGATTGTGAACGGAGAAATAGGGAAGGTGCGCAAGATCAAGCAGAAGCCTGTCGAGGAGTATCTCGGTGCCCAGAGGCGGTTCAAGCACCTCTTCACAATGGACAGCGGAAAGGATGAGATCGCGAAGATTCAGGCGATCGCTGATGAGAATGTCCGGAAGTACGGGCTTGCCAGATGAGATTGTGAGATGAGCTGATAAGATTGCAAGATGAATATATTTACAGGTGAGATGATAACTTGACAATAGAAAACGGAGATTTTATACGGATAAACTACACCGGACGGCTCGATGATGGCACGATCTTCGATACCACCTACGAAGATGTTGCAAAAGAGAACGAGATGTACGACGAGAATACGAGATACGGGTCGTACGTCATAATTGTTGGTTCCGGGCATGTCGTTTCAGGCATGGACGAGGATTTCGTCGGAAAGGAAGCTGGCTACAACGGGATTGTTGAGGTTCCGCCTGAGAAGGGTTATGGCAAGCACAAGACCGAGCTTGTGAAGACGTTTCCCCTGTCCAGATTCAATGAAAAGCCTGTGAAGGGAATGCAGGTAATAATAGAGGGGCAGCCCGGCGTAGTCACGATGACAGTCGGACGCAGGGTGCGGGTTGACTTCAACAGCCAGATGGCTGGCAAGTCTCTCGTCTACGATTACGCGATAGAGGAACTGATCGATGACGATACCGAGAAGGTCAAATCCCTCTTGAACTCGTACTTCAGAAGGGATTTCGATGTTATGATCGTCGATGACGGCGTTCTGATCGGACCGCCGAGCGATCTCTGGTTGAATGAGCAGTGGCTAATCTCAAAAAGGAGGATAGCATACGAACTTCTGCACGCAATGGAGCTTGATTCTGTTAAGTTCGTTGAGGCGTACACAAAGGAATCGAACGAAACAGAAGAAGCAGAAAAAACAACAGAAATAGACATATCCGACGAAACAAAGGAAGACGAGGAACTATGAAAGCATGTGTAATGTGCGGGGGGTTGGGAACCAGGCTTCGCCCGCTCACTCTCGAGAGGCCAAAACCGCTGATACCGCTCCTGAATAAGCCATCGGTCGTGCATCTGATCGAGCACCTGCGAGGCGAGGGGGTGACCGACGTTGTGATGACGCTCGGCTATCTCGGCGAGATGATCGAAGAGGCGGTAAGTGACATCGAAGGCGTGAACACTACCTGCGTCTACGAGAAATCTGCGCTCGGAACGGCAGGAGGCGTAAGAAACGCAAGAGAACACCTGAGAAGCGGGACGTTCATGGTCGTCGGCGGCGACCACGTTCTCGATCTGCAACTGAACCGGATATACCGGTTCCACGAGCAGAGTGATGCAATAGTTACGATCGGACTGATCTGCATCGACAATCCCTTCGAGTACGGGATCTGCGACATGGACGCCCGGAACGTGATCCACAGATTCATTGAAAAGCCAGATCCGGGAGAGGCGTTCAGCAATCTCATAAATACCGGCGTCTACGTCTGCAACCCTGAGATTCTGGACTGGATTCCGGACGAGGGGATGTGCGACTTTGCAAAGGACGTCTTCCCTGCGCTCCTTGACGCGGGAGAGGAGATCGATGGATATCTTGTGCAGGGCAGGTGGACCGACATCGGAAACCACGAGATGTACCGGACTGCGTGCAAATGGAAGCTCGACAAGATGTATGCGCAGGGTCCAACTCCAACTCCAAATGTAGATCCGGCGTCCGATGCAACCGACAGGATCAGGGATCCGGTTTCAATCGGGGAAGGCACAACGATCGGCTCAGCCATGATCGTGGGACCGGTCGTGATCGGCGAGGACACAGTGATCGGTGACGATGTCGTGATCGGACCGCATACAACGATCGGGTCAGGCTGCGTGATCGAGGACGGCGCACACATCCTGACATCGTACATCTTTGACGATGTCCGCATCGGAAAGGGATCGCTTGTCTTCAGTTCGATTCTTGACACCGGCTCCAGGGTGCGTGAGAACTGCTCGCTTGAGACCGGAACTGTGCTCGGTTCAAGAGCGGTCGTGAATGACTACGCGATACTCTCTGATGTATTGATATGGCACGACAAGGTCGTGCGAGAGGGCGAACATACGAGAAATAATATGGTGGATCAATAGCATGACGTTTTTATACTATGACCACTGATTATACATTTGGGAGTAGATATGAAGGCGAATCAGCATCTCCACCAGAGTGAGTCAGCACAGGTAGGGATAGGCACGCTGATCATATTCATATCGATGGTGCTCGTTGCTGCGGTCGCTTCAGCTCTTTTAATCAAGACTTCGGGCGTTCTCCAGCAGAAGGCGTCGCAGACCGGCCAGGAGACGACCCGGGAGGTCGCATCAAACCTCCGTGTTGACAGGATCATCGGGGAGAGGGATTACTACGTCTCGCTGAACCTGAACGACAGCGGACATCTCCGGGCGGACAACGGCGACGCACTCACTGACTTTTCATACACGGGACCCATCGGAAGCTATGTCGAGATCGAGAATCCGAACGCAACCACGGCATTTCCAATAACCATCAACAGCAGCGATGCAGAAGGGTTTACCAATATAAGCCGATCGGTTGCTGCGGAGGAGGTGTATGAGTACTACCTCGAAAAAGCGGGAACATATACGGTCAATGCTACCGGTAACGATTCTATCACCATAACAGTGCAGCAGGACAATTACGAGTACGGATATGTCTCAAAACTCCGCATCACGATGTCACTCGGTCCGGGGAGCGAGGATATCGATCTATCGCAGTTGATCGTGTATCTATCAGATGCAACGCATACAGCGGATGTCAACTACCATCTGACGAAGCGGGAGGGTGTATACGTTGCAAACAACACTGCGACGTCCGACTATTTCTCAATCAGCTCGATACGGATCAGGGATGACTCCGCATTCGACGCTACACAACCGGTTTTGCGAACCGGCGATGTGATGGAGGTGACTGTGAATGTGCGGAAGGTCTTTAAGTTTGGCGGGGCGTACCCTGACCCTTCATATACCGGGATTGCCACCAGAACCTCCCTTGACCTGCAGATCAGACCCGAAGCCGGATCACTTGTGATACTGGAACTGATAACGCCGGGCTCGTACTTCAAGTCCAAGTACATACAGCTCCTGGTATGATTGGACGTGGTGTCACTGGTGCCGGATCGGTGACCCCGCGAACCACCGACCGTAGATACCTTTAAATCATTCCCCATCACAGGTGTAACGGACGGGCTCGTAGATCAGTTGGAAGATCGCTGCCTTTGCAAGGCAGAGGCCCTGGGTTCGAGTCCCAGCGAGTCCATTGATGAACGCGAAAGCAATCTGGATCAAGGCGGATTCAGGCAACTGGGATGCGCAGAAAGAGAGGATCACAACCAGTCTTGAGTCAGGCGTTGAGTGCGTGCTCACAACGTCGGATCACGTTGAGAGTGTTCGTGAACTCGGAGACATCAGGGTGGCGTCGCCTGTTGGCGGTGCTGCGCCTGACGTCGTTGTCGTTGGCGTGAATGGGGAAGGCGATGGAACGCAGCCGCTTCCGTCTGACCTCTCCGGGTCGATGGACATAATCACCGCAGAAAAACTCTCGTCAGAGGGAAAAACGGTTGCGGGATACGTCGTCATCCGCGACAAGAAATATGAACAGTTCGCAACCGAGATGGGGCGGGTTTGCGACTACCTGATAGCAATTGGAACCGACTGGAAAGTGATCCCGCTCGAAAACCTCATCGCAAGCCTCTTTGACGAGGATGTTGTGATCATGGCTGGCGTGCAGGATTCAGAGGAGGCGAAACTTGCGATCGAGACGCTTGAACACGGAGCAGACGGCGTTCTCATCGATACCGATGACCCATCCGAGATCAAACGGATCGTTGGCGTCGTCGAACGCGCAGGAACCTCTGCAGTGCCGCTTCAGGTGGCGCGGGTGACCGCGGTTAAGCCTGTTGGCATGGGTGACCGCGTCTGTGTTGACACCTGCTCGCTCATGACGGTCGGAGAAGGGATGCTTGTTGGATCGCAGTCAAATGGTCTCTTTCTGGTGCAATCGGAGGCAGAGGACAGCCCGTATGTGGCGTCACGCCCGTTCAGGGTCAATGCGGGTGCGGTACATGCGTATGTTCAGGTCGGCGAGAAGACGCGCTACCTCTCTGAACTCGGCGCAGGCGATCTCGTGATGACTGTAAATGCTGCGGGTGAGCAGAAGGACGCGATCGTGGGGCGGGTCAAGATCGAGAGGCGACCTCTAACGCTCGTTGAGGCTGAAGTCGATGGGAACGTGATAAAGACGCTTCTGCAGAACGCAGAGACGATAAAACTCGTCGGCGCAGACGGTTCTCCGATATCGATCGCGAATCTGAAGATAGGTGACGAGGTGCTCGTTCACTTCGAGGACTCGGCACGGCACTTCGGGATGAAGATCGACGAGACGATCATTGAGAAGTAGCGGCGGCAGTAGCATCTGTCTCCGGAACTCGTGCTCCGGTTCTGTTCCGCGGTTCCACGAATCTCACCTGACTTGCCTACCCGACGATCCGGAGATCCGGGATGCGCAGCGTCGGCAGGATAATCCCCCCGATAACGCGGGTGTCTGTTCCTGCGCCATCGATTTTCTTGAGCATCTCAAAGACGTTTCCTGCGATCATGAGCGATTTTATCGGCTGCGTAACCTCCCCGTTCTCTATCATAAAAGCGTTGCGGGCTTCTATCGAAAAATCCCCTGAGTACTGGTTTGCGGTATGTGCGCCGATCACCGAATGAACGAGAACGCCTTTCTCAGTCTCTGCGATCACGTCGCTTGTTGGATATTCCAGCACGAGGTTGTGCACGCTGATTGAGGGCGTTGTGCCGTATCCCGAACGAATCGCGTTTCCTGTGCTTGCAATCCCGGCTTTTCCTGCTGTGTACGAGTCATGCAGATGACCTTTGAGGATCCCATCCTCGATTAGCACAGTCTTCCGGGATGGCGTCCCCTCGTCATCAGCCCGCATCGTTCCGATTCCGCCTCTGCGCAAGCCATCATCGAACATGTTCAAACCATCGGATGCGACATGAGCTTCGACCTCTGACAGCATCGACCGTCCTTTCTGCACGTTGTCCGCGCTCAAAGATGACGAAAAGGCGTATTCGAGGATGTCGGTCATTGCAAACGGGCTGAAGAGCACAGTTGTTCTGCCGGTCTCGATCTTTCCGCCGTGCAGTGATCGCTTCGCAAGAACGCCAGCACGCCTCCCGATCTCAAAGGTATCGATGTCAAAGCTTCTGGAAAGATCGAATTCGTAAGCAGTGGAGATGCTCGTGCCACCGTCGTCCTTGACGATGCACTCGATCATCGCAGAGAACGAGGTTCCCTTTTCGTCGTGTGCAACCCCGTTCGTGTTCAGGAGGTAGTTCGTGCCCGTTGAGACCGCAAGCCCTCCGGACGTCGGGGTTGCGCCGACGGATGTGACGCCGTGAATCATATCGACCGCGAGTTCAACGCATTCGGAGAGTTCGATCTCGTCGAGTCTCGGATCGAATATGCCGTGAACTGCCGGGTATGGACCTGGTTGCGGAAGTCCACTCCAGTCGGGATCCGGCTGGGATGCAGCTGCTTGCGCAACAGCAAGTTCCGATGCCCGATCGATCTCGCTCTCGTCGTTTGTGCTTGAGAATCCGACAGCTCCTGCGACGATAGCGCGTATGCCGATGCCGCGTGTTAGCGACTCTGTGGCGTACTCTATGTGATTGAGTTTTGTGCTGATACTGACCGACCGGTCTGCGATGCAGTACACGTCAGCCTCGTCTGCACCGGCACGGCGGGCGCGTTCGATCGCCTGTTCTGCTGCGGGTAGCATATAAATATACCAGCGTGATAGTGGCATAAGACTTTTGTTTCGATGGGGCTGTCGGAAGGGACCTACCAGTGGATTACTAATCATTACTAATCATTACTAAATTAGTAGTAAACTACTTATGTGGGGCACGCGTTCGTTCACGAACGCCTCGCCAGAACCAGCTTCAGGAAAGCGCCCGCGCTCTTCCGGTTCAAGAGAAGTTTTCGTAGAACAACGGACGGATAATCCATATCCCCGTACCTCGTGATTAAATCCAGCAATTCGGGGTCATCCAGCACCCGAATCATCCGATTGAACCCGGAATCATCGAGGCGTGCCATCCACTCATTGATCCGCTTCCCGATCGCAAGTTCCCTCCCGATCTCTACCCTCCAGAGTCTGTCGTATTCTGATAGCCGTCCGGCGGACGTATTCCCCTCCCTGACCGCATCTGCGGCTACCTGCCCTGCGATCTTCGCACAGACCGCGCCCGGGTAGACGCCCCCGCCTGATGTCGGTTTGACCTGCCCTGCCGCGTCACCGGTTATGAGCACGCGATCAGCAACTGTTCTCTTCGGAACACCGATCGGAATCCCGCCCATCACGATCTCGGTTGTGTGTGTGTGGCATTTCTCTGATACAACCCTGTGCGTTGAGAGCAGCCGTTGCAGATGGTCCCATGCGGAACCCGATCGGAATCCCGCTCCGGATTCGGGTTCTGATCCGCGCCCCAACTCCGGTCTGACCGCAAGCCCGATGCGTGCGCTGTCGTGGTACGGGATCGCCCATGCGAAGAACCCGGGCGCACACGACCCTGTGAAGATCTCAACAAACCCGGGATCGTCGAAGTCATAAATCGTTCCGACCTGCGCCCCGGAGAGTATGGTTTCATGCGAATCGAGACCAGCCCACCGTGCTACGCGGCTTCCCACGCCGTCCGCCCCGATCACAACGCCGGCAACAATTGTATCTGGCTCGCCCTCAATCGTGACGTGGAGAATTCTTTCGTTCTCACGATCACGAATGTCCATTCCGCAAGCCCGCGTCCGCATGAGAATCTCAGCGCCTGCTCGGATCGCGTCCTCTGCGAGCGTCCGGTCGAACGATCTGCGATCAACCACATACGCCTTTACCTCGCCCCCGGCTATGCGAATCCGCCGTCCATCCGGCGCATAGACGAACGCACCGGTGATCGGGTGAAACTCCCGATTCGGAACAACCTCGCACGCCTGAATCGCTTTTGTGCTCAGGAGACCCGCACACTGAACAGGCGATCCGATGGATGCGTGCTCCTCGATAAGAAGAGTCTTTGCTCCGTTCTTTGCGGCGTACTTCGCTGCAAGACAGCCTGCAGGACCTGCTCCGACAACAACGACATCATAATCCATGTTTAGAGGGGGGTGGCACAACACTAATTTTCCAGTGATCGCACAGGATACTCCTTCAAGAGCTTTTTTTAACTTCGGGAAGGAATATACCTGTAGTATATACAATGACCAGTCTAAACTGCACATTATTAAACTTTGCGCGAGGCATACTCTAACGGTTTGGCGCACGTTTGGGGAAACGACCCGGGTTCTGTATAAGGCAACTGGGACGCTGCAAAAGCTCGTTGTGCAGTCACCAACCCCACCTGCAACAGCGGCAGAAAACCAAAGCGTTTACAAACCCAAAACGAGAGAGATGCGTACCAGAAATGCCACACATAATGGAGATGCTTGGAACGGCGCGGGTGACAGTTGCAGACGGCAAGGTCGTCGATGTCGGCAAACCCCGTATCAGGTGGTGCCCGCTCTTTGATAAGATTCACGGCATAAAAGAGATCACAGAGGATGCGATTCGGGCGAACATGGAGTTTCGGATCGCAGAACTCGGAATGTTTACAAAAGCGCGCAACCTTGAGGTAGATGTCTTCGTGAACTTCGGTGCATCAGAGGTGATGATGACCGGACTTCGCACAGGGTTGATCGACACAACGGTTACAGCCTGTGATGGCGCAGGCACGGTCATAACGGACAATCCGGGACTCGTTCAGGGCATGGGCGCACAGATATCGGGGCTGGTCGAGACTGAACCCATTCCTGAGACCATTGCGGGAATCGGGGAGCGCGGCGGGGTCGTCGTCGATCCGCACCGGGCGGGGATCGACCCTGCGGCTGGCGTGCGCCGTGCAGCCGAACTCGGGCACACGCAGATTGCGGTGACCGTAATCGATCCGGGCGTGGCGCACGAGATCAGAGGGATCGAATCCGAACTTGGCGTCTCTGTAATCGTGATCGCTGCGCATATCACAGCGCTCTCACGAGCAGAGGTTACGGATCTGCTGGATCTCGTGGATATTGTGACTGGCTGCGCGTCAAAGCACGTTCGCGATCTCGTAAAGCCGCTGGCGCAGGTCGGAACCGCGATTCCATTATTTGCGCTGACGCAAAAAGGGAAGGAACTCTTGATCGAACGGGCAAAGGAGATCGAAACGCCGGTCTTGATCAACACGATGCCGCTTCCGGTGCTTCCCGAGCAGAAGCAGCCGGTGTGAGCGGCGGTTAATAGAAATAAGAGAAGAGACAGCGATTCAGCATCTTTTGAAAACCACAGAATCCGTCAGAATCAGAAACATCAGGTGCATGACGATGCAGGCATGGTACAGAGACTATAGCCAGAGGTCAGGAAAATCACAATAGTCGACAGCCTCCAATCGACCAATCACAACGTTGATATACTATGACTTCCATAGCAATGTAGTGGTGGGAGAGGGGCAGACGCCAAATACTAATTCTAATCTCCCACCGGTGTCTATCGGTTTTTATACTATTCCGATAATTTTAATCAGTGATGCCTGTGCTCCTTACAAGCGTTCTCATCGGTCGCTTCCATGAGCATCCCTTGCTTCCAGGAATCGACCGCATCACGCACTGTTCCCGCCGCACCAACAAATACATCGATTCCGAACTGCTCAAACATCTGAACCGCTTTTGGTCCAAGCCCGCCACAGAGCATGATATGAGTGCCAGTCGTTGATATGAACTCAGGGGGCACTCCGGTGCCGCCTCTATGCTCGCTTGTGTTCGGAATTACCTCTACATCGCCGGTCTCGGTATCCACGATTGTGTACGTCGGAACCCTGCCAAAGTGCTGACCGACAGAATCATCGATCCCGCCTTCACCTTCTGTTGGAATACATACTTTCATCTGTTTATTCACCTCTCGCTTGTCATAGTACGTTCGGTTGGTGATCTTCCTTGTGATCAATTCATATTAATATATGCCACACCCGGGTTTGTGACTCCCGGTTCCCGACCCCCAACTTCTTCTCTATCCACACCAATCAGGGATTGCGCGCCCCACGCGCTGGATTCATCCCTGATGCACCTGTCACGATCACGATCAGAACAATTCAT
Organism: Methanosarcinales archaeon; assembly: GCA_021159385.1. Classification (GTDB taxonomy): domain Archaea; phylum Halobacteriota; class Methanosarcinia; order Methanosarcinales; family Methanogasteraceae; genus Methanogaster_C. The sequence continues at coordinate 22,839 of JAGGRW010000183.1, forward strand.
GACCGACTACAGCACACACATCAGCACACACCTGAAAGAACCCCGCCTCGAACGGATAGCAATGTGATAAACCTTTTATACTATGGAAAAACCATAGGAATCGATACTCTTCAGAGGTCAATCGTGACCCATAACACAAAGGAGGCTTGAAGATATGATCAGGAGGTTGACACGATGACGGATGCGATACTGGACTACATACCGATTGGGGTGATGCTTATTTTGGCATTGCTCATACCGTTCGTCATCTTGTTCATTGTAAAGCAGATCACTCCAAGAAACCCTGCTAGATTCAAGAACACGACCTACGAGGGCGGAAAAGATCCGATAGGTGGAGCACAGGTGCGATTCAACGTTTCGTATTACTTACTTGCGATCGTTTTTGTGCTTTTTGATGTCGAGATTCTTTTCTTATATCCGTGGGCAAGCTGTTATAAAAATCCGGAAGTTCTTGGTGTGTTTCCAGCATTTACATCGGTGGCACTGTTTGAGATGACTTTATTCATTCTCTTACTGCTTGTCGGCTATGTGTATGCCTGGAAGAAAGGCGCGTTCATATGGATGCGTTGAAAAGGAGGTTATTATGCCAAAAGACATTAGAACACCAATGCAGGTTATAACCACCACCACAGGCGCGATTCATGAGTTTCTCAAGAAATCGCCGGCGCAGGATGTCATAAACTGGGGGCGGAAGAATTCGCTCTGGTTCATGACCCAGCCGATGGGATGCTGTGGCGTCGAGATGATCGCCGCGGGCTGTGCCCATTACGACACCGACCGATTCGGGATCATTCCGAGATGTTCGCCGCGACATGCGGACGTGATGGTGATCAGTGGATATATCGTCCGCAAGTACTTCCCCGCGCTGAAGCGATTGTACGCACAGATGCCTTCGCCAAAGTGGGTCATCTGTATGGGCAACTGCTCAATAAGTGGCGGACCGTTCTACAGATCGTACAACACACTGCAGAACATCGACGAGATATTCCCGGTCGATGTCTACATCACCGGATGTCCCCCAAGACCCGAGGCACTGATCCAGGGGTTCGTGGAACTCCAGAAGAAGATCAAGGCGAAGACTGACAAGGGAACAATGTACGGGGTGAAATGAGGATGGACGAAACGACAGTACTTGATTCGTTAAAATCTCAGTTCCCGGACGCTGTTGCGGACGCTCTGATCGACTCGCAGCCGCCGCACATAGTCTGTGCAAACGTCGATAAGGGAAAGATCGTTGACGTCTGCTCGTACTTGAAAGACAATCTGCAATTCAACAGATTATCCGGCATCACAAGCGTAGACTTCCCGGAAGAGACGAAGTTCGAGGTTGTGTACATGATCGCATCGTACGATCATTCGGTGATCGTGAAGCTGAAGGCAGAGGTACCGCGGGACGATAATCCATCGATCGACACGGTTATTCCGGTCTGGTGGAATGCCAACTGGTACGAGCGAGAAGTCTACGAGTTCATGGGCATCTACTTCGATGGGCACCCTGAGATGACCGTACTCGTCTTATCAGACGATATGATGGGCGAATGGCCACTTCGTAAGGATTATCAGGAGTTTCCGCAGACGACTGCGAAGTTCCCGTACTCGGATGATCAGGAAAGCATTGTCGAAGAGAAGTATCCACTCGAATGGAAGTCGTGGCCCACTGAGAGGCATTATCTGGAGTAGGTGGCACAAATGGTTAACAAACACGACGTTAAGAAACGGATGCGGCAACTGGCTGCTGAATATATCCATGAGCCGCAGCAGGAGGCATATAAGCTCGATGATACTGAGATGATGCTTCACATCGGTCCGCAGAACCCAATACAGCCAGGACCATTTCTGATCGATCTCAAGATCAGCGGCGAGACCGTCAGGGACTCAAAGTTATACATGGGCTACGGACACAAAGGAATCGAGAAAATCCTTGAGAGCATGACCTACATCCAGGGGCTTCCGGTAACGGATCGGATATGCTATCTTGCATCGCTCTCCAATAACGAGGCTTATGTGAGTTCGGTTGAGCGACTGCTCGATATCGAGCCGCCTGAACGGTCACAGTATATCAGGGTGATCATGCAGGAGCTATCCCGGATCCAGAGCCATTTACTCGGGACTGGCGAGTACGCAACTGATCTCGGCTTTGTCACGATGTTCCTGTTCATGATAAGAGAGCGAGAGTACGTTCTCGGCTTGATCGAGGATATCACTGGCGCAAGGATCACTCACTGCTTCCCAAGATTCGGAGGCGTGCGTGAGGACCTGCCCGATGGATGGCGTGAGAAGGCGATCGACGTCCTTGCGATGATCAACGAAAAGTGCGAGATGTACAAGGAACTCTTTGCAAGCGACCGCACATATCGGATGAGGACGGTCGACATCGGCACACTCACGAAGGAGGATGTGATAAAAGCTGGTCTCACAGGACCTGCGCTCCGTGCAGCAGGGATCGATTACGATGTGCGCAAGGTCTATCCGACGCTGACGTACCCGGATATTGACTTCAAGGTACAGACCGCAAAGAACGGAGACATCTTCGACCGGGTAATGGTCAGGATCAACGAGATTCAGGAGAGTTGCTGGATCATCGAACAGGCACTCGATCAGATGAAACCGGGACCGCTCTTCCCAGACGAACTACCTTACGGAAGACGGACTCCATCGATGAGAGTTCCCCCGGGGGATGCGTATGTGCCAATCGAGGATCCGAGAGGCGAGATGGCGATGTATATTGTAAGCGACGGCACAGACAAGCCGTACCGCGTCAAGATCAGAGGACCGGCTTTTGCTTTGATGCAGGGGCTGCCACCGATGCTTGAGAACGTGTATATCGCGGACGTCCCGGCAATCGCTGCGTCGATGGACTCGTGCAACAGTGAAGTTGACAGATAAGCAGGTAGGAGGTAAGAAATGTTAGAAGAACAGATGGACATTCTACTTGGAATTTTATACACCATACTTGGAAACGACTACTGGTGGGGTCCGTGGATTCGAGGAGTCATCGGACTCTGTGCAATGGGCGGAATTATGGTCTCTGCGATGTTTGCGGTATGGCTTGAGCGAAAGTATGCAAGCGACATCCAGTCCAGAATCGGACCAAACCGTGTCGGCGGAAAGTACGGACTGCTCCAGCTCATTGCCGATGCGATCAAGCTCTTCACAAAGGAGGACATAAAACCGGACAAGGTTGACGGTCCTGTGTGGGCTGGCGCACCGATACTGATGTTTGGATCGGCACTCTTGATGATCATCGCAATACCGTTTGGGGCGTTTATCTTCAACGGAGTCACTTATCCGCTTGCAGTTACACAGTTTGACATCAGTATACTCTACCTTGAGGCAGTATCCGCGATCGGTATCATCGGAATATTCATGGCAGGATGGGGATCGAACAACAAGTTCTCTGTGATTGCCGCATTCCGGAACATCGCTCGCATGATCGGATACGAGGTCGCACTCGGGCTTACGATCGTGAGTGTTGTGATCGTTACAGGCTCCCTTAACATCGTTGATATCGTTGAGGCGCAAGGATCGGTCGTCTGGTTCGCATTCGTGATGCCGCTCGGATTCGTGATCTTTGGAGTATCCCTGATTGCTGATATGGGACGTGTGCCATTCGATCAGAACGAGGCAGAGGAGGAACTGATCGCAGGATGGGCTACCGAGTACAGCGGCATGAGGTTTGGACTCGCGTATTTTGCTGAGTATATCCACATGGTGCTTGGATCGTGTATCGCGGTTCTACTATTCCTTGGAGGCTGGAATATGCCTGGGTTCCTCATTGACTTGCACATCCCGCTCATCGGACTGCTGCCAGTTGGAATATTCCTGGCGAAATGGGTGCTCGTGATGATGTTTGTCGTCCTGATCAGATGGGCACTGCCGAGAATCAGGATCGATCAGGTAACATCAATTGGGTGGAAGGTTCTTTTCCCAC
>JAGGRW010000122.1 GCA_021159385.1 Methanosarcinales archaeon
GGTAACGGACTCCTCATGCTCGATCGGGAACTTGCAGCACGGGTCTTTACACCGCCTGCGCCGTAGGAGAACCCTGTGCACCACGGCGAGACATATAACTGTTGCGCCTGAATGGGTCTTGGGACGAAATTCACGCATATTCCCTCCAGTGTGGCACCACATCGCCCATCACCTCCAGATACCCCACTCTTCGGATATTGTGCCCCACAAGCTTAGAGCCGCGTCTCAGTCTCCTTCCGCGAATCAAGCCGTTTCCCCAAGCGTGCGCGCCAAACCGACATTTCACCATTGAATTGACCGTTTCCGAGATCGAACGCATATAATATTCTTCTAACCACTCCTGTGGATATTCCCAGAGCGAATAAAGCATATCGTACCACCCCGTCGCCCAATGCTCTTAAAAGTCACATTACTACGTGGTAGAAAGTGTGGCGTGGCGTGATTTCCAGAAACCAGATTGGTAATCCATCTATTCTGCAATATCGCGTGGGCGAAATCGTAGAGCGCGGTTGTAGCGTGGTTAGGTGGATGGGGTGGGTAATATTGTCCCAAAGCCGGTCTTTATGTTGCGTGGGGTCGGAGAATATGGGGTGCGATCCACACGATATTGAGCATGTACGCAGAAACCGTATCCGACGAACCTCTGCTTCTCGTCGAGATTGGCGAGGATGAACCGATCCGTTTCGCTGTATGCGATATCCTTTGAGCCTGCAAGCGTCAGAACGCACTCGCTGCCGTCGCTGCCGTCACCTTCGCCGCCGAAACCGATGCCGGGCGCGGCATAATCCGCGTGTTCCCCGTCGATTGTGATCTCTTCGACACGAACCGGCGCAGATTGAAGCCCGACGAAGAGATGCAGAACAGTTCCCACAAGAACGCGTTTTGTGAACCGTGAGAGCGTGCAGTTCAGCGTAAAATCGGTTGTCACGATCTCGCCCTCCGAGATCACATATCCCCGGTCCACATCCTTTGATCGGACGCCCTTTAACGCGAGCCCAACCCTTGCGCCTGCGCCTGCGCTCGCAACATCGATGTCGTGCATCTGAATCGACCGTATCTCAACAGGCTTTCCGGTAGGCGAGACTGTCATCTTGTCCTTTGCATGTATCGTCCCCTGCCCGACCACGCCCAGAACCACGCAGCCGATGCCGGTCACATTGAAGACGTGATCGACGACGACACGCGGCGGAAGCTCGTTTGATCGTGCAAGCGTCTCATCCACTCTTTTCCCGATCGCAGCTATCATGTCCTTTAACTCTTCCATCCCGTCAAACGTCGTTGTGGATACTGCGATCCGGTCCCAGTTCTCAAGAACAGTTCCGGCTGTGATCTTTTTGACACCACTATCAAGCTCCTCAAGCGCATGCGGGTATGTGGTATCCGATTTGGTCAGAACGATTATCCCGTTCCCGTAACCCATCGTGTCCAGCGCGACGATGCACTCCCCGGTCTGTGCGTCGGGACCTGTCGGCGGGATTCCGAGGAGCGCGATGTCTGTTAGATTTAGCGCGGTCACGAGCGGTTTTACAGACTTCGGATAGCCTGTGGCATCGACTACCGTCAGCACTGCGCCGCTTTTGGCGAAGTCGTACAGGGTTACGTCTGATACGTTTCCTTTCTTGCCCAGTTTCGATGCGAGAGCGGTTCTGCCACTCCCCTCGCTTCCGATGATTGCTATTTTTGTCATACTTTCTGCTTCACCTCGTCCGGCAATTATCCGCGGGGAAGGATAACATTACCGGGTCAGGGGGTTAGCATACCTGCGTTACGGCGAGAGCGGCGGCGTCAGAAGCCCGCACGTCTCGCTAACCCCTGCGATCAGGTTCATGTTCTGGATCGCCTGCCCTGATGCGCCCTTCACGAGATTATCGATTGCCGACACCACAACCACGCGGTTCTCCTCACATCCAAGCCCGATGTCACAGAAGTTTGAGCCGCGCACGTCAGCGAGGCTTGGGATTCCATCCCGCACCCGCACAAACGGCTTGCCCCTGTAAAACTCCCGATACAGCTCCAGAATCGCGTCATAGCCGGAATTGTGCCCGTCTCGCAGGATCAGGTGCGCTGTTGTGAGAATTCCACGAATTGCAGGAACGACGTGCGGCGTGAAGTGTATGTGAGCGAGCGAGCGGTCCAGCCTGCTTAACTCCTGAACGATCTCAGGAAGGTGCCTGTGCGAGGTGATCTTGTACGCCAGGACATTCTCTGCAAGATTCGGGTAGTGCGAGGTATCCGATGGATCCGCACCAGCTCCTGAGATTCCGGATTTTGAATCGAAGATCGCATACTCGATTGATCCGCTGTTTGTGAGTGGTGCTGCCGAGAGTATCGCTCCGGTCGGGTAGCACCCCGGATTTGCAACGAGCGCAGCCACAGCGACCTCCGGGTGCAGTTCGGGAAGGCCGAAGACCGCTTTTCCGTCTCTCGGATCGGTATGCGTACGCGCATAAATCGCCTCGAATATCTGTACAGGTAGCCTGTAATCCGCGCTCAGGTCAATCACACGCGTTCCACAATCAAGCAGCTCCGGGACGATCTCCATCGCCGCGCCGTGCGGAACCGCTGTAAAGACGATATCACATGCATCGGCAATCTCTTGCGGCGACGGGTTCGTAAAATCAAGGTCGATTAAGCCTGCGAGGTGTTTGTTTCGGTCTGTTACCGGAGTTCCTGAGAGCCGCCTCGACGTAATGATTTTGATATGCGCTTCGGGGTGCCCGATTAGGAGTCTCGTAAGTTCGCTGCCAGTGTATCCTGAGCCGCCGATGATCCCGATCTCAATCATGATTCTTCTATGGCTCTGGCAGGTCAAAAAGTTTCCGTGATAGCCAAATCTGCGTTCATGCCAACGGCTCCGGCTCCGACGCAGTCAGCGTTCATCTGCGATTGATCACATTTTTCTGATCCTGATGGATTATGTGGTTTTCAAAACGATGTCGAAAGGAGTGGGTTTTCAATCTTTGCGCCTTTGCGTTCCTCTGATTTAACGCAGAGCGAGAGACGCGAAGGCATGGGGGATGCCCGCGATTTTCCCAGATACGCGAGGGAGCTACCGCTATCGACTACAGAAAACGTCAGATACCTGAAAAAGATTAATGTGATCGGAAGGAGAGTAAAGTGGTGGCATGACAATAACCATGGAATTTCCGGAACAACTGATAGAAGAGTTGGAAGTCATTCCGAAGACCGGATACTACACATCAACGAGTGAATTTCTCAAAGATGCAATAAAAACTATCCTCTCAGCAAGAAAAGACCTCATGGTTTCGATAGCGGTTGAACTGTATAAAAAAGGCTATTCAGTAGGAAGGGCTGCGGAGATTGCTGACGTCAATTATGAAGAGATGAAACGGATACTGGTAAAAAGTGGTATTGAGATGGAAGGGGTGTCGAGACGGTCGAGGAGTTGGAAAACGGCGCAAGGATGTTGAAAAAATTCAGTAGGAACTGATGACCCCACAACCAGCACGCACGCTATTATGTCCCGGATGCGGAAGAGAAGTAGAGCGATTCTATAACCACAACCTCTGCGAGGAATGCTTCCTGAAGAGCTTTGCACTATTTGCGTGCCCGCCAGTCATAAAGATCCTCGTATGCCCGGTCTGTGGATCGTATTTCACTTCCGGGAAGTGGATCGAGTCATTGGATCCGAAAGAGGCGTTTTTTTCCGAAATATCTCGATCGATACAGGTGCATCCTGACGCGAGTTCAGTAAAACTCGATTTTTCGGAGGAGGAGATCGATCAGGCGAGGTATCTGGCGCATATATCTGTTAGCGCTGTTGTGAGCGGGGTTACGGTCTCCGCAACCGCGGATACCGAGATACGGATCAAGAAAGAGACCTGTGATGTGTGCAGCAGGATCGCTGGGGGCTACTACGCGGGAATTCTGCAATTGCGGGCAGATCGTCGTAGAATCAGCGAACGCGAGGTCGAAGAGTGTATGCAACTGGCTGATCGTGTGCTGAACACATTTGCTGCGAAAGGCGATCGATTTGCATTCGTTTCAAAGATTACGGAACTGAAGGAGGGGGTGGATCTGTACGTCGGGTCGATTAATGCCTGCAAGCACGCATGTAGCCTGATCATAAGGGAGTTTGGCGGAACTTCTGTCGTCTCGTCATCTCTCGTCGGCAAAAAAGACGGCGTTGACCTGTACAGGATCACCTGTGCAGCGCGGCTTCCCGAGTTTGTGCGCGGGGACGTCGTATCCGTGCGAGGGCGGGTGATCGAGGTTGCACACCAGGACCGGCAGATTCACGGAATCGATCTTGCGGACGGCTCAAAGGTCTCGTTCGACTCGAAGACGCCTGTCGTCAAGCTTGGCACTCGGGACGACGCTGTCGCCGTGGTACTGGTTGCGATAGAGGATGACACGGTTCAGGTGCTTGATCCGGAAACTTACAGGACGGTTCTTCTTAAAAAACCTAATTTTATCAGTGCAGAGGCTGGAAGCGACGTGTGTGTGATCAAAACATCGATGGGGCTCTTTCTGCTCCCGGCTGGGGACGGTTAGACCAGTCGGTGTCGAAAGGACCCTCGCAACCAGAATCGACAGATTCTAACCATCATCAGGTTCGAATATCACAATTTCTTTGCGCTGATCAAACGTGATCGTAAACCTATCGAAGATATCGACTCTCCCAAGTAGTGGCGGTAGGTCATCTTCCAGTGCCCACGCGACCCTGACCGGAAACTCGGCATCACCGATCCTCGTGTCCACTTCTGTGATAACGACGGGCACACCGGCACCTCCGACACCGCGAAGATGCTTTATCTCTTCCTTTTTGAGTTCCAAGCCAAGCAACCTTCCAAACGTGAGCGGAATCAGAGTAATGTCTGCTCCGGAATCGATATACGGGCGTAATTCTATCCACACACCATCTTTGCTTCTGAACTCGATCGACGCAACAGGTCTCTGGAATATCGCTGGTGATCTCTGACTTCTCTCTACGATAGTTAAACGTGATCATTGCATCACCAAAATTAAGGTATCTCCTGTCGGTATCTTAGCCAGTGATGGACTTTTCGATGGATATTTTGCTTTAGCTTCTTTGTAGACGATTTCAGCATCATTGCCATGCGCTACAACTTTTTGATCCAGAGTTGCAACCCATTCTCCTGCATATTCACTCAAATCGGTCTTTACGAACCATTCATAGTCTCTGGTTTCCATGGTGATCACCTATGTATTCCGTATTTGAATACATGCGAACCTTTCAGTTTTAAGAGTTTTTGCATAGCAGGTCTGTCATCGTACGTTGCGCCGGATCAATGCCCGTAATCCGGTCATAAAACCGCCAACCCGACCGCAACCACCGCAACCAGAATAACCGTTGCCACCAGAACGACCCAATTCGCCTGGCGGATATGCCCCCCGGATGGGTCGGAAAACTCGCCTCCGAGCACGTAACTCCCCGGTTTCTCAAGCCTGCACCGAAGAGCGCCTGCAACCATCGCCATCGGATAGCCTGAGTTCGGGGACGCGGGGAGCGCATGGTCACGCAGACAGATCCGCAGGGCAGCGGCTGGATTATACGGAACCGACGCAACGAAAATGAAGACCACAGACAATCTCGCAGGAATCCAGTTAACGATGTCATCCAGCTTCGCAGAGACAAAACCAATCTCCCTGAATCGCTCGTTTCTGTATCCGACCATCGAATCGAGCGTGTTGATCGCCTTGTACACAAGGGCACCGGGAATCCCGAATAATGCGAAGTAGAGTATCGGTGAGAGGATACTGTCCACGTAATTCTCAGAAACGGATTCGATTGCTGCTGACGCGATTTGTGGCTCAAGAAGCCCCTTTGCATCCCTGCTCACAAGAGAGGTCAGATTGCTTCTAGCGCCAACCGGGTCGTTTGCTGATAGTTCTCTGTAGATCAGATTCGAAGAACTGACAAGTGACCGTATCGAGAATGTCGATTTCAGGAAATACGCAATCACGAAGGTTCCTGCGATCTGGTGGTGCGAAGCAAGAACGTTCAGCAACATCCCGGCGGCGGCAGCGCATGAGATTACGATCATCGCAAGCACAAGCCCGCACAGATACCTCTGCTGCTTCTGCGATGTCTGCGACGCCCGTTCGCAGATCGTCGTGGTTCGTTGTATCAGCGCACCGATCCAGACCACTGGATGGGCGGCGTTCGGCATTTCGCCGAAGATGAGGTCGATTGTGACTGCGAGAACCAGCACCTGCACCTGCACCGGAATATCCATGCATGTATCTGTGAAGCACGCCGACATATTAATGTGTCCGCGTGACCAAAGACGCGGACATGAACTTTGTTCATGCGAGCGATTTCCACCTTGGATATGTGCAGTACGGTCTTTCGGAGCGGTTTAAGGATTTTGCACGCGCTTTCGATCGGGTTGTCGATTATACGATCCAATCAGACGCAGAGTTTATGCTGATCGCAGGAGATCTCTTCCACAAGCGGAACATCAACGCTCCGACCTACCTGCAGGCGTTCAAGATCCTCAAAAAGCTGAAAGATAGCGGAATTCCGGCGTATACGATCGAGGGCAACCATGATCTTGCGTATCACAGGGATGTCAACAGCTGGCTCCAGATTCTTGATGCGCAGGGGCTGCTGCGACTGATCCGGCTCAAGCCGAGGGAGGATTGCGGCGTCAAGCTGATGGGCGATTTCGTTGACGTGGACGGTGTGCGCATCTTCGGCGTCAAATATCTCGGGTCGCAGACCAGAGGGGTGATTCCGGAGATCGCTGAGGAGATTAACGCGATCAACGACCGGTGCGGGTGTGGAAAGCCGGATTACACGGTTCTGATGATGCATTTTGGGATGGAGGGTGTGGTCGGTACATCCGGCGTCGGGGAGCTATCCTACAATTCCCTGCTTTCCCTGCGAGATGTCGTCGATTATCTTGCGCTCGGACATTATCACATACAATACGAGTACGATGGGTGGATATTCAACGGGGGGAGCTGCGAGATGGTCTCGATCTCTGAACACAAGAAGCCGAAAGGGTTTTATCACGTTGTGGACGGCAAAGCAACGTTTCAGAAGGCATCGCCCCGTCCGGTAGAGCAGTTTGGAATCGACGTGAGCGAGATATTGTCGCTTCAGGACCTGTACAGCACTGTCGGGTCTGTTGTCGGCGGCGTGGCAGGCAGATACGCTGATGTTGCGCCGCTTGTTGAGATTTTGCTGCATGGCGACCTCAAATTCCCGAAAGTGGACGTATCTGTTGAGAAGATACGTGGAATCGTCTCAGAACACCTGCGTCCGCTGTGGGTCAATGTGAAGATCGTTGACACGAAGGAGCCGGTTGGCGTTTGCGACCGCTCCGATATCTCCAGATCAGAGATCGAGCGCTCGGTAATCGAGGAGATTGTCAGGGGCACGCAGCACCGCGGGCACCTGAAATCCGTTGTGGAGACGATCATTGAGGCAAAGCAGCTCGCGGTAACCGAAACTGAGCCGGAGACCATTCTTGAGCGGCTGCGGGGTTCGTTTGACGATATCCATGGCGGGAACCGGCAGGAAACCGATCTGCCATTCAAGAGAGGCGGTGCGGCTGCTGCGGGTGGTGCGGGTGGTGCAGGTGGTGCAGGCAGGACGGACGGAGCAGGTGGCGTAGATGTGGATTAACTCGGTTGAACTCAGGAATATCAAGTCGTACAGCGACGAGGAGATCCCGTTCAGGCACGGCGTCAACGGCATCAGCGGGGAAAACGGCGCTGGCAAGACGACGATCCTTGAGAGCATCGGTTTTGCACTCTTTGACCACCTCCCGTACAGCAAGAAGCATTTCCTACGGAAGGGTGCGAAGTCAGGAGAGGTCAGGATCAACGTCGTCGCATCCGATGGCGTGGAGTACGTGATCGTGAGATCGGTTAAGGGCGACTACCGGATCGAATCGCAGGTCGGGCGACTGGCGACAGGAAAAGTCGATGTACAGGACTGGATCGCTGATAATCTCTTCGATTCTGCCATCACAGCGGGTGATCTCTCCTCAATCTTTGAGAATGCGGTCGGAGTCCCGCAGGGGACGTTCACATCGTCGTTCGTCGCAACTCCGACTGTGAGAAAAAAGGTTTTTGACAGCATCCTGCGGGTGGACGAGTACAGGACAGCATTCGATAACTTAAGCGATGTCGCAAAGATCGTCAAAAACGAGATCGATGACCTTGAGAAGAGACATCATGAACTTAAAGGGAGTACAGCAAACTATGACGAGTTGAAGGCGCGGTTCGGGCACGAAATGGACAGGGTTTCGAAGATACGGGAAGAGATTGACGAACTCACAAAACGTCTTGAGCAGCTTGGGCTTAAAAAAGACGATCTCGGCAAGAAGAAGGAATCGATCGATTCCACAAGAATTGAGATTGAAAAACTGGAGAGGGACGTCAAAGAGTTGGAGAAACACCTCGTCACTGCGAAAAAACAGCTTGAAGAGGCGATTGCTGCGGAGAAGATACTTGAAGAGACGAAGGAGTTGAAAGAAGAGTATCTTAAGTCTCAGAATAAATTGGAAGGTCTGGATGGCGAAAAAAAGAAAAGAGACCGCCTCAATGAGCAGAGGCTAAAGCAGGAGGGCAAGATAAAGCAGATGGAATTGGAACTGGAAAAAAAGAAGACGCTCTCAGAAGAACTGGAAAATCACAGAAAGAAGTTATATGAGATTGAGCCGCTTGTAAAGGAGCAGAAGGAGCTTGAAATAGCGATAAAGAGCGTAGAAGAGCAGATGCGGGAGATCAACTCTCTCCAGTCAGATATCCGCGATCTTAAGGAGAAGACAGTGCTATTTGAAACTCTGTCAGAAGACCTCCTGCGGCTTGAAAGAGAGCGAGAAGAGATTGAGCCGCTTGTTAAGGTGGCAGAGGAGCTTGAACGCCAGAAACAGATGATTACCGTCAAAAAATCCGGGATGCAGGAGCGGATAAAGAGTATCAGAAAGAACAAGAAGGAGACTGGAGAGACGAACCAGTGCCCGATCCTGGAGGGGGTCAAATGCGCAGCAGTAACAAGTTTTTCAGATTATTTCGAGGAAAAACTGAATGATAGTCAGGAAGATCTGAATGGACTGAAGAACGAGCTTGCAGAAATCGAAGATGAGTTAAAAGGACTGAACGATCCGGAGAAACGGATGAATAAGAACAGTTCTGAGATTTCCAGGATAACCGGGCAGCTGTCACTGCTATCAGATGTGAAAGATGGGTTGCAAGAGCGTGATGCGAAGATGCAGGAGCATGACTCGATCTTCTCTCAAAAGTACTCGTCTTACCTGACAGATGTCCCTCTATGTGCCCCACTTCCTGTTAAGATCAGGAAGACGAGGGAGCTGATGGGGAAGCGGGTAAATGGGCTGAACGATCCGGAGAAACGGATGAATAAGAATAGTTCTGAGATTTCCAGGATAACCGGGCAGCTGTCACTGCTATCAGATGTGAAAGATGGGTTGCAAGAGCGTGATGCGAAGATGCAGGAGCATGACTCGATCTTCTCTCAAAAGTACTCGTCTTACCTGACAGATGTCCCTCTATGTGCCCCACTTCCTGTTAAGATCAGGAAGACGAGGGAGCTGATGGGGAAGCGGGTAAATGGGCTGAACGATCCTGATCGACAGGCGTCGAAGATAGAGACGCTGATGGGTGCAGCAAAACAGGAACTGAGCCGGATAAAAACTGAAGAGGGAGATCTGGAGCGGGAGAACTCCGTATTATTTGATTTAAAGCTCAGATTATCCGAATTTTCGGATCTTGGCTCAAGGGAGGCGGAGATCAGGCAGACAATGCGTGATTGCGAGCCGCATTACCTGAAATACCTCCGGAATGAGAAGAATGCCGGAAAGGTGGCGCTGCACCGGAGCAGATGCGACGGGGTGAACAGTGAGATATCGGAGAAGTTGAAGGAGAATGACCGCCTGCGCAGGACTCTGACTGAACAGATGTCCACGTTCGATGATGGCGTGTATGAACTCGTAAAGACGAAGCACGAGGATGGAAAGATCGAGCTTGGGAGCAAGAAGGCAGAGTATGGTGTGATATCAGGGAATCTTGATGGGCTGAAGAATGATCTGGGGATTGTGGAGTCGCTGATCATGGAAAAAGATAAGCTGAGGGGGGAGTGCGAATCGAAAAATGAGTTTCTCAGCTACATTGAGTTCATAAGGTCCACACTCAAGGATTCTGCCCAGTTGATCGCAGGAAAACTCATAAGAAGTATATGGGAAGAGGCTAACCGGATATACTGCGAGATCATCAACGATTACACGCAGGAACTTCGATGGACGCATGATTATGCAATCATTGTATCAGAAAACGGAGAAGAGAAGGAGTTCAACCAGTTGAGCGGCGGAGAGCAGATGGGAGCCTCGCTTGCGGTGCGTTTCGCGCTCCTGAAGATACTCTCCGGGTGCGATGTCGTATTCCTTGACGAACCGACCCAGAACATGGATGAAACTCGCAGGGAGAAGCTTTCAGAGCAGATATTAAACATTACCGGATTCAAACAGATTTTTGTCATATCGCACGACGACACATTCAACGAGAAATACGAGAACGTGATCAGGGTGGAGAAGATCGACGGAGAGAGCAGGGTTGTGGGCGGGGATGTGGTATCGTGATCGGGCACTCCAGAGGGGAATCGTTAACTTATCTGAACAATATTCATGGACTTGCTTATGAAAATTTCAATTCCAACGAGATCCGGACAAGAAGGAATTTTAGAGTACGCGGATAGGTTGTCTGAGCTGTACGCTACAACTTATGATGCCGAAAAAAGGAAAAAAATGGGGCAAGTTTTCACTCCCGGAGGAGTGAGCAGATTCATGGCAAATCTGTTTGAAATACGCCATGACACAATTCGTATTCTGGATCCCGGGGCTGGCACCGGAGTTCTAACTGCTGCCTTTTGTGAACGAATATTAAATATTAATAAAATAGTAAATCTAACCATGGATGTGTATGAGGGCGATTCCAACGTCCTGCCGTTTTTAAAAATGGTTTTAGAATCATGTAAAATGGAATTGGAAAGAATGGGGCATAAAGTTGAATACAATATTTATAATCAAGATTTTATTTTAGACAATGTGATGTATTTTAAAAAATCCGGATTACTGTGGAATGTCAAAAATCGTATTTTATATGATTTTATAATCTCTAACCCTCCGTATTATAAGCTAAACAAGGATTCGCCCCAATCTATTGCAATGGCGGAGTTAATTTCAGGTCAGCCAAATATATACATTCTTTTTATGGCGTTATCTGCAAGCATGGCGAAACCTGATGGGGAAATGGTGTTTATTACTCCACGGAGTTTTTGTTCCGGATTATACTATAAAAAATTTAGAAAATGGTTCCTGAATAATGTTCAAATAACCGATATCCATATTTTTGAGTCCAGAACGGAAATTTTTGATAAAGACGAAGTTCTTCAGGAAAATATAATCATAAAAGCAAATAATACTAATGATATAGGAAAAAGCAGATGCGAAAAACTGAGTATAAGCACAAGTAAAAACAAAGATTTCAACGAATTGAAAAGACTCGAAGTTCTGCGTTCTGACATAATATGCAACAAAAATGGAGAATTGTTTATAAGGATACCCGCTTTGCCCATCGACGTTGATATTCTACATGCTATCGATAAATTGCCTAATACTCTGAAAGACCTGGGATTGAGGATATCCACAGGACCTGTGGTTCCTTTTCGTGCCAGGCAATATTTATTACCCGAATTAACAGAAAAACCGAATTCAGTTCCCTTGCTGTGGATGCATAATATGCAGGACATGGAGGTTGCATGGCATCTGAAGAGAAACAAAAAAGAATCTGCAATTCAGGTGTGTGGTAAAACAACGCAGCTATTGCTGCCGGTTAATAATTACGTGCTCCTCAAACGTTTCACTTCGAAAGAGCAGAAGCGCAGACTGCACGCATCCGTATTGTTAGAATCTGAATTTCCTTATGAAACAGTAGGTATTGAAAATCATGTAAATTATATTCATAAATCGCGTGGTAACCTGTCAATCCATGAAACGTATGGTATCGCGGCAATATTGAATACAACCATCGTCGATAATTTTTTCAGATCGCTCAATGGGAATACACAGGTGAATGCTACCGATATCAGAAGTTTGCCATTTCCAACGATCGAGGACGTCAGGAAGATCGGAAAACTGGTTTACGAGTCCAAAACGTACCAAAACGGACACGATCTGGACAATATCGTTGCTGCAGTAATAGGGATCGATGCTGAGATAATAGAGAACCTGAATAATGGTGGAACTAATTAATGGGTAAAATCGACGAAGCTATTACCATCCTGCAGGCTATGGGACTCCCGAAAGCTCAGCAGAACGAACGATCGGCTTTAACAATACTGGCTTTGTTAGATCTGAAAGAGGATACGCATTGGTCGAAGTCAAGAAAACGAGCCATAAGAATTCATGATATTCTAATTTTTATTCAGGAATATTATGGGAAGCGATATGCCGAAAATACACGAGAAACGATAAGACGTCAGACACTTCACCAATTCGAGCAAGCCGGAGTCGTTGTCAGAAATCCTGACGACCCATTCAGACCGACAAACAGTCCTAAAACAGTATATGCACCATCAAATGACGCTCTTGAGGTTATACGGACATACGACACCCCTAATTGGCAATCTGCTTTACGTCAGTTTGTGAAGAATAAAGGTAAACTAATTGAACAATATGAGAAACGAAAGGCAAAGTATGTCGTACCCGTAGATTTGCCAGACGGTACGCACGTCGATTTTTCACCGGGAAAACACAATAAACTTCAAGCAAATATTATTAAAGAGTTCAGAGCAAGATTTTGTCCTGAGGCCGGTGTAGTATACGTGGGCGATACCGCTAAAAAATTATTATATGTTAACGAGGATTTATTAAAAGCGTTAAAAATCCCAACAACGAAACATGATAAAATGCCTGATGTCGTTCTCTACGATCCGCAAAAAAAGCATCTTTTTTTGATAGAAGCAGTTACTGCACACGGCCCGTTATCGCCTAAACGCCAGATAGAACTGGAAGAGATATTGGAATACTGCAAAGCCAAAAGAATTTACATCAGTGCATTTCCAGATTTTCGCGAGTTTAAGAGACATATTGATAATATTGCATGGGAGACTGAGGTATGGATAGAAAATAATCCAGACCATATAATACATTTCGATGGAACAAAATTTTTTGCTATGTGTGGTGACTGAAATGTCCGCAACCCCGTTTAGAGGCGAGACACCATGATCAGATTCACCAAACTGCACGGAAACGGAAACGACTTCATCTTGATCGACGAATATGATGGCGAGGTTATGATAGACAAAGCCGACTTTGCTGCCACCTACTGCGACCGCAGGTTCGGGATCGGCGCAGACGGCGTCCTCTTCCTCCTGAAGTCCGATTGCGCAGACATCGGGATGCGGCTCTTCCAGCCAGACCGATCAGAGGCAGAGATGTGCGGAAACGGAATACGCTGCCTTGTCAGGTATGCAATCGATGAGGGCTACCTAACCGGGGCAGGGACTTCCACGATCGAGACGCTCGCAGGTGTTTTGACGGTCGATCTGGACGGTGAGTGGATAAAAGTGAATATGGGCACGCCCGCGTTCGGCGGCATCAAACATCTCGCAGGATACGAGGTTTATTCGACAAACACGGGAGTCCCACACGCTGTCATCTTCGTGGACAATCCGGATATTCCGATCAGCGAGATTGCGCCCGGCATCAGGTATGCGCCAGTCTTCCCGGAGGGTGCGAACGTGAACTTTGTGAAGATCGAAAATGATCATGAGATCACGATCAGGACGTATGAGCGCGGCGTTGAGGCAGAGACGCTGAGTTGCGGCACAGGCGCGGTCGCATCCGCTTATGTCGCACGCAGACGCGGACTGACCGGCGATCGGGTGGTGGTGCGCACCGCGGGCGGCGATCTGCGCATATCGTTTGCGGCGGACGGCGTCGCGTTCATGGCGGGCGGGGCTGTGCGGGTGTTTGAGGGGGCGGTTGAGATCTGAACGGTTGTGAAATATCAAATAGCATCGTGGAACGTCATTTGTTGAGGAGGTACGGATGCTATACTTCGCACCGCCACAAACTGAGCTTTTTTGCAAATGGGTCAGTCGGATGTACAACAACACGAAAGACGTGACGACAGAGATGACACCTTTCTCGCCTTTTGCGCCTTTCTCGCTGAATTGGAAAGAGAACGAGAAGGCGAGAAAAAATGAAAATCGCAGTTTATGCCGTGCGTCTGAGTATGTGTTGCAGCCACGACCAGGTCCCGAGAGGTTCAGGTTCACAAAGTGTGCATGATCAGAAATATCCTTTTGCAGTCCGATATTCAATTTTTTTCCAGGTAATCAGGATTTTTCGCTACTTCATCTCGTATCGTATCCAGCATGGCGGCATTTACCGCAGCCGGTGGGTATTCAGGGTCTATTTCAAGTGCTTTGTTGAAACACCTCTCAGCTTCGTCCAATTCCCCCTGAAGAGATGGACAATCCCGAGATTGCCATAAGCCTTCTCGGATTGCTCATCGATACCCACGATATATTCAAATTCCTCGAGCGCCCGGTCCCAGTCCTTATCATCCATGTATGCAACCCCGCGGTTGAACCGATCTCCAAGTGCAAGGTAGGTCTCAGAATCGAGATATGGCTTCTCATAGGTCGCAAGCTCCAGGAATTCCGCGATGACCCCACTCAGTTCATCACCACACATTTTGCATCAGAAGGAACCCCAACCGCCTTCGCCTTGTTCAGATACATTCTGGCATCCGCCACATTCCCGTTTTTGAGATGCATGCCTGCCAGATTATACCAGTGGTGCCAGTCCCATGGCGCATCGTTTGCAGCCTTCTCAAAATATGTCCACGCATCGTCCAAACGCCCCAATCCCGCACAAGAAGCCGCCATAAGTGAATAAACGTCAGCGGTATCCGATACTCTTTTGGAATCTTTTGGAGGGTCTTGATCGCCTTTTTAAACTTGTTACGTTCTATGAAACGTGCAGCTTTATCATGAAGTTTATCGCATGCGTCCAGATCCATCTTTGGTCCGGTCGATAGCGGACGCTCCGCATCATACCCCTGCCCTGAATCGAGATCCCTGACATGTGCACGCCTTATATGTTCTGACATGTTCTCTGTTTTGATGCTTGTGCCGCAAATCGGACATTTGTGAACCTTTTCATCATACACCACCGATACCTGACAGGATACTTATGTGCTGCGATGCTACCTCTGACTACGAATCGCTCAAAGTCGGCGTGCCCGCACCGTAACCCGCCATCCGAAATTCACGATCGAAAATACGCCCCTATCAGTTTCTCTTCCACCCCTTCCAGATATTCCCGATATTCGGAATACGCGAAATCGTCTGGTAGAATCTCCTGCAAAGTCTCAAGCAGAGCGAGATTCATGGTGGCTATCGGATGTTCGGGATATATTTCAAGTGCTTTTCTGAAACATCGCCCCGCTTCGTCGAATTCTCCTCTGAAGAGGTGGATGAGCCCGATATTATCATAAGCAGCCTCTGACTTCTCATCAACGCTTATGATGTACTCAAACTCCCTGATCGCTCGCTCCCAGTCCCGCTCTTTTATATGTGCGATCCCGGCATCCAACCGGGATTCGAGTTCGAGACACTTGTCGAAGTCGAGATATGGTTTGGCAGCGAGTTTGTCATCAAAAAATCCGTTGACATTCTCACGCACTTCATCCATGTCTGCTTGCATCTCCAGAGGAATTTCCATCTCGTTTAGCCGGTCCACGCACTTCATCGCCTCTACGATATCTCCAAGTTCGAGATGTGCGCCCACCATGTTGATCCAGTAACTCCACTCCTCCGGCATAATCCCCGCAGCCTTCTTAAAATGGGTCAACGCGTCTTCAAAACGATCCAGCATCGCATAAGAAAGCCCCATAAGCGAGTAAACGTCAGCGATGTACGGATAGTCCTCCGGAATCTTTCGGAGCGACAGAATCACTTTCTCGAACTCATTGCGCTCCAGAAATCGTTCTGCGTTCTCGTAAACCCGATCATAAGCATTATCCTTCCATTTGGAAAGGGTTTTTGGCGAGCCTCCCGCGTCCACCTCGGAATCCGAGAGTTCCGGTTCCACACGCACCTGCATGATACGACCTGACATACTCGCTCCTTGCGACCTCCGGCTATTTCAGTGCTTCGCTTCGCAGAGGCGATATACTTAAATGTGACCGCATAAAATACTCCTCATCCACACCCTGACTTACGAGCGGGGGTAGCCAAGCGGTCAACGGCGGCAGACTCAAGATCTGTTCTCGAAGGAGTTCACGGGTTCGAATCCCTTCCCCCGCATCCCTATTCTATCGATAATCATCCCGGTCATCCGGTTATCCGCAAAACCGCTCCCTGATCGTGCGTTCACGCAGGACCTCGTACCCCGCAGCCTCGATCGCGGCACGGATGCGGTCTCGCTGGGCTGCGTTCATCGACTTTCGATCAAAGTACGCAAAGTCCGCATTCGATTTCACCATCGCATCGCGTATCAAAGGCTCGTCAAGGGCATTAAGCTGGTACTTCGGGAAGTTGTGCCCGAATGTGACCTCGGTCTCGAAGATGAGCTTCGTCTGCCTGTGCGCATAGTGCCCACCGCCAAAGCCGACCGCAACCGCAAAATCGGTCTTCTGCGGGCGCAACTCAAGCTCCAGAATTGCGCTTGCGACGACCCTGCCCGCATCCGGATCGACCCATTCGGCTGGTGCGCTTCCGATCTCGATGTATATCGAGGGAACTGTGAGCGCGGTCGGTCCGTGGTGGGTCGATTCCATTGCAACCTCATAATCGGAAGTTGACGCCATATCAGCCGAAAGACTGCGCATCGAATGCAGAAACGGTTTCAAGAGCTGCGGCGCAGCAGGTGCGAGTTCTCGGGGATTTCCTCCGAATCTGGCGTCGCCGACGTTTCCTGTGAAGTGCGCCGAGAAGAACCGTCCGCTGCTGTCGCTCTTGTGCTTCGATGCAAAGATGATGAGGTCGGTCGGAAGCCCACGCTTCTCAAGCTCGGAATCGATGTGATCGCAGAAGATGTGGAGTTTCGCGACCTCAACGATCCTGAACCGCTCGGACTCGTAGACGCTGCCTACGCGCTCCCAGTCATGGAGTGCGAGCAGTTTCTCTTTTATGTTCATGCTTGCAGGATCGGCTGCGGAACAGATGATGGTGGTTTTGGTTCCTCGAGTCATCCGATTCTCAAATTTCAGCGAGGGCGACGGCTGCAACCCGCTTTTAACTCCCGCGCAAGCCGCTCCACGCGCTCAGGCACATCCGCGCCCGCACCCTCCGCGATGATGTTCACAAACGCGGAGCCGACGATTGCGCCGTCGGCACCAGCCCCGATGATCGCAGCCGCTTGATCGCCTGTTGATATTCCGAATCCAACCGCAAGCGGCGTAGTCGTGTAGGTTGTGCTGCGCACAGCGTCAATCAGGGATAGTGTCGATTCCGCGACATCGTCTCTTGCGCCGGTGACACCGATTCTCGCAACGAGGTAGATGAAGCCGGAACCGTTCTCCGCGATTCTCTTCATACGCTCGGGGTACGTGGTCGGCGCAATCAGGAAGATCAGGTCAACTTTGTACTTTCTGCACTGGAGAGCGAGATCCTCCGACTCCTCAACCGGAAGGTCAGGGACGATGATTCCGGTGATCCCGCTCTTTACGCAGTCAGAAACGAACTTTTCAAGCCCGCGCTTGAATATGAGGTTATAGTACGTCATCACGACGAGCGGGACATCCGCACCCACATCAGCATCCAGCGATCTGGCGAGATCAAAGAAGCTGTCCGGGTTCATGCCAGAATCAAGCGCACGTTCGATTGACGCCTGGATCGTCGGACCATCAGCGATCGGGTCTGAGAACGGGAGCCCGAGTTCGATTATGTCTGCACCGCCGCGTACGAGTGCATGCACGATCTCCGCGGTCGCTTCAGGTGTCGGGTCGCCCGCGCAGATGTACGCGATGAGCGCGCCCTCGTCGCGGGTTTTTAGTTCAGTGAATTTGTCTTTGAGGTTCATTGGGATTCTCGCCTTTATTCATATTGTTTTCCCAAGTGTTCGCTAATAACTCTTCCACCTATCTTCACATCATCTTCGCTTCCACGATCCTTGGATAACTTCTTTTGCGATCTCGAACTCGTTTTTAGCCCCATCCACCAGCCCCATCATTCTGCAGTGCGATCCTCTCCGCAAGCACGCAACCACCGCCGCGGTTTCCGCCGATCGGGTTCTTCGGAACGCCAAGCGAGTTCATGCACCGCGCCATAACAGCAGCACCCCTCGCAAGCCCGTCGTCAACGAATACGACCTGATTCTCTGCGTCCTCGAAGAAGTCCATCTTTATCAGCTCCGCGAGTATCAACGCTGGCTTGTTGCCGGTTATCCCCGCCCTCCCTGTCACCCCGATCGCGGTCTCCGCGGTCACAAGCCCCGCGTCGATCGCTGTCTGCACGAGCCTCTCTACAGAGATTGCGGCGAGCGGATCCATAACAGATGCGAGCATATCGATTCCGTGTTTGTCGTATATCTTTTTCCCGATCTCCGCAAGCGCGGGGAGGTTACTCCCGTCTTTTCCGACGTCGCATCCGATCAAGACAACACCGATCGTCTTTGCCGCTGTTGCGTCCACAGGGACGCTGCCGTACCGTTCTCGCCCCTCTGGCACGACCTCAATTGAGATGTGTTCGTGAATCTCCTCTGCGTACTCTTCTGCCAGCTTTCTCTTCTTGGCGCCGACCGATTGTTTCCCCGCAAAGACGTCAAGAGCGGTTCCGGTCTTTGGGTCCACAAGACCAGTTCCCTGCACGATCGCGTCAGGTATTGCGCCGGCAAGTCCGCAGAAGTTGCCGATCGTCTTTGCGTATGGATGATCGCTGTTTG
The DNA here is from genome assembly GCA_021159385.1 of Methanosarcinales archaeon. GTDB lineage: Archaea > Halobacteriota > Methanosarcinia > Methanosarcinales > Methanogasteraceae > Methanogaster_C. The sequence goes on from JAGGRW010000122.1 coordinate 18,912, forward strand.
TGATCCTGCCATCGAGCGTGGTCCCAAAATCAAGCGAGAGGCACGGATTTCTGAAGTCAACGCCAGCCCATTTCGCGCCTTCCTTGATTCCGGCTGTCGCAAGCTCGCCCTCCATCTCGTTTGCGACGATCTCAACGCCGGTTGCGCCGGTTGGTGGCAGTACGCCGGCGACAGCGCCCAGGAACGGAACCTTCGTAATCAGGCTGTGCTTCTTGAACTGATCAGGTATTGTGTCGATTGACATCGCCGGAGTCATATTCTTTGGCGAGACCCCGGCTTTCAGGCAGCCGTCGGCAAGCGCCTGTATGAAGATTCCAACCTCCTCAGGCGACGCAAAGCCCGCGACGACGCCGGTTGATCGCACCACGAAGTGAAGATTCGTCTTGATATCGATGTTCACCGCTGCAAGGCAGTCTGTGATCGTTCCTGCGACGAGCTCCGAGACCGCCTCTCTTGTGAGCGGAACTCCTGTCAACGTCTTTCCGAAGACTTCCTCGCCTGTTCCCGGTGGGCGCACGTCCCGCGTCATCCGCACGGTCTTGTTCACGTGCTGCGCCATTCCGGTGCTCATGTTCGTAGCCGTCAATATACACTTGGTCGTGGTGTTCCCGACCTCAACGGATGCTGCGATGTAATAATCCTCGATCTCTTTCTTGTAAATCGACATCGGGTCCGGTTTGATCCGCACGACATCTATTGGCTCGCTCTTCGCAATCCTTGGTTTTGGTCCGAGTAATTTCTTGATGAAGCTCATGTACGCCAGTTTCTGCGATGGTCTGGATAAAGATTTCGGGTCTTTGATAATTCGCGTTGTAAGCATCTCGCAAGCAGAATCGTTGCTGTATGGCATCCCGGCATTTGTGAGGACACAAATCCAATCGTTCTGAAAATGCACTCATAATTCTTTCAATTCCAACTGACCAGAAAATATTAAAAAGTCTCACTGGGCAGACCGCAACATTTAAAAGCGATCAGTCCGCATATCGCATGTTGCCATATGAAGGCAGCACAGGAGGCATTACATGTCACAGAGTAATGGTTTGGTAACCGAACGATACGATCCAAAAGGCATGCGGGCGCATGCATTCCACTTATTTTCGTGTGTCACGCTTGTGATCACTGGTTGGTACATGGCAAAGCAGTTCAATATGTGTACGCTGGATGCATGGCAGTTCATACCCTATGAGAATGTGCGCTTCTTCCACATGTTCGCCGCGCTCATATTCATAATGGCGGTCTGGATATTCATCCCGTACAACCTCGTGACGAGCGGACATCTGCTCTCTGAGATATTCTTCATACCCGATGCAATCCAGTTGAAGAATCAGTTTCTCAGTCTCTTTGGCAGGGCAGAGTATCCGAGATTCATTATCGTCGATGAGAAGTCCGGACACTACAAAAACAAACTGCACCCGTTCATCAAACTGATGGTGATACCTGAGAACATCGCGATATTTCTGATCGTCCTCTCTGGCGTTATTATGTACGATCCGGAGTTCGCTATCTGGCAGGAGTCTGTCAAACCCGCAATCCTCTACGGCATCGGGCACATCTCCCCATGGTTCAACATGGCGCCGATCGGATTCGTGCGCACGATTCACCAGTGGGCTATGTACTGGTTCGTGGTCGAACTCGCGCTCCACTTCGGATTCCTCGGAATGGACCCGAGAACCTTGAAGTACTTCAACGCGATCTTCGTGAACGGCAAGGAGTCGATGGATCAGTACACCGAGATCATCAGGGAGCCCCACAAAGAGAAGTCGAAGGGAAGACATCATCCAGTGGTCGTTCTGAAGTGAAAATCAAGGGAAAAGCATGGACATTCGGAGATGACATCGATACCGATGCGATCATCCCGGGCAAATACCTGCGCACAACCGACATGCAGGTATTTGCCGACCACGTTCTGGAGGGCGCGGATCCCGAATTTGCAGGAAAGGTCAGAAGAGGCGACGTAATCGTAGCTGGCAGGAACTTCGGGTGCGGTTCATCAAGAGAGCAGGCAGTGCTTGCGATCAAGCACGCGGGGATCGGGTGTGTCGTTGCCGCATCATTTGCGCGCATCTTTTTTAGAAATGCAATAAACATAGGTCTCCCGATCATTGAGACCGGGGCGGTCGTTTCCTGCAAAGAAGGAGATGCAATCGAGGTTGATATCGAGAACGGCGTAGTCAGGGTGGACGCAGGGGTGGAGGTGGCTGGAAACGATCGCGAACGCACCGAATGCGCTGAATGCACCGAATACACCGGAACAAAGATGCCGGATTTTTTGCTCGAGATTTTAATGGATGGCGGTCTCGTCGCCCATCGCAAGAAACAATCAGCAAAGGAGCGGTTCGGAAGACGGTCGGACGCGTACTCGAGGAGCAGCGTCCTATCAGATGCCGGGCACCTGAACCTGATCGTTGATCTGGTGGAGCCGAAGAAGTCGGACCGCGTGCTCGATGTTGCGACCGGAAACGGATTTCTTGCATTCGAGTTCGCAGAACGGGTGTCGGTTGTAACCGGCTGCGATATGACCGAGGAGATGCTTAAGATTGCCGAAGGCACGAGGGCGGATCGCGGTCTTGAGAATGTCACATTCCGGATGATGGATGTGGAATCGCTCGGATTTGGAGATAGGTCGTTTGATATCGTCTCCTGTAGATTCGCGTTCCATCATTTCACAGATCCGACGAAGGCGATAACTGAGATTGCTCGTGTCTGCAAGGATCGTGGGAGGATCGTTCTTGTGGACGGGCTATCGTCAGAGGATGCGCAGAAGAGCGAGTACCATAACGTTATCGAGAGGATTCGTGACCCATCCCATGTCCGGCTGTACTCGCAGTCTGAACTGGTGAGACTGCTCGAGGATGCCGGACTTGAGATCATCCACGAGAGAAACTGGGACGCTGACTTCTACTTCGATGAGTGGATGGGAATCGCTGATCCGGGAGATGAGGTCACTGAGCAGGTCAGGAGCATGATGCTTGATTCTGTTGTGGGGGACACGACCGGGCTCAATGTTCGGTTTGAGGGTGGCAGGATGCTTTTCACGTACTCAACCGTGATCCTTGTTGCTGAGAAGACTGAGAAGAGGGAGTGACTTATAGTGTCTTTTCCCCCGCTCGGAAAAGATTTCTTGACCGAAAAAAATTTTCTTTCGATTAGAAATAAATAGTGATAAGGTGTACGGAGTAGTGTAACCTCACGCCTCACGCAATCCGTAGAAACAGGTGATTTTATGAAACAGGTTCCGACTGGCATACCAGGTCTGGATCAGATACTGGACAACGGGTTCACGCGCCCGTCAACGATTCTCATCGCTGGAACGGCTGGCACCGGCAAGACAACGTTCACGATCCAGTCACTCTTCGATGCGGCAAAGAATGGCGAGACATGCCTCTATTTTTCGGCGATATCCGAGCCTATTGCGATGCTCAGCGGATATATGTCAAAATTCAGTTTCTATGATCAATCGTTGTTTGAAGAGGAGAACCTCATCTACTTCGATCTGAGTCAGGAGATCATGAAGAACAAGACGTATGATCTGATAGACATAATCGACGAGAATGTCGAGGCTATCAGTCCCGATCGCGTCGCTATCGACCCGATCACGACAATGGACCTGTCGTTGAACGAGAAGGATCGCAGGCAGTTTTATTTCGACCTTTTCGTCGGGATAAAGGGGTGGAACACCCTTGTACTGGTCACAGGTGAGTTTACGGAAGAAAGCCTGCCAACGAGTCCGATCAGTTACGTTGCAGACGCAATCATACGTCTGTCGTACGAATTGAAGCCGGGTTTCCGTGCGCGATATCTCGATGTACTGAAGATGCGAGGACAGGAGTTTGCAAGCGGCAAACACGCATACAGGATCACTGGCGATGGCATTATAACATACCCGCGCCCCACAATCAACGAGAGTGCGACTGTTGCGCGCGAGCGCGTGAGCACAGGAATTCCCGGACTTGACCAGATGTTGAACGGCGGGTTAATTCGTGGAACAACGACGCTTCTCAGTGGACCCAGCGGCGCAGGCAAAACCACAACCGGCATGCACTTCGTGCTCGATGGTGCAGGGAAGGGTGAATCTGGAATGGTCGTCTCGTTTGAGGAGGGTGCAGCGCAACTGCGAAGAAACGCAGCGTCTTATGGGTGGGATGTCCAGTCATTCGAAGATAACAATCTGCTACACATCATACGACCACTTGGCGATGATGTGTACGCCATGGAGAGCCTGCGCCAGATACGTGAATGCGTCGAGAAGTTCGATGTGAAGAGGGTTCTCGTCGACTCGATCAATGGGTTTGCCGACGTCTCGCCCGAAGATGATGGCGTAGAGTATGTCCAAAAGACATCGAGCTATCTCAAATCGAAGAACGTAACAACAGTCTTTGTGAGCGAGACAAGAGACCTCCTCGGATCCCAGCAGGTCACCGAAAACGGCACCTCGCATGTCATGGATGGTGTGATCATGCTCAGGTATGTCGAGATTGCATCCGAACTGCTGAGGGCGGTATCGGTTCTCAAGATACGCGGGAGCGCGCACGACACCAGCATCCACGAGATCGGTATCACAGACAAAGGCATAGTAGTTAAGACCGATGAAACACCATTTAAGGATTACGAAGGCATATTCAGCGGAGCGCCGCGATTGACAGGAGAAGACGCGTTCATCAAGGCGTTCGGGAAGAGGCGATGATGTTATGACACACGTGGGTAGTATCTTCGACACATATTCGTTGATTCTTGCGTCGGTACTGACACTATCCCTGTTTGCAATCGGAAGATTCTACCAACTTAAATTTGACAGAAAAACTTATTATGGCTGGTTCTTGTTACCAGCAGCACTTTTTGTTGTGGCTGCCGTGCTGTGCGCGCTCGGTTATGACGGAATCATCGCAGCTTGCGCCGGAGCTGCGATTCTCCTCATACTCACAATCATACTGTATAAGATCATGATGAGGATTGAGAAATGACTGATGTAATCACTACCACTATCCTGTGGGCGATCGTTGCGATGTCTCTGATGTTTGTGTTCTACACGCTTGCACGATTTTCGAAGAGGCTTGGCGATGCATTGCACCTGAAGCCGTATTACGTGCTCTACTATCTCGCTCTGCTCTTCCTGTTTATAGACATTCAGACCGATCTGTTGGGTGCACTGGGGCGCAGTTATCCCGCAGCCTCCGGATACTGGTGCGATATGTCGATGCCGTTTGGGTTGACGATCGCTACCGCAACCACTGCTCGGTACTGGGGCTGGCTTCTGAAGATAACAAATTAGATATCACCCCGACAAGACCGACAAGAGGCTAACGGATACCATGCGACTCCAATTCAGGCTGATTCTTCTGCTCGTTTTAGTCTCGATCGTGCCGTTCACAATCCTCGGGTACTACACCTACGATCTGTCAGCCAAATCGATGGAGCGACATGCCACAATCCACCTGACTTCGGTGGCTGATACTCGGGCGGATTATCTTGATTCATGGCTCTCCCAGCGGCTTGGGGATACAAGGGTTGTTGCGGGGACGAAATCGGTCGTTGACAACATGCGGACGCTCCGAACCGCAGACCCGTGGGGCATGGAATACCAGCACGCGAAAAGCGAGCTTGAGGCGTACGGGTACCTTGTGAAGAGCGAGTATGGCGCATTCGATGAGATCTTTGTTCTGGATACGAACGGGACAATCATAGCGTCCACAGACAAAACCCACATCGGAGACGACAAATCGACGCGTGAATACTATCGCGAAGGATTGATTGATACCTGCATGACCAATGTGTACGTCTCTCCTATGCTTCGCATACCAACGATGCTGGTATCAACTCCCATCAGCTATAATGATCAGACGATCGGTGTTCTGGTCGGAAGGATCAATATGAGCACGATTCACAGTACTGTCTGCGACCGGAGGGGGCTTGGGGAAACCGGGAATGTGTTTTTAATCGACGAAGATGGTCGTCTTTTGAGCAGCATCAGCGGTTCAATGGATCTGGATGCGATAGTGTACTGCGGCGCTGGCAGGGATTACACAGGCACCTACGTGCATGATGGGAAAGTTGTCATCGGCTCTCATGTGTGGATGCCGGAACCGGGCTGGTACCTGATCGTTGAACAGGACCACGACGAGATACTATCCGCGCTGCACACGCTTCTCACACGGGCAATTGCGGTCACGTTCGGTGTCATCATCGTGATCGTCTTCTTCTCCATACTCGCAACAAAACAGATCATAAAACCGATCAGACAACTGTACGACGGGGCAAATGCAGTTGCTGCAGGCGATTATTCGGTGCAGGTTCCAGTTGTTACAGACGATGAGATCGGCAGACTTACAAGCCGGTTCAATAAGATGGCGTCCGAACTTGGAGAAACGCACAGAAAACTTGAGAATCAGATCGATCTCGTCAATCGCGACCTTGAGAGGGAGAGGCTGAAGCTTGAGAGCGTGCTCCAGAGCATGCCAGACCCCCTGTTTGCAATCGACAGCGATATGAAGATAATGATGTTCAACAGGGCTTGCGAGGAGTTTACAGGTGTTGCAGCAGACGATGCCATCGGGAGGCTCTGCCACGATGTTGTCATCGCCGACACCTGTGATGGGCGATGTCAGTTGCGGGAATCGATCGACTCGTGTGCGGAAGGTGCATGTTGGGAGATGCATGTCACTGACAGTTCTGGTCGCAGCATCCCGATCATGACGTGTGGTGCGCCGATGCGCGACGCAGAGGGGAATGTCACAGGCTACGTCGAGGTTTGGAGGGATGTTACCGAGTTAAAACGGGCGGCAGACGCGATGAAGAAAGCAAACGTCAAACTTGCTATCGCAAACAAGGAATTGAAAGAACTCGACAAACTCAAAACCGACTTCATGAACATCGCATCCCACGAACTGCGAACCCCGCTCACGTCGATCCGCGGGTTTGCCGAGTTTGTGGCTGACGGCGCGCTCGGCGAATTGAATGAAAAACAAAAAGACGCTCTTTCGAAGGTCGTATCAAACAGCGACCGGTTGCTGCGGCTGATCAACAACCTGCTTGACATGTCAAAGATACGATCAGGAAAACTGGAACTGAACCTGACTGAACTTTCCATCTCCGCACTGATAGCAGACGTTGTGTCAGACATTCGACTCCTCTCTGAAGAGAGGGGCGTAACATGTACCGTCGATGTTCCCGAGGGGGTCACGATTACGGGAGACCGTGACCGCATCGAGCAGGTTCTTGTGAACCTTGTAAACAACGCGATCAAGTTCACCCCGAAAGGCGGCACCGTATCTATCAGTCTGGTTGAGTACGATGATTGCGTCCGAATATGCGTCAGAGATACCGGAATCGGCATCTCCCCTGACGATCTTGCGCATATCTTTGAGGAGTTCTGGCAGGTCGAGAAGAGCAAGGGGACCGGACTTGGTCTCATGATCTCAGCGAACATCGTTCGTGAGCACGGCGGTGCGATCTGGGCTACGAGCGATGTCGGCGCTGGCAGCACGTTCGGGTTCATGCTGCCGAAGGCGGTGGAGATGTGAAAAACGATTTTTTCACAAAAAATCGAGTAAAAACTGCCCTTCGGGCGGGGCTGGTGATATACTTTTTCACAAAAAATCGAGTAAGAAATGCCCTTTGGGTCGGAAGCCAGTTTTTGAATGCGGAGCATCGGC
>JAGGRW010000034.1 GCA_021159385.1 Methanosarcinales archaeon
TTTGGTGTCGGTGTCAGTGTCTGTGTCGGCGTTGTTGGCGTTGGCGTCGCTGTTGTCGGTGACATCGTTCTTCTCGCCCAACTTTGTGTCTCCGGTTCCGAGACATCGAAGCAGAGGAAGCGGCTCATCGATTAATATCCTGCCATCCGCGACCCTGTGAGGAATTAAAATCGTTTCAAGGATATTCTTTACCTCTTCGCAGTTCAGGATTGCGAGAATCCCATCCTCGACACTGCCGTGTGAGGATACATATTCGGACAAAAATTTAAAATCATCAACTGTGATGTCGTGCCAGAGGTACGTGAATTTCGGATGCAGCGGAACAGAATAGCGGTCACAGAGTTCGAGTGCAAACTCTTGATCGGGGTTCTCGAGGTCACTTTCCGAATTTATCGTGTCAAGAGTGTCGGGATCGACTTTTTCAGCGAGTTCAAGTGCCCACCACTCGAAACAGTATGGAGATGGGAGCAGTGGGTGGTTATTCTCGAGAAAGTCGCCGTAATTGACGAGAATCTCCCCGACATCGAGGATCTTCTCAACGCGGTCATGCAATCGCACAGCCTGCTTTTCATCGTTGATGTGCAGAACCTCTCCGCCAAAGAGGCGCACGGTCGGACCCTCGATCCCGCTAACAGGAGCTACGCCGGCTGCTTTTCCAGGTCGCTCGACCCGCATCTGGGTTCCGGGGGCAAGGAATCCATCTGTGATCACCATCGTCGCAGGCGATACGCCGGCAGCGGCAAACCCCGTATTCCTTGACCGACCGTACCTGAGCCGAAAACCGCCAGGCATCGACGGGTGCGAGAATACAGGTCGCCCCGCGATCAAGTCGTTTAAGTACTTATCCTTCGGTTTGATGACTGTTCCACCGTCATCAGACTTTTCGCCCTTTGTCACGAGTTTATTCAGAAAATCCCAGCCATCAAGACCCAGTTTTGTCACATGCTTCAGAATCTTCGGTGCTTTGAGTGCCATCCCCTCAGCGATTACAAGAGCCATCCCACCGCGAACGCGATTCGTCTCGACCCGGTCCAGATCGCGATACCCATCGACCTCCACCTCCTCTGTAGGCTCGCCGTCGATGCATATCGGGCAGTTCGATGTGATCAACCGGATCTCGTCGTCGGTCGGCATGTACTGCAGGTTTGCGGTTCGCCGGTATGCGGTGATCTCCTCCACGTACCGCTCGATCTCCTCCTTCCGCGGAATGTACCGATTGATCCCAAGCTCCCGCCGCACGTAATCGGCAACAAGGACAGAGAGAGCCTGCGCGGTTCCGCCTGCGCTCCGGACAGGCCCTGCGTAGAATATGCGGACGAATTCGGTGCCGTCATCGTTCTTTGCAATTGTGACCCTCGCGATCCCCTCGATAGGGGCTGCAACGACACCTTCGGTGAGAAGCGCAACAGCGGCTCGTATCGCGGCTTCCACAGCGTCGTCCCTGCTCTCGAAGTGGTGGATGCGCATCGTTGCTATGTCGGCTCCAAGCTGGAGCGCGGACTCCTCCCTGCTCATGCCGCTCCCGGCAAGTTCGCGTATCCTGCCCGCAATAGGAATCTCGATCAGGTTCTCAACCCGGTCAGCAATGTCCTTTGCCATCGGGATTTCGGGATGCGTCTCCGGGTCTCTGCCGCGCGAACGCGCTCTTGACGCGATCGTAACGGCGCGCTCAAGATCGCTTTCGAGGGAATCAAAATACGAGTACGTGCTGTCAGACGTCACGTGTGATGATGGGAGGTTATGTGAGGTAAATGTTTGTAATTCTGATGGATTCTGTAATGGTCAATCTGACCATGAACACGAGAGCGACTGATGCCTAATACAACATGATCACCAGCGAGGAGACTTTTTGTTCTGGTTTTTCGTCTTTGCGCGCCTCTGCGTTCTCGTTTTTTAAGTTAGCGAGAAAGGTGAGAAAGGTGAGAAAGGCGCAGAGACGCGAAGGATGTTGTTAATTTTTGTCTTCACGTCTTTCGTGTTGTTGCATATCCAACTGACTATTACAGGAATAGAGTACCCGATCGATGGGTGGATGTTTGATTGCTAACGCACGAATCCAACAGCTTTCAACCCGTCTTCTGTAATAGTAACCCTGTAGGATGGAGTACCTGACGCGCTCTCTTCAGGGGAGACTTCGTCGATTTTGATGAGTCCGATTGTGTGAAGGAATGCGCAGTTCTTCTTGACTGTTGTGTTGTTGGCTCCTGCCTTTTTCGCCAGCAGATAGAACGAATAAACCTTTCCGTCACTCAACTGCTTTAAAATTCTAATCTTTATCTCATCGTTAATATTCAGTTGCATCTACTCTCTTGAAAATCAGACCAACATCTTTATATAGAATAATTACATGTTTACGTTGGTACTAACGTGGATACGTTGGTTATCTGAGAGGTGACAGAAGGATGAAGAGAAACATGGCAGGTGAGATCGGCGCCAGTATCGATTGAACGCTGTGACCCACTCGCTGCACTGATCATCCGAACAGACTTTCACATCCACATACTGCCGCCCCATAACAATCAACCCGCAAGAATCCTGTCGATCTTCTTTCTGGTTTCATGATCGGCAATGTCGCCTTCCACGCAGATGCGATCCTTTTCGATTATTATGCGATACTCTGTTCCAATGATCTCGCGGATACTCTTCACCTTATCGAGCACGCTTTTGTCATCGACCCTAGCGCAAACTCCTCTCAATCGTATCGATCCCATACCCTAAACGTCTGCATGGTTTGCCATAAGTCTTTCCGGAATCACAAAAAGCGCCTCAGGTCTCATAGGGTTCATCATCGCTTCAGTAGCAACGTCATCATCGGCGCTCGCACCCGGGCCCGCGCAATCGGAACTCAGAACCACTTCCCCGCGGAGCCGACCGCATGAGCGATCAGGTCAGCGCAGGACTCCATATCCTTGAGCGACAGGACCTCAACCGGCGAGTGAAGGTATCGCGTCGTGACACTGATAACACCTGCTGGTATTCCTGCACGAGTCAGACTGATCGCGGTTGCATCGGTGGTGCCGCCGTCTGATACATCCAGCTGGTACGCGATCTTGTTCTTCTTTGCGGTCTCTCGCAGCCATGCAAGTACCTTCGGATGCGTGATCACGCCCCTTCCGCCGGCATCCATCACTGTTATTGCCGCACCCTTGCCAACCTCCATCGCGGACTCGTCTTTGGTGATGCCCGGATGATCGCCTGCTATGCACGTATCGATTGCTATCGCAACATCCGGATCGAGTCCGAATGCAGCCGTTCTCGCACCTTTTAAGCCCACCTCTTCTTGAACTGTGAAGACTGCATGTACGGTCGGCTTGATATCTCCGATCCGCTTCATCACCTCAATCAGCAGTGCCGCGCCAGCGCGATTATCAAGTGCCTTTCCTGTGACGCGGTCACCTGTAAGTCTCACAAGGTTCTGGTCGGTGGAGATCGCGGTTCCGATCTCGATTCCCATCTCAGAAACCTCATCTGCCGATGATGCACCGACATCGACGAACATGTCTTTTGCTTCCACCGGCTTCTTCCTCTCGTCTTCCTTCATGACATGCGGAGGCTTTGATCCGATCACGCCAAAACACGGATCTTTTGAGTGGACGATGACTCTCTGGTTGAGCAATGTCTGATCAAACCACCCGCCGACTTTCACGAACTTCAGGAAGCCGTTATCATCGATATGCTTGACAGCAAGCCCGATCTCATCGATATGTGCGGCAAGCATGATGCTTGGGCTTGAGGTAGTGCCCTTCTTCGTAACGATCAGGTTTCCGGGAGCGTCCACCCGAACATCCCCGTACGAGGATAGTTCCTGCTCGACAATCGCACGAACGTTACCCTCGTATCCGGAGATCCCGTGAGCGTCCGATAACCGCTTCAGCAGATCGTACATGGCTGTGTGACTATCCAAAGAGTGCGCCAAGCCCTGCCATTCCGGACTCTTCCTCTTCCGCTTTCTCTTCCTCTTCCTCAGCCGCTGGCGCTGCTTCTGCTGCCGGTGCCGCCTCCGCCGCAGCTGCGGCTGGTGCTGCTGCCGCCGCAACAGGCGCCACTGCCACCTGCGAGATCGCACTCTCGATGTCAACGCTCTCAAGCGCGGCTACGAGTGCCTTCACCCTCGCGGTATCCACATCGATTCCCGCTGCCGTAAGCGTGCCTGTTATTCCGTCTTCCGTTATATCCTTTCCAGCGCTGTGTAGCATCATTGCTGCATATATATATTCCATATTTATTTCACCTCATCTGTTTCTATCAGGTTGTCGTATTGTCGTGTGTTACCATCATCCGAAGAGAAGACCAAGTCCCTCTGCCGCTTCCTCTTCTTTCTCTTCTGTCCCTTTCGCCTCGTCAGCCGCATCCTCGCCTGCTGCCTCTGCCGCTTCCTCTTCTGCAGCAGAAACCGCCTCGCCCGATTTTGCTTCTTCCTGCTCCTTCTCCCGTTCAGCAATTTGCTGGCGCAGGGACTCGCCCAGTGCAGCAGGGTCAGTGATGTTGCCCGAAAGCGAGATTGCCTGTGACTGTGCCCGCATCAGCAGCGCATCGATTATTCCGGGTTCGGGTATCGCAGAATTTATGCCGAGGTTCCTTGCGTCGCCTGCTGCCTTCGCAAGCAATGTGAGAATCGTTGCGCCGGTCGGATATGCGATTGCAACTGCAAGGTTGAATGCGCTTGCTGCCGACGATGTGATATCGGATGCGTACTTCTCCTCGTCGATATCCAGAACATCCGCAGTCATAACCGCGCCATCGTCGTAAACTGCACGAAGCTCAAGACCAACGGTCATCGGATAGATCTCAAGGCGTGTGAGCATCTCTGCGAGTGCCCGTGACACGGTCTCGCCTTCGCGTGCGACGACCGCAGTCTCCTTGATTACGACCTTCCCCTTGTCGATCTTTGCAGGTATTCCCGCGTTCTGCAGATCGCCTATGATCGGTCCAGGCGCAAACGACGTTGGACCGCCCTCAACCACGATGTCATACGGTGCGGATGCGCCCGCTTTGATCGGAGCCTGCGTCTTGCTGGACGCAATCAGCTTGAAGAGCGTGAACGGGTTTAAGTCTGTAAATATCAGTGCAGTCTGATCGCCGACATGCGTGTTCATCGAGTTGATATCGCTGTCGCCTCCGCCAAGAGCGCGCTGTATGAGATTATTCCTGTAAATTACAAGTTTTGCGGTGCCCATGAAGCTGCGACGCATCTCTTGAAGCTGCTTTGCCGGTATATCCCGAATTCCTGCGATTCCCATGATATGATACTTGTCTGCAAGCTCTCGTATCTCCTCGACACAGTCGAGCTTCCACTGCGGAACGTGCGATGTGCGGTGTTCTGTCGCTGCATCCATAGCCATTCACCTCACCTTCGCGGATTTGCCCATCGTCGTCGTAACGTAGATGGATTTGATGTTCTGCACGCCCTTGTCCAGCACCTGCTCAAGCCTCGTTATCACGGTCTCGACATTCTCGGCGATCTTGTCAGCAGGCATGTCCCGCCGCCCGACCGGAGCATGAAAGGTCTTCCGGTCCTTCGAGCGGAGTTTTATGCTGCTTCTGGTCTTGTTGATTATGTGTGCGACGTCCATATCCGGCGTTAGCGGCTCCGGCATCTTGCCTCTGGGTCCGAGGATCGAACCGAGGTTCTTGCCTATGGCTGGCATATATGCGACCTCGGCAATGAAGAAATCGTAGCCCTCGGCAAGCTCCCTTGCTTTGTTCTTGTCCTCACCATACTCGGTGATCGCATCCGGGTCCTCAATGACCAGATCCGCGCCTGCCGCTTTCGCCTGAAGCGCAACATCCCCGCGTGCAAAGACCGCGACCGCGATCGGTCTGCCAAGCCCGTTAGGGAGTATGATCTCCTCGTTCACACGGAACCGCGGCTGGCTCAGATCAATATTCTTAAGATTAATCGCCAGTTCGACGCCTTCCGTGAAGTTTCTCGGCGGAGATTCATCCAGTACTGTCGTAACAGCGTCTATTGTTTGCTCGTTCATTAAATTCACCCATCGTAGTCGTATCGACCAAATCGGTCTGCTACGAATGAATTATAGTATACTGTTCGGGTTGTACTTTAATGTATCTGTCGATTGTGGTTGTGGCGATTGTGCATCTGTTGTGCTGCTGTTCCCGAAGAACCAGCGAAAAAAAGAGAAGGGGGGAGAAGCGTTTTAATGCTTCTCGGTTATGTCTTTCGTCCGTTCCTGATGTATCCGACGAGCGCGAGCAGTCCGAACGCGAGGAGCGCGACTGTCGAGAGTTCGGGGACTGGCGCCACAAACCCGACCATGCTCGCGGCGGAATCGATGCCGTCGGAACCTGAATTGTAATAACCAGTCTCCGTTTCGCCTTGTTTGTCAACCACGATTCGTATTCGTTGTGAGTCACAGGTTCGTCTGATGGTATCGCCCAGATCAGTGTCGAATTGAAACCGCCAGTCGAGTCAGTTTTTACCGACTCTTGCGCTCCGGAATGGTCTTCCTTGCGTTAAGCGTATCGCCATCATCTACATGAGTATCCTGAATCCGGATCGTGTAATTCGTGTCTGGCTCAAGCCCGCTGCCTTTGACCCGGCCGCCCGAAATCAACCCTACAACCGCAACCTGCGAACGATATCAGGATTCTCCATCATCTCGCGTACCCGACCCATGATGAACCATGCGATCAGAACCAGAAACGCACGTTTGATCCCGGATTCATCGGATGCATCGTCGAAGACGCTCTTCGACACCCTCCACAACCCGGATATCGGGATTATCGTCAATTCTCCCATTTTACCGGTGATCTTGCCGTCCAGACTCCACAATTCCTCTTCCACATGCAACGAATCTGCAAAACCCACAGGATCGCTGATCAACGCATTCAGTTGATCCAGATACTCTCCGACTCCGACCGCAAACTCGCTATCATCGAATGCGCCCATATTCTTTGAGATGCAGATGTCTACGAATCGTCCATTCTCTATCAAATCTATAATATGTTTCGTCATGGTTTCGACTGCGTCGATCATCCCGTCGAGCATCTCGCTCTCCGCACGGTCTGCGTGCTCGACCATGCTGATCGCTGTTGTGCAGATGCCTGTTAGGTAGTAGGGAATGCAGAGGTCGCAGCCCACAGGAAGGTCGTTTATCGACCGGTTCACCGATTGCCTCAGCTCGCGGAGACGCTGCCTCTGTATATCCGAGAGTTGTGCTTTTGCAGCGTCCACAGCCTTTGCTTTCGCTTTTACCTTCTCCTCTGCAACACCGGACTCAGCCGCTGCCGGTTTCTTCACATGTTCCGTAGGTTCGGCGGGTGACGCATCAGCGGGTGCCGCCGCTTCTGTCGCAGTCGCAGGCAGATCGCCGCAGGCGACCTGATACGCCTCTGCCACAGCATCTCGCACCTTATCGTTCGGATCGTTGAGGTGCCGCTTGAGCGGATCGATTGCGAACTGCACAAGGTTCTTATCCTTCTGTCCGATGCGCCTGATCGATTGCGCAGCATTGGCGCGAACACGGTCGTCCGGGTCATCGAGGAGCACAATCAGGTGCGGAATCGTGGATTCGTTGATCTCTGTGCTTGCGCCAGCCATAAGCGCGGATCTGGCACGCTCGTCTGAGTCGGGGCTATGCATCTGATCGATGATATTCGTCTTCTTCCTCTCGACCAGTTTGTGCGCACGTTTTTTTATGGACAGTTCCGTCTTCTTCGATCTTACGAATATGAGCGCAACCGCTATAATCAATATGATCACAGCCAGAACAAGCGTCACATAGACCTGCGTTTTGGCGTGACCCCTCTTTTCCCAGTCCTTGTATAGTGATTTTTTGGTGCTGTTTGCGCTGTCTGCAATAGCTGAGATCTTTTTTTGGTGATCTGCCATGCTACTCAGGAAGAATTCGGTCCCGTTCATAATCTCAGTCATTCCCTCGTCCACGTTCAGGACACGCCCGGAGAAGACAGAAAGCACCGCGTAATCCGTATCATTCGACCCGCTGATGCTGTTTACGAGTACCGCGAGCGAGTTGCATGACGTGGTCAGACTGCTCCGGCTCGTCTCGATCGCACGTGACGATTCCACAGCGGTTCTGATAGCCTCCACATCCTCGACACTTATCTGGCTTGCTACCTCGCCCCATGCAACCGCTTCAAGAACGTTGCCGACGACCGCTTCATCGGTCACAATCGTGCCATCGTCCGCGAAGATCACGATACCCCTCCCGCAAACGACATTTTTATACCCGACGACGTAATAATTTTCCGTATTCATAAGTACCACGTCGATCGTGTCAATCGAGTAATCGAGCAGCACCCGCTCGGAATCGGCTGCGTCTACGATCACATCCTCGCCACCATCTCCACCGTCGCCGGCAGCGCACATCACTGGCGCAGAAGAGATGGCGGCAGCAACAATCGCAACAATCACAATAAGTGGTACCAGTGGCGTCACTTTCATTTTATTCATAATATCCCCTGTTTCATCCGTTTCACGATTTCAGGATTCTCATACATCTCCTTCGCATATTTCAATAGAACACCTGCAACCAAAATCCGTATCGCGTTCCCAAGCTCGCCATCCGACTGTTCGGAGAGTACGTCCTTTGCAATCGACCATACGCCGGTTACTGGAAGAACATTCATATCCCGCGTCCTTAATGTAATCTCGTTGTCGATTAGAGAGAGCAGCTGCTGCACCTCGGAATCCTTCTTCGATGCGAATCCGGACGGGTCGCCTATCAGGTCGGAGAGCAGGTCATAGCCGATCTGGCTTGCAACACATACCGGTGCGCTTCCGGAACCGCTGGCGCAGGCAGCATACAGATCGACACTCCTCTTGGATGTCATGATCTCGGATAACTCCATGCAGACAACCGCAATCACTGCAATCAACTGGTCCATCACCTCTTTCGGCGTATTCTCTCCTCGCACGAAATGGGATGCGGCAATCCCGCGCACATAGTCGATCAGCCGCTGCGCTACACTCCGGTAGAATCCGGGGATGCACCTGTCGTACCCTGAGACCTCACGATATCGGTTCTCAAACGATTGCCTGATTACGCGCAACCTCGCATCTTGCTCTTGATCCGGGTGAACCAGCGAGGATAACAGGATCGTTGCTGTGTTACCAGCAACAGATGCGGTTGCGCCGTCGTACAGGTTCGGAATGCCGTTTGTCATAATCGTGCACTCTTTGCCACTCTCAAATTCAAATGTTACGGTTCCGGAATCGTCGGTCTTCCGTGTGTTCGCTCCGGCGTGGACGATTGCGCCCGGAACCGGCGTTCTCGACGCAGCGTCAAGCACCTTCACGGTAACCTCTGCCTTCGCCTTCGGCGGAACTGGTGATGCCGGCGAGACCGGCACAGCACCCCGTTCACTGGCACCTGCCTGATCATCCGACCCTCCTGGCCCTCCGGATCCCTTCTGTTTCGCTGATTTTGCCGGTTTTGCCGGTTTCGATTTCGATGACTTCTGTCTTGGTGGCTTCTGTTTCGGTCGATCTGGTTTTGGTTCCGGATGCAAACGTCCGACCGGAACATCAGACTGTCTTTTGCGCATGAATGCGGTTGCGCCGATCGCAAGCGCAACAAGAGCAAGCGCTGCCGCAAAGATTGACAGATAACCCAGTCCACCCCCGCCTCCGCCGTTTCCTGGTGTTTCAGGCATCCTGTGTCCACTTCCGGCAGTTCCTGATGCTACGATTGTGATATTAATCAGGTCGGTGTCAGAACAGCCATACTCATCAGAAACGACCAGCGTGACCGTGTACGTGCCCGGATCAAAGACGTGCCCGAAGCTCACATTCTCTGATAGAGTGGTGCCGTTCGCAAGCCACTGGTAGGTCACATTCTCTCCGCCCGAACCGGATGCGTCGAGCAATATCTCGCTTCCTTCCAGTGCCTCGCAATCACCGCCTGCATCTGCCTCCGGCATCACCATGCTCGTCCGAACCGTGATCATGACGTTGTCACTGTCAGACGCACCCGAGTCGTCGGTCACAATAAGGGTTACGTGATGTACGCCTCTTGGAAACAGACGCTCGAATGTGGCGGATTCGTTGATTGTATCGTTCGCTTCGAGCCATTCGTACTTCACGATTCTGCCGTCAGGGTCAGTTGAACCGGATGCGTTGAGCGTGACGCTGGTTCCGACGAGGACGGTCTGATCGTCTCCCGCGTTTGCGATCGGTGGTTCCTGAGTTAGTGGCACAACATCGATCACCACGTAATCGGTTGCGGTAGCCCCATAGGTATCGGTCACCTCGAGCAAGATGCGGTGTGCGCCGCACGAGAACTCCCTGACATCAAACGACTGCGCAGAGTTGAGTGTGCTGCCGCCGTCCTCCTTCCACAGGTATGAGAGTGAATCGCCATCCGGATCGCTGGAGTTGGATGCGTCGAAGTGAACCAGCATCCCCTCCGAAACTGACATGTCCTCGCCCGCATCCGCAACCGGAGGGCGGTTGACAACGATTACGACCGTGTCAGTGTCTGTAGCCCCCAGATCATCGGTCACGGTCAGCGTGATCTCGTGCCGCCCTGAATCGAACGTCTCTCTGAACGATTTCACGTCTTTAAGTTCCACTCCGCCCTCTTCCCAGAGATACGAGGCGATCCTGCCGTCGGGATCAGTGGATCTATATGCGTCGAGTCTGACGCTTGTACCCGGCGATACGACCTGATCCGCGCCCGCATTCGCAACCGGAGGGCGGTTCAGCACATGTACAAATACGGTGTCGGAGCTTGTGTTGCCATCAGATACTGTCAGTATGATCTCGTGCGTGCCGATTGAAAATTTGTGGCTGAACGAGATCTGAGTGCTCAATACGCTGCCATTCTCACTCCATTCGTACGTCAGATTGTTGCCGGTTGAGTCCGACCCATCCAGTACGACAGGAGTATCCGACAACACGGACTGATCTGCTCCGGCATCGGCAACAAGTGCTGACGCGCCGCCTGTCGCAAGCAAGAGCAACAATGCACATGCAAGAATCAGGGTGTGATCTCTGCACCGACGAAGCCCTCCTATCATAATCTAATCATGATCGATGTGGTTACATAAGCATATCTGCGGTCGTGTGCGATCACACCTTCAAGCGATACATTTAGTAACCCCAAAATCCTACCAACAGGTCACATGCAGTACGATTCCTCGGTAAAATGCATCTCGCCCGAACTTTCGGCAGACATCGCAACGCTGGTCCTCGGGAGAAAGCCGGATCTCAAACAGATATCGGAATCCCTCCCGTCAGACGAACGCCGCGTGGATTTCCTTGCAAAGATGACTGGCGACGAGGAATCCATCCTTCACATCGAATTCCAGACCAGATACGACCCGGACATGCCTGTGCGCATGCTCGCATACCATGCAAGGATCATGGACCGGTACCGGTTGCCAGTGTACCCGATTGTCGTCTACCTCACACAGACAGACCGCCCGATCGAGACTGCGTACAGCTCGCACGTCGGAAACAAGCACATATTCACATTCAACTACGATGTGATCAAGGTCTGGGAACTGAAGTCGAAGACTGTCTTCAAAAACAAACTCTACGGGCTCTACGCGCTCACGCCGCTGATGCCGGACGCCGATCTTGCCGAATGCAGGGGAAATCTGATTGAGGCGGTCGAGCATAATCTTATAAGTGCAAGTTCATATATGTGCATGGCAACGTTTGCGAGACTGAAATATCCGAAAGATGTGGTGAAAAACATGATAGAAGATAAGTTGCTGAAACAGTCCCCGTTCTATGGGGATGTGCTGGAGGAAGGCAGGGACGAGGGTGCAGAGGAGACTATCATCGCTGTGCTTGCAGCGCGTTTTGGCTCGGTTTCGGCTAGGATATCCGAACGCATACACAACCTCCGGGAGAAGAACAGCGCCATGCTGGACGAACTGATCCAACTCGTGGCGACCGCAAAGGACATCGGTGAGTTCGAGCGGAAACTGGACAAGATGATGTGAGCTTCTTCTGGCAGAAACACTCCCTCATGCCACGGTTTTCACTGTGACCGATCCTGCCGACCTCCCTACCGGAGCCACTGGCATCTCGCAAGTTTTATAAGCGATGAACATCATAGATGTGGAGTGATAGGGGGTTATCGATTGGTTCCACGAGATAGTGTACGTTATCCGATTGTACATGGGTTGATCGAGGCGTCGCCTTCGCGATCCATGTTTCGAGGGCGTCATTGCAAGCCTCAGAAGAGCAGCACGCGAAGATCCACAAATTGTGCAAATTGTGGCAGAATTCTGGCTATAATGGCTCTTTTCATGCTGATGTCTCCGATGGCTGCCGTTGCGAGTGACGACTGCATATTCGATAGCAAGCTTGCGGTCGGCGAAGGCATAAAGATCGAACAAAGCGTAAGAATTGAGGTCGTCGAGACGAACAGAGACCTGATCAGCTCTGCGAAGTTCTGCATATCGAGTTATCAGCTGCCAGCAAGGACAAGCACACTATATGAGGGCGACGTCCCGTTTACGTACACAACGTACAGCGGCACCAAACTATCCCTCGAGGTGACCACGATCTCTGTTGACTCCGTGCATTTCAAGGTCACCGGTCCCACGAACTGGAGGGTGACTGAGTATTACAGCGTCGATCCGGCAGAGGATGAAGCGGAAACAGAGGCTGAAACCGCCACAACCGGCGTCCCGGAACTTGAGATCACAAGATCGTTTGATCGGACAGCAGTCAGTGCGGGGCAGATGGTCGAAGTCACATTCATGATCAAGAACACCGGAGACGGTGCCGCCACAGACGTCCGATTGGATGAGTCTACGATCACGGGGACTTACAAGGAGAACTACAAATCCACACTTGAGGATATGGCGGCAGGAGAGACCAGAAGGGTCAGTTATGACATCATGGTGACGGGTGATGCGGAACCCGGGACGTATGAACTGAGTTCAACCATACTGAATTACAAAGGCGAGTCCGGCGATTCGTATTCCACTGAATCCACGTCAAATACACTTGAGATCATACCAGAGACCGTTCAGGTGCCGGAACTTGAGGTCTCAATTGAGTTCTCCGAACCGATCGAATCCGCGGACGGTGTCGTTGCCTGCGGCGACAGATTCCCGGTTGCCGTCAGAATTGCAAATGTCGGGAACGCCACAACCGGGAGGGTCAACGTCAAGAGCGATCTGCCGGACGATGTGCGGGTTGTGAGCGGCGAATCGGAACCGATATTCGATTCGATCGAACCGGGAGAGGGTGAGGAGTACGAGATCACCTTGATCGCCTACGAACCCGGCAAACACGCAATCGACGTTGTTGTGATGTGGGCGGATAGCGAGACTGATGTTAGCCTTGATTTCTGGGCAGAGGAGCCGGGTTTGAAGGAATACTACCTGCAGATCATGGTAGCGGTCCCGATGGCGCTGGCGCTTCTGGGCATCATAAAAAGACACAGGGCTTATTCATATTAGAGGGGATTGGAGGGGCTTAGAACATGTTAAACATACTTATTCTCGGACTGGGGCAGTGCGGGAATCGGATACTTGATTCGATCAACCATGAGGCGTTTGCGGGCGATAGTACATTCGCGAAATATTATTCGCACCAGAAGTTTCCAACGTCTGTAAAGACGATCGCGATCAATACGGCGATAAATGACCTGAAAGGGCTTAGATATACACTTGCAGCGGATCGACTGCATGTTCCGCATCTGCACGGAGTTGGTGCGAACCGGAACATCGGAAAGAAGATGTTTGAGGATAACAAGGAGATGATTCTCGGAGAGATCGATAAAAGAGGGTCATTTGATCTCATATTTGTCCTCACGTCTACAGCGGGCGGAAGCGGATCATCGTTCGCTCCGCTTCTTGTTCGTGAACTGAACCAGTCGTACAATGTTCCGATCGTCTGCCTTGCAGTGCTCCCGTTCAGAGACGAGGGGACAATTTCCCTGCAGAACACAGCGTTCTGCCTGCGGGAACTTGTCGAAGCGAAACCCACAGGCATACTGCTTGTCGATAACCAGTATCTCAAGAAATATGCCGGCGATATCGAGTCTGCTTTCGACAAGATCAATACCACGACCGCAAAGCGCATACTGTTCTTGTTGGAGGCTCTGAACAGTGAGATGCTGATGGTCACCGATCTCGGCGATCTCAAGACTGTGATGGGCGGAGGTGTCGGCATCGGAACGATGGGGTACTACGAGTCCACAAATGGCAGCACAGTCAAATCATCCATTCTCGGAAGTTTCAAGCCGAGCGGGCTTCTCTTCCCTGCGAATGTGTACGACGAGGGTGCACGCGCGATGCTGATCGTCAAGGGTGACAAGAGCTATCTCGACCTTGACATGATCAACAAGACCGTGGATGACCTGTCTATGGAGGTCGGGCAGGTCTTCAAAGGCGTTCTTGTCAAGAAGGGCAGATCGCGTGGCAGATCGAAGGTGCTTTCGCTCTTTACGCTGAATTCGGTGCCTGAACTCGAGAAGATCTACTCCCGTGCGGCAAGTTCGATCCAGGTCGAGATTGAGAAGCGGGACACGTCAAGAAAGCAACTCAACGATGCGTTTGCCCATATCGAGGACCTTGATCCGATATACTGATCCACTGTGAGGATGTTACCCTCTGATCTAAACTGAACGGAAGTGTCACAACATCCTCTGGACTGTTTGGGATTGTTGGCTACTCAGCCGCCTTGACCATGCTCGGCCGGATTACTTTCGATTTCAGTTTGTATCCGCACTGCAGAACCTCAACGATGGTGCCGCTCTCAGAATCGCACGCAACTCTTGCGATCGTTTCGTGCAGGTGCGGGTCAAACATCTGGTTAACTTCCGCATCGATCCGTGTCACGCCTTCTTTCTCGAGCAGATCGTAGAACTGCCGCAAGATCATCTCTATCCCTTTTCTGGTGGCGTCCACGTCGCCCTCCATCCTCATGGATTCGAGGGCACGCTCGAGATTGTCGATCACGTCGAGCAGCGAGAGAATGATTCCTTCGTTTGCGTATTCGATCGACTCGATCGTCTCTTTCGCTGTTCTTTTCTTGTAATTCGCGAAATCCGCCTGCAATCTCTGAAATCGATCAAAATTTGCGTCTGCTCGCTCTTCACATTCTTTGAGCTTGTCTTTTAACTCCTGAAGCGGATCCTCCTGAAGCGGATCCTCCGGAGCAGCCTCCTCGATCGTGTCAGTCGCCCCGGCATTCTCGACTTCACCGACCGCTCCGGATTCTTCGTTATTAGAACCGGTCATAATCGTGTGGCGCCTGACCCGGCGCTGGTGTCAGTTCCTTGCGCTCGGATGCAAGTACATCATCGACCCTGAGAATCATGGTGGTAGCATCGGTTGCGGATTTCAGGAGCTGATTCTTCACGCGGAACGGCTCGATGACCCCATGCGCATACATATCCACGATCTCACCGTTGTAGATATCAATTCCGAATGCCGCACCTGCGCCGGCGATGTGCTTTGATTTGAGTGCGGTGACCATATTGGTGGTGTCAAGCCCGGAGTTTTCAGCAAGGGCATGTGGAATTTCCTCCAGTGCCTCTGCGAACGCGTTTATCGCAAGCTGCTCTTTTCCGCCGACTGTCGCAGCATAGTCCCTGACCCGGAGTGCGAGTTCGATCTCACATGCGCCGCCGCCAGCAACGACTGTCCCATCCATGACTGCGTCTGCAACGACACGGAGCGCATCATTGAGCGCGCCCTCGATGACTTCCACAACATGCTCGGTTCCGCCGTGAACAACAAGAGAAACGGTCTTTGGGTCCGTACAATCTGTTATGTAGATCAGTTCCTCATCTTCTGCTCCTTTCTCCTCAACAAGCCCGGCTGCGCCGAGATCTCGCTCTTCCACGTCCACGATGTTTGAGATGATCGTCGCACCTGTGGCGCGTGAGATCGCCTCCAGATCGGCGTCTTTGACCCGTGCAACCCCGATTATGCCGCGTTTGACGAGATAACTCTGCGAAGACTCGGTTATGCTCTGGGCACAGAAGACGACGTTTACGCCGATGTCAGCGAGCACATCGATGTCCGATCTGATGGCAGACTCTTCTCCATCGTAAAGATTCTGTAATTCGTCAGCAGAGTGAATCTTAACCTTGTCCTTGCTCTTTCCGCCGGGCATCTTGCCAAACTTCCGGTATTCGATGCCGGATGTGAGAAGCGCGATGCGTGCGCCCTTGACGCGTTTTGGCATGGCGTCATTGACACGGCTCTTGTCGATTACGATGCCATGGATCAGTTCGGTGTCCTCGATCCTTTTTCCGACGCTATGCCGGATCATCACATCATTGAAGACGTCGATGGTTCCGTTCCTGATCATCTGGATGGCATCGACGCAGAGCGGCGCCAGAGTATCACATGCAACGGCTTTTCCGACCATTGCGGTTGCTGCGATGCTGCACAGGAGATCCCTGTCATCCGCGGTCACACTGGTCGCGATCCCGTCCAGAATCTCGTGCGATTTTGCTTCTGCCAGTTTGTAGCCGGCGATGATCGTTGTTGGGTGAACGCCCTCGCCTATCAGTTTGCCCGCCCTTTTCAGCAGTTCTCCCGCAAAGATAACAGAAGCGGTGGTGCCGTCGCCAGCCTCCTTCTCCTGGGTATTTGCAACTGCGACGATCGTCTTTGCGCTCGGATGCTCCACAGCAATCTTGCGCAGGATCGTCTCCCCGTCGTTTGTGATCGTGACATCGCCTGCGACATCGACGAGCATCTTGTCCAATCCGCTCGGACCAAACGTCGATTTCACAGTGTTTGCAACAGCCATAGCGGCGGTGATGTTCATCTGCACAGCGTCATTTCCATGCACATGCGCTTTACTCGGATCGATTAGTACCATTGGTTGAGTGATCTGTCCAGCCATTCGATTGAATCTCCACAATTGTTATGATTCAACTGATAGTACTTCTATAAAAAGCTTGCGTAGCCATGGTGGACGGCGCCTGACGGCACAATCAACCCGCCTGATATTTAAATCTACTCGTAGTTATGCTTCATGCCTCCGACAGCCCCTCCGGAACACCCACCAGAAACTCGCCCATCTTCGCATCACTCAGATTCGGAAGCGACTGGTCAACGTTCGGCTGGTGCCCTTTTGTCAGCGAGATCGTCTTGATGTGCTGCGCAATCGTTGCTTTTCATAGAACCTGCTTCACAATCACCGTGCCATCAGCAGGCGGCGCGCCAAGCACAGCTTTCACGACATCGTTCATCCGCCTCCAGAGAGAGCATAAGATCATCGCTTTCCCTGATACACCAAAGACATCAGTCGCAACCGATGAGAGCTTGACGTTCGCATCCTGCAGGATCTTGTGGATCCTGTTCTTCTGGCAGGTCCTCTCTCCGGTCAACTTCTTCCGCGTTCGAGTAAGATCTCTCATGTAACGGATGTTTCTGGGGGGATGAAGCTCGCAGGCACGAGTCCATAGCGAAGCAATCTTGCAATCCACCGAGCATCCTTCTTGTCCGTTTTTAATCCGGCAAAAGGGTCGGTCAGCGAATTACGCGCACCCTCACAGGAGTTCAGCACAGCAAGCCGGAGCGACAGATGATCGTGCAGGATTGTACCGATCCGATGGGCGTCTGCAAACCAGCCGCGCCCACCCGGTCGCAGCAGATCCCGAGATGCGGTTCGCAGACGACCACTCCACAAGCCACACCCACCACAAGCCATATATAGTACACTCTCAAGTATAATACTTATGAGTGTGTTCATAGACCGGGAACGGGAATTATCACTCCTCGAAGAAAGGTCGGGCAACGACAGATCCGAGTTTGTCGTAATCTACGGCAGGCGACGAATCGGAAAGAGCGAACTCATAGACCAATTCATAAAAGATAACGGCATCCGCCTCCTTGCGCGTGAAGAGTCAAAGACACTCCAGCTTCGGACATTCGCAGAAAAACTGGGAGACTTCTTCGGGGACGAACTCCTGAAAAAGACGGAATTCAGAGGATGGGATGGATTCTTTGAATATCTGTATGGAAAAGCCGATGAGAGGATAATCATAGCTATTGATGAGTTTCCGTACCTGATCAAGGAAGACCCTGCGATTACTTCCATCTTGCAGGATTACTGGGACAACAAGCTCAAAAAAACGAAGATTTTCCTGATACTCTGCGGTTCAAGCATCTCGATGATGGAGTCAAAGGTGATGGGTTATGAAAGTCCACTTTATGGGAGGAGAACCGGGCAACTGCTCCTCAAGCAGATCCCGTTTATCCACACACTGGATTACGTAGGGAATTTTGAGAGAGCGGTGGAGTTTTACTCTGTCTTCGGCGGAACGCCTGCCTATATCATTGAGACCGGCCCGGAAAATGACATTTTTACGAATATAGAGAATAATATCCTGAGAGAAGACTCGTTTCTGTACAGGGACGTTGAATTTGTGTTGAGGCAGGAATTGACAGAACCCAGGTACTATTTTTCAATTCTTCTCTCGATTGCAAAAGGCAATCACAGAATCGGACTTATCGCCAATGACACTGGCTTAAGCATAAGCATCGTGAACAAGTACTTATCCGTCTTAAGTGACCTGCAACTGGTCTATCGCATGGTGCCTGTGACAGAAAGCTACAAAAGCAGGAAAGGAATGCATTTTTTAGCTGACAACCTGTTTGATTTCTGGTTCAGGTTTGTATATCCTGTTATGGATGAAATAGAGAAAGGAAAAGGGAGAATGGTTGCTGAAAGCATAAAGCCGCAGTTTAACCAGTATGTGGGCAAGCATTTTGAGAATATCGTTCAGGAGATCCTTGAGGTTCTAAATGAGCGAGGACTTCTGCCTTTCCGGTTTACTAAGATTGGGAGATGGTGGCATAAAGAGAAAGAGATTGATGTCGTCGCTTTGAACGAAGGAATTAAGAGTACGATCTTCTGCGAGTGTAAATGGCGTGATAATGTCAATGCTGCTGAAATTATCAGGGATCTCCGGGAAAAGGCGGGGTTCGTCCCGGTTGAGAGCGAGAAGGAGTATTATATGGTCTTTGCGAAGAGCTTCAGGAAGAGGGTGGAGGGAGAGGACGTTATTCTGTATGATCTTGAGGATATGGCACGGCTGTTTGTGGTGCAATAGAGTTTGCGGGATGGGGGGTGCTGTTGTGCTGCCAGTAGGTCAAACGAACTCCCCCAGCCTCCGTATCGCCCGGTATCTCTCCTTCGCCCCGATCTCCGCACCCTCGATCGCATCTCGCAGCACCTCGATCGTCTGATCGTACGTGCCCCGATCCACAGGATATGGATACCCGTCTTTTCCCCCGTGCGCAAACGAGTACGTGGCAGGATCCTGCCAGCTCGGCTCTGTCCCGAAGATCAGATCAGAGACAAGTGCAAGCGCCCTCACCTTCTGCGGACCCATTCCCGCAAGCGACAGAAGTTCCTCGTAGCTTTCCGGCTGGAGCTCGTACGCGTTCCGCAGAACCTTCCACCCACCTTTTCCGAGATCGCAGCCAAGAACCGGGTGATGCGCCGGCATCGTGAGTGACGGGGTGGACGGCGAGTTTGGTGGCGGGGTGGGCGACAGCGCATCGAAATCAAACAGCGTCGTCTGGCTTGCGTCCGACCTGAAATACCGCATCAGATGATGAGGATCATCCTTCACGAGATCAAGACTCGTCTTCCGCGTCTCTTCACTCACCCCTGCTGTCATGTCAAGCACCTCACCCTCCGCACCCACCCGGTCGCAGCAGATCCCGAGATGCGGTTCGCAGACGAACCGCTCGAGATCTGAGGAGAGCCAGTGGTACCGCCGTGCGTAGCGGTCCTCGCTGTTCATTCCCTGCTGAACCACTGCCCAGTCGCCCTTCTCTGTCCAGATGAAAGAGTGGTGGTACAACTGGTATCCGTCCTGAACGCAGGTGTTGTCAACCTTTGCAGACATCCTGCTCGAATGTACCAGATCATTCACCGTGTCGTCCGAAAGCGAGAACGCAGCCGAGTCTGATATCGCCCTGATCTCATCAGGCGTCTTTCGCGACGTCCTCCCCTTCCCGCCGGCAACAGCGATCCCCATCTCCTCCGGATCGATCGCCACTTTTAGCGCGCCGCAGGTCGTTGTCGTCGTGCCTGATGAGTGCCAGTCAAATCCGAGCACGCACGAGAACGCCTGAAACCAGTACGGGTCTGCGATCCGGTGCAGGAACTCGTCTGTCCCGTACTCGTAGATGATGATCTTTGTTATCTCGCGTGAGAGCCCGACCATCCTCTGAAACAGCCATCGTGGCGCACGCCCGCCGTGCAGTGGCAGGTTCACTGTGCCAGTCTTCATTGTTCATCGACCGTCTCTCAGGTAGTTGAACGTAGCCATTCCGATGATCATGCAGACCGCAAGCATGGAAACGATCTTGTCAACGCCCGTTTCCAGCCCATCCCTCAGCAGAAACAGAACGCCGCCGCATATCAGAACCATTGTGAGCGTCAGTACCGCAGCAGCGATGCATCCACCAACAAGCGCCCCGACCCTCTCTGCGCCCCGATCTTCAAAGAATACCGACCCGAGTATGAAGACGATCGCAAACGCCATCAAGAGTGCGGGCAGCGGGACCGGGTTCTCGTGGTATTGTAGTAGGGAGATCGCGCCAAAGACGATCGAGATCATCCCGAGTGCAAGCACGATCGAGATTCCGAGCGCTTTTGTGAATTTATTCTGTGTCCATTGCATCCGAATCACCTTTAGGCGAAGTTGCATCTTTGCCTTTTGTTCCACAAGATACCAAAAACTTTCTGTGCAACCGATGAGCGGTCAAAGTGTAGTTGCCAGCCCCAACCATCCGGAAACACTGATGACTGAAACGTGCCAACAGAGATTACGATGGACCGGTACATCTCACACCCGCTGATCAGGAAGGATGCGATCGAGCAGCGACTGTACCAGCTCGCGCTCACATCGTCCGCACTCAAGGGTTCGTGCCTGATCGTGCTCCCGACCGGGCTTGGAAAGACGATCGTTGCGCTTATGGTAATTGCTGCACGCTTGAGCGAGTTCGGAGGAAAAGCATTAATCCTCTCTCCGACAAAGCCGCTTGTTGAGCAGCATTTCAATTTTTTCAGCCATGCGCTTCCGGACTGCGCGGTTACGATGTTTACCGGAAGTATCCCGCCGAAGAAGCGAAGTGAGATGTGGGAGAACGCAGATGTCATCATCTCAACGCCGCAGGTGATCGAGAACGACCTTCGTGCGAGGCGCATCGACCTAGACCGGGTCACGCACATCACATTCGACGAGGCGCACCGCGCGGTCGGCAGATATGCGTACGTCTACATCGCTGAGCGATACTTCGGCACCGGGAGCGATTCTGATTCCGAGGTCAAGGTCGGTGGTGCGAGGTCCGCACATCGGCTGGTTCTGGGAATTACCGCAAGTCCGGGAAGCGACCCCGAGACGATTGCCGAGGTCTGCGAGAACCTTAAAATTGAGTCTGTTGAGGTCAGGGGCGAGACAGACCCAGACGTCGCCCCCTACATCCACGACCGGGAGATCGAGTGGGTACGCGTCAATATCCCATCCGGAATCATTGCAATCAGAGAAGTGATGGAAAAGGTGCTTGCGGATCGGTTCGGGCGATTGCGGGAGTTAGGCTTCGACTCGTCGGAGGAGTCGTCGAAACGGGAGCTACT
Source organism: Methanosarcinales archaeon (assembly GCA_021159385.1). Lineage (GTDB taxonomy): Archaea > Halobacteriota > Methanosarcinia > Methanosarcinales > Methanogasteraceae > Methanogaster_C. The sequence continues at coordinate 21,569 of JAGGRW010000034.1, forward strand.
CAATCTTCAGAGCCGGTTGCAGTCGCAGATAATCGAAAATAGCGACCGGGAGTCGTTTTCTGCAATCTCGCTCCTCGCCGAGATCTTCAAGATCAAGCACGCAATCGAACTCGGCGAGACGCAGGGGGTGGCGGCTCTTGGGAAGTACTTCGATCGCCTGAACGCGGAAGCACGCGGAAAAAGCGGGAGCAAAGCTGCAAAGCGTCTTGCAATGGATCCGGCGATGCGTTCGGCGATTGCGATGCTCCCGTCGTGTACGGAGGAGCATCCGAAGCTGGATGCGGTAGCAGGGATCGTCTCTGATCAGTTGCGCAACAATCCCGATTCGAGGGTGATCGTCTTCACCAACTTCCGCGACAGCGCAGAGATGGTGACAGAGGCACTTAAAGACGCAGATGGCGTCTCTGCTGTCAGGTTTGTGGGGCAGGCGAGCAAATACAAGGATAAGGGGCTAACCCAGAAACAGCAGGCTGAGATTATCGGAAAATTCAGGTCGGGCGAGTACAACACGCTTGTTGCGACATCGGTTGCCGAGGAAGGTCTTGACATCCCATCAACAGACCTTGTTCTCTTCTACGAACCGGTTCCATCCGAGATACGCACGATTCAGCGGAAGGGGCGGACCGGTCGGAAGCATGCCGGACGGATCGTCGTTCTTATTGCAAGAGGGTCAAGGGATGAGGCTTCGTACTGGATCAGCGCACGGAAGGAGGCGAAGATGCTAAAGGCGATGGCTAACATGCGTGGATCGGGACGGGCGCAATCGTCCACGTCCCTGCCATCGCCGTCGCCGTCGTCCGGGCGCGGAATCGGAGCCGGGCAGCAGACGCAGCAGACGCGTCAGGAATCACATGAACCGCAGGAACCGCATGAACCGCAGAACGGGCTGGAAGTGGAAAAGAGGCAGAAGCGACTGGGAGATTTCGAGGAGAACGGTATCAGGGTCTGCGTCGATCACAGGGAGGTCAGGTCCGGCGTATCCGACGCTCTCGAGGCGCTGGGGGTCAGTGTTGTGATGCGGACGCTTGAGATCGGCGATTACGTCATGAGCGACCGTGTCTGCGTCGAGCGGAAGACGACAGGCGATTTTCTGACCTCGCTGATCGACAAACGGCGTGAACTCTTCGGGCAGATCGGAGACCTTGCACGGGCGTACCAAAAGCCGCTTCTCATACTCGAAGGAAGCGACCTCTACGGGCAGCGGCAGATCCATCCGAATGCGGTACGCGGAGCACTCGCGACGATTGCTATCGACTTTGGTGTGCCGATCATATCGACAGACGACGAGACGGATACCGCAGCGATGATCGCCGCGATTGCGAAAAGGGAGCAGCAGGAGAAGAAACGGGAGGTCGCGCTGCACGGAAAGCGGTCGATGTTGATGCTTCCGGAGCAGCAGGAGTACGTCGTCTCGTCGATCTCAAACATCGGTCCGGTCGTCGCAAAGAACCTGCTCAGGCATTTCGGGTCTGTTGAAGCTGTGATCGCCGCGAGCCGGGAAGAACTCCTGAAGGTGGAACTCGTCGGACCGAAGACCGCGGATCGGATACGCGAGGTCGTGGGCGGGGAGTACAAGAGGTGAAAGTGGGGGGTGTAGCGGTTCGGATCGGTTCTCAATTCACAAACAACGCCATTATCCAGTCGGAATGTCCATCACCGCACTCCCATTTGATACTAATTTATCACATCTAACAATAGATTTAGAGCATAACGATATGTTTATATACCTTATAATCCCAATACATTAGTAGTGGTGAGTATCATGTCAAGAAGAAATCGGATTGATATTGTGGTGGATATCCTCAAAGCCACCAACAACAGCGGCACCAGCAAGACAAAGATCGTATACACCGCAAATCTGAACTTCAATCGCGCCAGCAGATATCTGAGTATGCTTCAGGAGAAGCAAATGATTGAAAAGGATTCGGGTACATTTCGAATCACTGCATCAGGAAAGGAGTATCTGCAGAAGGCGAGCGAGGTTCTGGGGTGCTTCTGATCGCTTTTTTTGGATTGTGGTCCGTGAAGCAGCAGCGTAGCCATCATCTTCACGAGATTCCTGTGTTGGTATGAAAAACTCTCAAAAACAGTGGTGATGACCACATCCCGAAACCATTTTTCCATTGGCAAGTATAAGCAACTGCGATAGCTATGTCGTGCGCGTTTAATCTTGCGCAGCCCAGTGGTTCTTACCTCATGGTGCCCGAGCCCGCGATTTCAGCTCTTTGATATCTCGAGAGCGGCAGTGGACCAATGCTTCAGTTGTATGGTCGTTTATCAAACTCGCTCTACCATAGTTTTGAGGGGGTTTCAAAAGATGTCGAACGATGGAACTTTGCTGGTTCTGATCCGATTCTTTCGAGGATACGAACCCCCTGACCATACGTCCGAACCAGTGGTCAGAACCAATGGTTCTTGAGCCTTTAAATACTTTTGAAGTGTTTCTACTGCATCGCAACGAACAATCCAGATCTGATGCGCCCCGGATTGTCCTGCTCTGGCAGGATGTTGCAAAAGCGCATCACCGTAACCGAAGTGCGATAAGCACCGCGGGGGCAATCCTGCGGCGCTTGAAAGGCATTGTACGTAAAAGCGTAGTGCATACTATGCAGGACGCTTTTGCTTAAGATGCTTTTTGGTGCTTCGATGCGCCTTTCGAGGTGCAAAAAAACGAGGTTGTGGGAAACATGACCCGGATAAGAACGCAAACAAACCAACAGGGGAATAAACAAATGAAAGGAACAACAACAATGCTCATCGCTATCGTTGCGATGATCGGAATGCTCAGCGGACTTGGTGCCGCTGTAACAACAGATGTCGTCTACAATGGCGATGGGTAGTATGACTGCAACTACAACGGATACGGAACGGGATATATCGGCATCCACACGTACACCAGTGATGGTTCAGACCATCTCATGTCAGGGTGGACTAACACAGAAGCTTATGGGTGGCAGGAAATGTCAACTTATAGTGGGTCTGATCCAATGGTCGGCGACTACAGTGGAACTGTGATTGACCGAAGCGCAACAGTTGGTGGCGACGGCATCGGCGAAGATGAAGCAGGATATATCTTGACAATAACAGCTGACAATGACAACAATTCAGTTATGTCTTATGCAGACTATCATGATAACCGCGGATGGGGAAGCCACGTGACAACTGATCAGACTGTAGTGGTTGGTAGCCTTGTTAACATCGGCGGATCAACCTACAACGTAACCGGTGTTGCAGCAGAGACAGAAATCGATGGATTTGCATACGGCTCCAACACAACGGTTAGCGGACTTGTGCGGACACAATCCGGCGATGAGTACACTTATGCACTTCTTGCAATGGAGAACGGCAAAATGAACCTCTACACGCTCAGTGCAGCAGGCAGTGTTGATCCAGCATTCTGTGATGTTGACGGTGCATGTGGGCAGTGGGTTGAAGTTGACGCGAAAGGCGTCGGTGTATTCGCAGCAGGCGCAGGTACTGACATACATGGTGCTGAATTCGATATGTGGGACGATGATGGTCATCTCTACTACTATTCGAAAGGTACGAATGTCACAATGGACATGACGGCACCATTCGATGGTAACTTCGACGCAACCGGATACGTCTACGCAGTTGACCTGTCCTGAAGGGGGAGCTCACCCCCCTCTTCTTCTTTTTCGGAGGCTTAAACATGGATCGATATACAATTGCTCGCCGGATATGCCTTGCTGCGATAATCTTCATGTCGCTACTCTTATTCGGCTGCATCATCCAGATGGCTTCGGCGCAGAACTCGGGCGTGACCGTGATCGCATCGTCTGAAGGTGGCTACTTCAGTTTCACCGGCGATGGTGCATACTGGGACTTCGATATTGATGTATCCGGCTTCGATGAGGCTAACGTCGATCTCACGAACCACTGGGAACGCGCATCTGATCGAATCGTATATGACGGCATCGATGAAGGCAACATCTTCGTGAAGGCAACGGAGCATTTCAAAGGCGATGAGATGTATTACTTTGACTGGGGCGAGATGTCGATTAAGGGCAACGGAGTGTACGATGTCGGCGGCGGTCGCCATGTTGAAGTGAAGAATTCGACTGATAATGTGACTGGTTCGATTGAATATGTTACAGGCATGCGCAAAGCTGTATTTCTGATGGATACGAGTCATCATCATGCAGATGTCACAGTAGTTGTGCATAACGGGCATCTGCTGGAGAACGCAACAGTGACTTTGGACGGAGGTGCTCATGACGTCAAATGGACTGATGAGGATGGAATAGTCGAGTTTACGCCACCTACGGGCGAATATCACATTATGATTGAAGCAGCGGGATTCGATGCAATGCTTGTCGATGAGTTACACTTCGACGCAGAGAACATGTATCTGATTCAGATCAACATGACGAATTGCACAAGCTCTGCCGGGAATACTACTTGCGGTGCATCGGCTGACGATTTGATCATGTACTACAAAGAGAAAGACCCTGCGATGGGCCCCATATCCCCTCAGGGATACGTGAACTACTTCGCGGACAAACTTAGGCAGTGTAAAGGTAGAGATAATAAAGAGGCAGACGACACTCTCGAAGTGATGGCTCGCAGATGGGGCGTCCTGCCAGATCCGCCACTGAACGTAGTACTATATGAATGTAATTTCACGAAGATGGAATGCTCTGGCGATGATGGATGTCTGTGGAATATAACGTTCA
>JAGGRW010000159.1 GCA_021159385.1 Methanosarcinales archaeon
TCACAAAAGTTTGATCAAAAACTGTGAGCCCTTCGGCTGCGCCTTCGGGCAGAGGGATCAGAAAACCCCCACAAGGGGGATTTTTAACAAAAAGCATATCATCACCCCTCACCCGAAGGGCAGTTTTTTACTCGATTTTTTTGTGAAAAAAATCGTTGTGGAAAAAATCGAAGCGCGCTTCTGATAACATCCTCTGACGCGGGGAAATGGATGCGCTTGATGCCTTCTTCTTCCGCATAATAGTCGAACCCGCGGATCACAACAACCGGCGTGCCGTCGCCGCCTTCGCCGAGAAGCAGGTTTGCAGCAGAAGCGATCTCATCCACGATCGCCTCATTCGCCACTTCGAGAACGCTGCCGAAGAGGTCGCGCGACCCGCGCCAGTCTCTGGTTGCCAGGATTCCTGAGATCCCGATCGCAACCCCGATCTGGCCATCGCGGAATGCGCGTCCGTTGGTGTCGGTGACAATCACGCTAACCTTTTTATCTGTTATTGAGAATATCTTCTTTCTGATATTTTTTGCGCTCAGGTCAGAATCCTCTGGCAGCAGTATGATATGCCCTTCCTCGATGTTCGACCCGTCGATTCCCGCGTTCACGCAGATGTTCCCGCTCTCGCCTCTCGCCTTCACAAGCAGGAATGGTGACTCCAGCAGAATCTCCGCGCTCTCATCGAGAACCGCCTGAACAAATCTCGGATCGCTCTCGTTTCGTTCGGCGATTGCGATTGCGCGGTCGGTTGGTACGATCTCGGCGAGTTCGAGGATTCTACCCTCTGCCTTTGCAACGATTGTTGATGCGATCGCTATGATGTCGCGGTCTTGCAGATGCGCCCGCTCGCAGATCAACTCTGCCAGATCGTCGCCGTTCCGGATCAGCGGGATCTCCGGGACTGTGAATGCGTGGAAGTTCATGGGACATGCTTTCTTTTGCTGTGGTGAATAAGGTTGTGCCGATTCTGACGCTTTCTGTGGTCGCTGGCGGTTGCTTTCTCACATATCTGGGAAAAACACAGGCATCACCCCATACCTTTGCGTCTCCGCGCCTTTGCGCCTTTGCGTTGCATCGGAGGAAACGCAGAGGCACGAAGACGCAGAGTCGCAGAGTCGCAAAGTTCAGATCGGATACCCGCCGGGATCGGATACGTGATTCAGAAGGAGTCTTGCGTCCAGAATGTTCACCACGTCGTTGCAATCAACATCGCCGATCGATTCGGTGATCGGATACCCGTCGGAATTGAAGATGTAACTCAACAGGAGCCGCACATCCGCAATCCCGACGACACCGCTTTCGTCAACGTCACCGCATGGAACAACGTTCAGCACGCCCTCGTGCGGAACAAAATTCTGCTTTGTGATCGTAACGTTCAGAACCCCCACGTCCGGCGCAATCGAAAATTCGGCATTTCCGGCTGCGTCTGTTGATTCGACCGCATAAGTGCCGTCGTCCGTCTTCTGCACGCAGACGGTCGCATTCGGAACCGGTGCACCGCTGCCGTCCTCGGATACTGTGATTGTGACGGTCTGCTGGCATCCGCAGGACGAGCACGCTGGCACTGCGGACGGCTGATCCACTGCAAACGTCTTCGGAGCGTCTGTTAAGATCGGAAGTTCGGGGTCTCCGAGCAGGTTGATCGCGTACTGGAGCCAGCGCATCGCGTCCCCGTCCTCATCCGATGCCGGGACGTATGTCACCTTCGATGCGGCTAACGCCTCTCCGAGGTGGTATGTGCCATTTACAAACGTTTCATTGAAGAATTCTATATCGTACAGATCGGACGGCCCCTCACCGGGGTGATCGGGCCAGTACCAGCCGTACCTGCTGTTTCCGATATATCCGACCGCGCCGCCATTGGCATTGTTCATGAAATGCTCTGACACTGAATCATCCTCGAAATCATTCGAGTAGCAGGATATGCTGTAGAGTATGAAATTTCTTGGCGAGTTGGTGAGGCTGCCGGCATCTTGATTATAGATTGAGCCAGATGCGACACTGAAGCCTGTTGTGCCACCGTGCCCGATGTGGTTTACGATGTTACACCCATAATTCAGATACGCCATCGCAGAACTCTTATATAGGTTGCCGTGCCGCTCGTATAACTCTGTCACGTTGAAGTGATCGGGTATGGCGCTATCGTTGATCAGGTCTTTGGTGACCCCGCCGTCATTAGCGGGCCCATCGAGGTACTCCGCGAGAAACAGGATGTCAGTCGCATAATCCGCGGGCGGGCTTCTCTCGTACCGCAGGGTCTTCTCCACAAACGCCACCGCCTCCGCGATAGTGTCCACCGGCGCCCGCCCCACAAAGACGTCAGGATACAGGTCGATGTCGTCGCTGACCTCGCCATAGATTGTGTCACCATCCGCATTCCAGTTGTAATCGAGGTGATCAAGATCTGAGTAGTACAGGTCTGCTGGTATGGTATTATCATACCAGTACGTCGATTCGCCATCGACACGCCCGTACCCGCCCCGGCACGGGATGATGCTCGTGTCCCCGCCGAGAAGCACCCATTTCGTGCCCCATGTCGCGCACGCATCAGCGATGAACGTTCGTATCCGCTCCTGCGTATCATTACCAGTGTAACTGCTATCGATCCACGTGGTGTTGACAACCGTCGCAGGAACGCCCTTCCTGGTCTTCCAGTCAGCCAACCGCTGGAACTCGGATTCGAGTGAACGGTCTGTTATGATCACGTACTCAAACTCGGTATCCGGCTCCGATCCGGAACCCAGCCCCGCACAGAAGGATTCCGCTGCCACTGTGCTTTCGGCTCTCGATATGTCGTCCGGGTTTACAACCAGTCTCTCGGCGATGCGGTAAAACTCGTCCCGCTCGCTCTCTGGAACCGCCGTGGAATAGCGATGCGGAACGGTGTACGCAACCTCGAGAACGATCTCCTCGTAGAGCGTCAGCCGTCTCGTAATCGGGTTGTACTGCACCGGAAACACGCTGAGACTGAGTATGCTGTGTCCGCGCATCGAGCCTACGTTCGCTCCGCTGTGCAATCTGCCCGGATACGGCTCCGGAGAGCGGTACGCCTGACCCGGCGGCACAAATTCTGCGGCAGTGGTAGCGCCAGAACCAGCGCCAGCCATAGTCGGAACAGGTGGCTGGGCTGGAAGAATGTCATACCTGCCAGAGAGAACCTGCTTCTTCTGCGACACGATCTTGATCCTCTGCACATCGGAGTGATCCGGAACCGCTACGAAGACCGTCGTAACAGGCAGCATCGGCTCGCCGATAACTGTTGTCAGGCGGCAATCCGGCAGAAGAAGACGATCGTAACCATTCGTAGTCTCAAACGATACGCGTCCGGGATCGAAGCTGAGATTTATCCGTATGCGATAAGAACCGCCGTCATGCACCTGATCCGCTGCCGCGAATGGTGCCGATACCGATGTCGATACGAAAACGATCGACATCACAACTAAAGCTTTCCATGTCAGTACACTCCCCCACATACGTCACAACTTTGTGTCAATTAATATTTAAGTCTTGCGAACTCGACTCGCAAGCGGACCAAGAATGATCAGGCAGATCGGAACCAGAATGAGGGTTGCAACGATTGCAACGCCTGTTGTCCCGTGCTTATCGATGATATTTTCGGCAACGGTCACCTCCTCGACCTCCTCCTCGTACATCGCGGCAAAGAGCTCGTCCTCGAGAAATCCCTTCATCATCTCGAAGGTCTCCTCAGGTGTGTTTCTCACGGGTGCCGAGAGCCGTATCATCGTAACGCCCTCGTCGCTGAACCGCTTGAACATGAACCAGTAGAGGACGACCTGCTTCGTGTCAGGGTTCTTCTTGTTGGATATGTCCAGCCGGTTCGTGTGCATCTCATGGAACGTGAGATGAGTCTGGTTTCCAACCACATTGAACGTCTCGAGCGTCTCATCGTCGATGTTCCACTTGCCGCCGTAGCAGATCTTCGGGTCATGAAAACTCTCGCCCTTGTGGCTGTTTATGATATCCATCCAGATCAGGTCGCCGTGAGACGAGTACGACCGGCTGAGGATGACGCTCGCATTCAGCATCTCGTAGACCGAATCTGGGTACCTGAAGTCGTAGCCCCTCCAGTCGCCAAGTTTGGTCGGAAATCTATTGATCTCCTCGAGGCTGTTGTAGTCGTAGGCGGTCTTGATCAGGAGCCTGTTCTTGGTCTCGTGCCAGTACGAGGTTCCGATGACCGTGTAATCGGTGATTCCTGCAGGTGCCAGGAGATAGATCAGAACGCCCGCGAGAAGGAGGATTCCAAAGAGCGTCAGAAGATTCTTTTGAATCTCAGCGATCCGAAACACCTCCCGACAAGCAGTAATCCGGCGAGTGCCACTGTGAAGAGCAGGAGACTCGAGAAATCATGGAAGAACTTCATTGCAACCTCAGCCCCGTACGAATTTGCTATCAGCAGAATGGATGTTATCCGCAGTATGTTCGCAGCGATTGCGAGAGGGAGCGAGGAGAGGAAGACCGTCGCCTTCATATATATCGAACCTTCCAGAAGATATGAATAGAGCGCAGCAAGCGTCAGAAGCGATATGATCGACCGAAGCCCGCTGCACGGCGCGCCCACCTCAAACGTCGAATTGGCGAGATGGATCTCTGCGCCTATTGTCGTGACCCCTATTCCAAGAGCGTTCACAATCGATGACGCAAATCCCGCGGAAGGTGCCTGCAGCGATGCACCGACCACAGGGGCAAACGGTATCGGCGCCATGAAGATGAGAAAACCGATCGGGAAGAGTAGCGATTTTGTGACCTCGCTACCGTAGATGAATAGAATTATTCCGGCAAGAACGATTATGATGGAGACTGCTGACGCGAACCGAAACGTCCGGAAGAGCCCGACGCCATGAACGATAAGACCGACAACGATCACAGGAATTCCAAGACCGGACGACTCCTTCCTGAGTTCAGAAAGCAGACGGCGCTTGTTCCACACCAGATAGCCTGATATGAGCGGCACGAGAACGCCGTGCGAGTAATAGGGATCGTACCACCATGCGTTGAATAACCAGAGAAGTGTGTTGTGGTAGAGCGCCACGATCAGCCCTATTGTTGCTGCGATGATCGCTAATGTCTTTAACCTCGCGTCCTCCATAATACTCAACTTGACGGGTCTGTTATATAAATGCTTCCATCGTTTGCCGCTCGATCCGATCTAAAGAATGATAACAACTGTTGTGGTTAAATTGACCCTGCACAAGTGATAATTTAACCACAGAAAGCGTAAAAATGATGCAAAAGCTTCTCAATCAATCCTCCCCCATAATGATCGCTACGTGACTGCTACACCACCTTCGTTGTGACCTTGACCTCTCTCCGACGCAGGTTGACGCCTCCGAGGAGTCTTACGGACGGAAGGGCGCGCAACTCGTCTGCAAAGCCGTTGTCAATACTGATGACACAGCCTTTGTTCGTGACCAGTTCGACTCTTCCGCCGCGTCCCATCACATTCTTGGCAAACGACTCAATCTTGCCCTTGGTGATCGGGTCGGTTAACCGCACGATGAACGTCTCGACCGGTATCTCGATCACTCCTTGCTTCTCACTTCTTATTTGCGCCCTCAATCCATCCTGCGACGTCCTTTTTGCTCAGCTTAAAACCGGGTGGAACCGCAATCTTCCTTCCGGCTATTGCCCGCTTCACAACGCCGTAGAGTTTCGATGGATCTGCTTTTCTCAGGTCGTCAACCGACTTCACAGCTCCGGTTTTTACCAGAATGTACGCTCCGTAGTCGCCCATCGCCTCATTGTAGATCTCTGCTTCCAATTTCCATTCCTTTGCGACACTATCGGAAACACCTGTTACCTTGCGTATCTTCGAAACGGAAGCGGATGCAAGGTCTCGGATCGTTTTTATCCCGGCATCATCGAGTTTGTCAGAATTGTATTCGCCGATGTTTACAAGTCTTCTGACGCGGGGTTCAGCCGTCTTCGCAGTATCCGTCTCGGCTCCTCCCTCTGTCTCGCGTCTCTTCGCCTCTGCGATCACCAGATCAATTGCCGTTCCCGGCGGAACAGTCTCGCCCGCCTTCACGCCCTGGCTTATGACAGTTCCTTCTTCCGATTCGCTGACCGTGTGGCTCACGTCGCCGATCGCCAATTCCGAACTTTCGGCAACACCTACCGCCTCGTCGAGCGAGAGTCCGAGAAAACCTGGAACCGAAACACCCGGATGCTTTGATATCGTAAGGTCGATCGGACCTCCAGGGGGTGCAACCGAGAACGGGGACGGCATCTGGCTGATGACGATGCCTGGCTCTATCCTGGCGGTATCTTCATACTCGATCTCTCCGGGCACAAAGCCCTTCGATACGATCAGTCTCTCGCCCATCTCCTTAGCCAGGCCAACGAGATTCGGAACTTCCGCGTATCCTGAAGTGTCCACTTCCGTTGTGGGTGTCGCCTTGATTACAAAGTCGATTGTACTCAGATTCTCGGACGGGATGACGTCATCGGGTTTTGGGAGTTGAAACTGGACTTTGCCACCGTCGTAACTCACATTCGCCTTCAGGTTGACCTGAATCTCGCTTACGAGATAGTTTACCCCTCCCATTCCGCTTGCAAGCGGGGCACGCATATCATCGAGCGCGTCCCTGAAACTCGAGATCAATCTCGTGGACGGCACCGTGGGCCGCGCAATCTTGAGCTTGCGCACACTTTCGTCCAGTTCCAGATTCGTCTTCTCGAGCTCCTTGACTCTCGCCTCAAGCACCGTGTTTCTCGATGAGAACGTCAGTTTTTCCGTCTGCAGGGTGGCGATCAATTTACTATTCTGTTTGACCTCCTCCTCCAGTTGTTGCTTCGTTTTTGCAGTTCTTACGGTGTCTGCAACTCTCGTAGCCCCAGCAACCCTCTTAGCCCCGGCAGTTCTTGCAGCTCCTGCCACAGTTCCGGTAGGTCGCGCCGTTGTCCTCCGTTTTGGATTAACAGGCATGATGAATCACCCAATCACTCGGATAGCTTCGTTGCGGGCGGTATCGAGGCGATCTTCGCCTTTATGTGGCTCGACCCGTTCACGTCGTAGTTGTAGGTGTTCTTGTACGCCGCGTTCAGGGGTGCTGCGAGTAGCGTCGGCTTGTAGCCCCGAACCTTCCCTTTCTTGTCAACCTCTGCCTTCTCGGTCATCGATAGAGCCATCTTCAGTTCGATATCGACATCCGGGAAATGGTACCACGGCGCCTGAATGTCATACTCAATCTCGCCGTTCTCGATCGCCTGATCGATCGCCTTCTGGGTCGCAATGGAGTTTGCATCCATCGCGCTCTGAGCCTCGGCGATCGAAGCGCCGACCAGCGTCAAGACGCGACCCAGAGGGCGGATCAGCACGCCCTCTACATTAACCGCCTGTGCCATCGTTCATCCACATCCCTTGCGGGTTATCAGATTAACATGTCCACCGTCACAGGGTCAGGAAGGTGAAGTAGGTGCCTGGACCTTGATCGTTGGTACCGCGCGCTCAGGAGGTGGTACCGGTTTCAGAGTCGTCCTCAGAAGACTGGTTCCGGTCTCCGAGAACGTGTACTTTGATTTGTACTTCGCGTTGTATGTGGACGAGAATGCCACAGTGGTCTCGTTCTTGATCTTGGCTTTCGCTTTTCCGAATAAGAGGCTCGCAAACCCGCCCGTGCTGTACGATCCGGTGAATGTCGTCTTGTTCTTGAAATCGAATTTCCTGCTGTAACTCCTCTCAAGAGATCGCTCCACCTTCATCGAGATCGTCATCTTCACCTCGATGATCGATTCAGTGAACTCGTAGAACCTCGGCTCAAGACCGTACGTCAGAAGATTCATGGGCTGATCGTTCGTGACCAGTGTGGGCGATCCGGACGGATTGCCATCCTCATCGACTGGCTGCTCGATCGCCAGAATCACGCTGCCCGCTTCCAACTCTGTTTCAGCCAGTATCTGTGCGACGTTGACTGAGTTCATATCCAGCGCCTGCTGGGATTCCGCAATGGCGAATGCCATCTCTTTTATCATGTCGCCAAACGGTACGTTTAACAATTCCTGTCCAACTGTCATTATTGACTCACCACCTTCGATTGGTACTGGGTGACAATGTGCTAATAGTATATATGCCTATTGCACCTTCTTATCTATGAGTGCCCATCGTTCCCAATAATGTGGTTGATGGTGAAACCATGATTTGTGGATTTGCGATCAAACAGCACACTGCGGAGACTGTATCCCCACCTCACGCACTCTAACATCAGATTGGTGTATCAGTTTGACCTGACCAACATGATGGTTGTTTGTCTCTGTCAAAATGCGATTCCAGGTTTCATTCCACCCCATCCCCTCGCAAGAGCAGATAATTCCCGACAACCAACCTGTAGAACTCATCCCCCCTCTTTGCCATCGACCTCCACTGGGGCAGCCGGAACATGTACACGCCAACCTCAAGCCCAAGCTCACTCCCGAACTGCTCTGCCGTCCGTATCACCTCTCTCTTCTTGTTTGGGGTTATTACCAGGAAGTCCACATCGCTCTCCTCGTCAAAGCTGCCATCGGCATAGCTTCCAAAGAGGGCGAGGGACGTGATGTCAGGGTCAACTTCGAGAAATTCTATTTCCGGTTTCAATTCGGAGATTTTGGCGATGCCATACGCCTTTTTCAGAGGAGGCACGAAGTAGTGATCGGCATTCAGTTTGTAATAGTGGGCAAGACCTCTTTCCTCTTTTATCAGCAGTCCTTCCGAGTGGAGGGCTCTTGCAGCACTGCTCACACTTCCGGGACTCACTTCCATCATCCTTGCCAATCCTTTCACATGAAAGAACATATTCGGGCTTGCAAGGAACCGGGACAGGATCCTCCAGTACACATATTTCTCGAAGAGTTCGATCAATTGAACCACCGCTCAATATACTGTACGACCGTTCAGCATATCAAACTTCCGTTCATGTCACACCAACCCAACTTCCATCAGCACCGCGATTGCCAGAAGCAGGACTCCTGTTGCGAGCCTGATCGAACTCCGGTGCGCATCCTTGTACCTGCTCACCGATTCCGGCTGCATCCCAAACGTGATCGCAAGCCCGAGAAGAAGCACCGGGGTAATCACCCCGAGATTGTAGACGCCGAGATACAGTGCGCCGCAGAGAGCCCCGTCCTTGATCAGCATCTTCAGTATCGAGAGGTACAACGCGCCGACGCACGGAGCCTTGACAAGAGAGAAGAGAACCCCGAGTACGAATATCGCAGGCAGACTCTCCTTTTTGACCAGATCCTCGACATAACGCATTGCCGACCCCGATGTCTTGAACGAGGATGTGTCGTACCTTTTGACATGATACGCATCGTAAATATGCCAGACTCCGAGTAACACGATGATCGCAATCAGCGCATCCTCGATCGTCTCCCGCATACCCTCGGAATGCCCGATCGCCTGAAGCAAGCCCATGCCAGCTATGAGATACGTTATAAATATGCCGAAACAGAAGACCACCACCAGCCAGAGCATTCGGCGGTTGCTGCAACGCCTGCCATCCTCGTTTGATAGCGCAACCGTTGCGATGAATGCGAGTATTGCGAGCAGGCACGGGTTGAATCCAGCGATGAGCCCTGCAACGAAGACGGTTGGGAGGGATAGTTTGATCGGCGGTTCCTGCGCCGATGTCTGGTTTGTCTGATCCGTCCGGTTTGCCGGATCGGTCGGGTTGGTCTGGTTTGGCTGGTCTGTTTGATTCGTTTGATCGGCCTGGGCGTTGCCTATGCTCTGATCGAGCAGATCCGCGAGTAAGCTAAGATTCCCCTCGTAATCCGAATGAATGACCACCTGACCAGAGATCACGACCGCAGGAACGACAACGAGCCCATATTCTTCCATTTTTTCAAGGCTGGATCGATCAGTGACCTCATACTCCACAACCGGGAGATTGTGCTTGGAAGCGACATCCTCTATGACCGGTCTTGCTTCCTTGCAATCTTTGCAGCCGATCTCGTAGAAGAACTCGACAACAATATCACTAACAGTGTCACGGTCATGGTCGTCAGACGAATGTGCTGGCGCAGAAAGCAGGAGTGTTGCCAGCAACACCAGTAATGGTAGTGCGATTCCGGTGATTTTTTTTCGTCTCATGGATATCAACCGACCACTCGACAGGTACAATCGATAACATGGTCGTGATTGAACATAAAGTGATAAGGCAAGAACGCCCGCCAAAGTGTTTTAGTCCAATCGCTCAGTTGTAGCATTATGCACGAAATTGTCAATATCGACAAATTCTGGCGCATCTTGATCCCGAAGAAGATGAGGGCGGTACTGAGTCTGCCTGTAGGTGATTGGGAGTCGATGTGCTGCCGGTAACGAAGAAGGATACCCGGGATCTCACTGTACTAGTATCAGAATACCAGATGCGAGGCGTCAGTCCAAGGGACATAATCCGCTTCGCCTGCATCATCCGGAGACTGCCCGAGTCCATGGCTCGCGCCCACGTTGCCAGCACCGTCACGATCCGCTCATGAATTGACGTCCCTTTACCATTACGCAAGTAGTCCCTATAATCCAACGCTTCCCAACATGCCCAGCGATTTGTGCCCTTTCCGCCCTGTTATTGGTCGGCTCAACACCCGGATGAATAATAAACGTGAATGCGAAGCAAAGCCGTTGGCAACCAGTACCAGAAAGCCATGTTTAATCTTGCCGATGAGCTTTTCCATATACCAATAAAAAAAGAGATCCCCCGCCGAATGCGGGAGAATCTTCGCCCGAAAATCAGATCAATTTCTTGAACGGATGGTTCGGATCCTTTACGGTGAGCCCGAGTTCCTCTGCGTTCTCAGCAACCATGATGTCGATCATCGCTGCTGCTGGTGCTATCATCGTCGAATTCTCGATCGGACCGTACAGGTAGTAGTCAGCTCCAGCAATTCCCGCGATCAGGTTGTTTCCGATGTCAACAGGAGCCCACACCTCGCGATGCTCCTTCTTAAACGTCTTCATCCAGTCCCATGCGGACGCTGAGTTGTGATAACCTGCACCAACAGGAAGCCCGAACCTTGCCTTGACAGCAACTCCTGCACGTACGTTTGCACCTGCGCCTGCTCCGAGCGGCATCGCAGCAATATCCACGAGTGGCTTTGTGATATTGCAGCCCTCTGCAATCTCGAGCATGCCCGACTCAATGCCTGCCGCGCCTTCCTCAAGAATCTCGATCTTTCCTTTGACACCCGGCTCGGTTGCATTGAATGCGAGAATGATGGCGGATGTGAGATCCGACTCCTTTAACGCTGCAACCTCCTCCTCCTGGATACTCGCATTGATGGAGTTGTGGATGCCGCGATCTGCAACACCGATCTCGGTTGCATACTGGACTCCAAACGCCCGAACGTCGCCTGCTGAAGAGTCAATTAAGAACGGTTCATCATACCCGTCCACAAACCAGTCGATATAATTCTTCATCGCCTCGTTCGTCTCTGCAACGATCTGGTTGCAGTGCGGGTTGCCTGTTATATCACTGACCTCTTCTGCTGCGATCCATAGATTGTCGGCAGCGTTCTTGTCGAACTCTCCTTTGTCCTCATCCGTTACGATCTTGTGCCTGTTATAAAACATCGAACCGAAGAGCACGGTCGGATATTCTCCTGGCTGACCTCCTATCGTTGTGCCTCCTATATCAAAGACCTTCTGTTCTTTATCAAATCTGAACATATTAATACCTCACTTATATTGCTATCCCGGTCAGGATAACATAAGACAACGCTATTACCAGCCCTGTCGCTATTCCGTAGAGTATGCCAATATCTCTACCAACCTTCTTTCCGATCCGCTGATATATCTCGGAATTTACGAACTCAATCTTCTCATCAATTTCGTCCAGCCTTCGTAGAACCTCGTTGTACTCAGCCCTGTCAACGACGACGTGTGGAACGATGATCTGTCCTTCTTCTGCCATATCAATCACCCCTTCATTCACAACAACGGTAACAGAACCAGTATAAGAGCGAACAATATGCCCACGGCGACACCGAGCGGTGCGCCTGCCGTGAAACCCGAATCCAGTTTCTGGTTACGTGCGATCAACTGTGCACGACGTCGCACGCTCTCGACAGCGGCCTCAAATGGTTCCATGAATGGCTCAATCACCATCGGGGTACCGACGCCATAAGCGATCTCTTCTCCGGCTTCCTCCTCCTCTGGTGCCTCTTCGGAGATCTCTTCTTCGGTTTCGACGGTTTCTTCAATCTTTTCCTCTTCTGGCATATCATACACCTCCTACTAAGAAGCTGAGAGCACCTTCCGACATCACCACGAGTCCGAGAAGGATCAGCGTTATCGTGAGACCGATCATGATGCCCTCGATCTTGGCTGCGTAGACACCTGCTGCAAACTTGTTCATGTTGCCTGTGACGATCGTTACCGTTTCGATCTCTTTGATCCTTGCGCGGATCGTTGCAACCTCGGCAGCCATCGGTCTGAATCCTGCGATCTCTTCTTCGCCGCCGCCTTCCTCCATCTTGACCAACATCGGCTCAACATCAAGAGCGCCGGGATCCTTTGCAACGCACGCCTTAACAGCCGCTGATATCTTGCCCTCATCCTCGGTATCGATTAAGTCAACGACCTCGACGATCTGTTCCTGGAACCTCGCTATCGCGTCCGCATCCAGATTCTGGATGAACGGGATCGCTCCTACCGCTCCGACTATACGTCCATCCTGATCAATTCCGTTCTTGTGGAACGCTACTAATGCCTGTCCTGTGATATGACCCTTGACCTCCATTCCGGTCACGACAAGGAACCTGATGTTCGGGTTTGATACGATGTTTGCAACCAGCTTCTCGATTCCGATGTTCTCAGTCTTGGTTGGTCCTGTGAGTGCTGCTCCTGCTGCAAGCGGGAAATCGCTCAGATGTGATCCGCAGGTTGTGACTGCAACACAGTCTTCAGGGTTTCCAACCGCAAACTCACCAGGAAGTATGGGCCATGGTTCGGATGTTGCTACTTTTGCCATTGTTCTAGATCCCCCCCATTACAACTACTACCATCGCTGCCATGAACGCGATTATGAGTCCGATGACGAGGCCATAAAACAGGTTCGCATACACTCCTGCAATCCGGGCGGTCTCCTCTCGTCCGGGATACGTGTTCAGCAGTTCTTTGTCAGGTTCGAGCGAGTTCATCAGATCGTCGGCAACAACTTCGAGTACGTCCAGTTGTGCCTGAATCGGAATAAGCGAGAACATGATTAAGTCCTCTCTCTCCTCGGCAATGACTCCTGACATCGGGTCAAGAAGTATGTGGAATTCAGGTACTATTCGTGCGACATCCATCTACATCGCCCCCGGTGGAAGTAGTCCTGTTCCGACATAGCCTGCGCCCGCGTCGCGCTTCACGAGTCTCACGAATCCCATGAAGGTCGCATACCAGATGGCAAGTCCTATGACGATTGAGATTATTCCCGCGATCGGGTCAATGACCGCAATCGAGCAGACTCCTCCTATCACCATCGCAATCGCGCCGCAGGAGTATGCGTGTACCAGTGTCCGATCCTGAGTCTCATCAGGTCCGAGACTGGCATTGAACGGATGCAGAATGCCGAGCGCACCGAGAATGAAGATTGGTGCGATATATCCTGTTGTGATAACCTTTTCAACGATCACTGTAAAGTCCATGCTCCCGGCAACCATGACAGAAAATCCTGTTAGAACGAGCACGCCAGCGCCTGCAATCTCTGTCAAGCACCGCTCCATAACCGGAATGTTCAGTTTGATGACCTTATTTGTGAGCGATCCGACGACAAATCCGATCACAAGCGCAAGCACCAGACCGACGATCGGTCCGATGAAGACTGCCTTATACATCTTTCCGATTGCGAGCCCGAACATAGCTGCGATGATGCCCATTCCAAGAGCCAGCATTCCGATCGACGGAACACCTGTGCCGATACCGTAGCTGCATACCCTGCGCACAGCATCAGCACCCATCTTGGTTGCAAATATCGCACCGATTCCCGCGAGGAACGCAAGATACGGTATTCCTGAGATGCCTGCTATGTAGATTCCGACGAGTCCTACAACGATTCCCTTTGCATCAACCTGGTTTGCGGTTTCAGCAGGTTCCGACATTCTATACACCTCCAAACGCTGACATTCCCGGGATTATTACTGCGATGATTCCGCAGAGAAGCGATGCAATAAAGCACGCAAGAACAGCCTTTGGTACTCGCTTGAACTTCGGATCATGGAATCCCTCGATCGTTCCCTGGATGTTGTACGACGGTAACACCGCGTTCACCAGAAAGACACCTATAGCGAATATGCTTGAGATCGCAGCATCGCCATTCACCCACATCAACATGCAGTAGACAAGTGATCCGCCGAGACCTCCGAGGAGACCTCCGATTGCGCCGCTCACGAAGCATACCGTTGGCATGCCCTGTCCGACTGTTCCCGGCGCAACATACGGCGCCTGCGAGTCTCCTGTGATCGGGTCGTGATCGACCTTCGCTGATGCCGGTGGCACACCCACGCCATAGATGTAGACCCAGTTTCCGACAAGCATCGTTACCGTGATCATGATCATCGCACCAACAGCGCCAGTTGCACAGATCAGGATGACCTCTGATATTCCGGGTGTGCCTGCTGCTGACAGGGTCATGTACATATATCCTGCAGCAAGAAGCCCTGTGAGTCCTGAACCAGCAGCGAGCTGCACGGTTCCTGTCCCGATACCGGTTGCCTGCGCCATAGCGGCAGGAGCACCACCTACCGGAACAAAGTGAACACCGACCGCGATACAGATGCCACCGAGGATAATTCCGATAATCGATACCCAGTGCTCCATAAGCATTCCTATAATAGTAATATCAGTCATGCTTCTATATCTCCTGCATATTCCGGATACGGTCCGTATTTCTTCCTGGCATAAGTCTCAATCTGCCGGTTGTAGATGATCAGCGCAAGAACGATCGCTGATCCCACGACAACAGCAGTCCAGCCGCTAAATGCCGTTGATCGCCAGTTGTCCAGGAAAACGGTCATTCCGAAAGCAATGCCTGTCACAGGTCCTCCGAACTTCGAACAGAACCATGCGTTGTCCATCGATGACCTGATTCCTGCCTCTGCAAACCGGGTGATATTCCCGGAGTCAGCAGCGTTCAGTCCAGCTCCAAACTTGAAGTCCTGGAACTCTCTCTCCGCACCGTAGTGCACGTCACCTGTGGAGGATCCGATCGCACCAACCGCAAGTCCCCAGATCATCGCAATTACTGGAAACGGGAACGGATGTCCGATCAGGTCATGATGCCACATGACGTACGACAGACCGACGATGCAGAACGTCGTTATGTATGCGTGCCCCATCAGCGAAAGGAGCTGGTTACGCAATACATCAAGATACACGTACTGGTTAAACCGGGTCTGACTCGCGTTCCTTCCCATATATGCTGTTGTTGAGAAGACGCCGTTTAAGAGCGCAGCAACGAATGCGCCGATTGCGATTGCAAGAAGCGGCGATGCATTCACCGACTGAATCAGTACCATTGCAACGCCTGCGCCTACGGCACAGTACATCGCGTTGGATGGTGGTTCACCAGAAATAGCTTTGTTAAATATTCTGTGCGGATAGCCAACCTGTGCAGCCAGCTGAACCTGTGAATTCGGATTGCTCTGTGATCCGATATCTGATTCGAGGTCTTCGCTGCATCCTGCGACGGTCGCTGCCGCACCCATGAGGGCTACAAGGCCCATACCCATTGCGGGTTCCATTCAATTCCTCCTATGTTTTGTTTTGACCTGGATCACATAAGATCAGGTCAGTGACCAATTGGTCGAATGGTTGGTGGTTACTATCCGAAGGGATAATATAAACCTTTCGAGAAATGGTTTGCTGCCAGCGTGTCTGGCAGTGGCACAAACGCTGTGACAATCATAAATATCTGAGATTTCTTATTACGCTTTGCAAACGATACGCGGACGTTTGATGGATGCTGCCTGCAGCACTCTCTGCACATATCGTTTGCATCTGGTTGCGATCCACATCCACCAAGGCAGATGTCATACTCGCAGGAGTCACCCAACACAGTTGCAACAAATATCACCGACCCAAATCTACCAGAATGTCATTCACCCGGGCACCCCAAACGTGTGATCGCGCTTAACCCAGTCGCTATCGCTGTCCGTGTCGAGTCCGTCAGTCCGCCGCTGCCATGATTTGCCTTCAGTCGATTTGGCATAATTGATACTCCGGTCAACCTCCTCGCCATCGTGATACAGGAAGACCTGTCCATTTTTGTTACGCAACTGAAGTTCTGTGGTGGTGTAATATCCATGAGGCTGAATAACAGTACCCGCCGGAATTTCGTGTGTACCTGTGCCCTGATTTTTAAGAACCCAGCCGCCGAGGTCCACCGACTCGTCGCCACAGTTGTACAACTCAGTGGTCTCATTCCCGTGATCTGTCCCTATCGGATCAGGCATCAGCTCATTTACGACGATCTTCACGACGGGCGCTGGTGCCGGTGTGGGCGAGGAGGTCGGCAGAGGCGTAGGAGTAGGGATAGGGGTAGGAGCAGGAGTGGATGTAGAAGTGGGCGATGGTGTTGGCGCAGGTGTGGCTGTGGATGTGGGAGATGGCGAGGGGGTTGGAGACGGAGATTGTGTGGGCGACGGCTCATGTTCGCCCGCATCATCACCAACATCCGGATCCGCGACCGTCAGCAGAAGCTCCTGATCTGCGAAGTTGTCAGACGGATCCCTGCACGTCACGCCCACGAGATGCACCCCGATCCGGAGCGGACCGTCCGGCTCAAAGTGTGCGCCCTTCCGGTCGCGGTCGTGGATGATGCGCCCCGATACCCCGCCGCCATAAGGACCGACCACAGTTATGCGCAGCGTCAATGCGTCGATTTTTTCGTTGAAAGAGACAACGATGTCGTTGTTTACGCCGATGGGATCATTCACAAGCGTTATTTCCGGAGGCGTCCTGTCCGGAATGGAGTTCTCCATCCCCGGCGTTCCGATGCGCCCGCATTCGTAGCCCAGTGAGGTGTACCAGTTATCCTGATTTGCACCATCTTCTATCGATAATCGTTCCATCGACTGCCCAACATCGTCATTTCTCCCGGCAAACCAATCTCCATTGCGATTCACAACATCGATCCTCTTCGAGGTCGGTGGATATCCATTGAATAGCTGTAACACCTCCCCATCATTTTTTAATGTCATATTCGAGATCTGATCCGGTTTGCAGGTCACAGCATCCTTCTTTGAGATCAGGTAATACCCGTGCGACGGTATGATCGCATCCATTCTGATTGTGACCTCGATCGTGTCATTGACCGCACCCGCCCCTGTCGTGATCGTCCAGTTCGCGATTGAGAGGGTGCGGCTGTATGTGTTGTAGAGTTCGATGTACTCCTTCTCATCCCACATCACCTCATTTATCACAACATCCCAGAGCATCGGGTCATACTCTCCGACCGGCTCCTGTGCTGCGGCGGCACTGATGCACGGAGTGGCTGACGCTGCCGGATCGGCTTTCGCGTGCACTCCGGTGTGAAGAACCGTGTGATCGGAATTGTGATTGGAACTGAGATCGGAATCAGTGCCGGAAGCCATCTTCGCAACCGTCAGATCAAAGAGACATTCGTTTGTCTGCGGAACCGTCCGCTTCTGGTCTGCCGCAACCGCAGACTCCATCGACGGAGTTTTTATCCGGAATACAATGTAGCACTCAGAACCCGGATCAGGGCGTGCGAAGACGCGGAGATCGTACGTTCCCGCCACCGCGATCTCTGTTGCGCCGCACGTCTCACCCCCGATCATTGCAAGGATGGTTGTGTGCGCGGGTGCGGGCGTGCCGTTGATGCTCAGATTTCCGTAGAAATGGAAGGTCTCGATCTCCGCGTCATGCACGTCGCTTGCGAATGCCGCGACAACGACCACGATCGCCACAACCGCAACTGTGCATACGACAAGCTCGATTCTCCTTGTGCTACGCGCGGTCATGGATGTTGATCGGGCATACACTACTTGTGTGTTGTGGCTGGCTCAGTTGAATCATCGGGGCACAATAGCGCATCGTAAGATTCGAATCGAATATCAAATAAGAGTCGCCACCACAAACCGGACCGACCACACCGCTCACCCCACCCCAAAGCAGCGCATCATAACCGGCATCAGGAGAACGCCCATCGCATGGCTCTTTCGGATTCCCATATAATACGGAAGCATTCAATATTCACTGCGCTATCAATATAAATGTATATTTTATATATTAAAATCCATCATCAAAATATTTGCATGCGACAATCTCAAGAACTCCACCGTACCAGTCTCTGGATGCAGCGATCTCTTTTATCGAGTTTAAAGCATCTTCGCGGGATAAAATACCAGCATCGTACAGCAAACGTATAACAAAAGCCGAGGTCAACACTTTTACTTCTGACACAGATTTCATGTACGGTAGTGCCTTGACATCATCGGTGATTATGTAATCACACTCGCATGATGCTGCCAGCGATAGAATTTCGGCTTCACTAATGTCAATGTTTTTCAGATGTTCCGGCATTAGGGACACTGGTTTTACCACAACGACACAACGTTCGATCAATCTCAAAAGACCTTTTGCGGATCTGCCATGCACATCTTCAAATCTGGAAATGTCGCCCAGTTCGTCATAAACCGCTGTCGTGATGATGAATTGGATGAGTTTTGAAGCCAGCCCGACAAGACCTTTTACCTCCAGTGAGATCAGCGCGCTGGTGTCTGCCAGTACGATGATCACGCCTTTAGCCTCTTTGCAACTTCGTCTGCTTCCAGCAACGACTCCAATATGGTTTCTTTGTATGTTGTGAGCCGTTCTGCCTCTTTTGATCCGAGCAAGGTCTTCAAAGATTCGTAACTGATTTCGTCTCTGGCATATTTGGATGCTATCTGCCGTTTCAGGTCCTTTAGTTCGAGTTCTTCTCTGATAGAGTCTGAAATCACCTCTCGCATATACTCGTGCTCGGTTTCGAAGTGTTCACTCGCCACAGTTCCGATTTTCACGTACAAATCCTCGGGAAGCTCAAGTTCTATCGACTTAACCGACATATTCAGTCACATTCTGTAGTTGGACCGGTTTATTATAAGTATTCGCATGTTTGGCGGTTAATTGGCAAAATGGGCTTTTGAAGGCGTTTTCAAAATTATCGTATCGCAACGTTCAGTCATTGCATGATAGCGCATCGTAAGATTCGAATCAAATTGAAGAGTCGCCACCACAAACCACGAACCAACCGCACCGCTCACCCCACCCCAAAGCAGCGCATCATAACCGGCATCAGGAGAACGCCCATCGCATGGCTCTTTCGGATTCCCATATAATACGGAAGCATCCCGATCGGTAGCGCCGTCAGGAAGACTGCAAGTCCGAATAGCCCGTTAAAGACGACAACCATCAGAACGAGCCCGATCAGAATCGCTGCGCACAATTTCCTGTAATCGAAGCGTCTCAGAAGAGATGGCGCAACATCGCCGATTGCAATCGTTGTAACGTACGACAGAATCGAAACAGCGACTACCACGATCAGAAAGAGGAGAACCAGATGCATATCCAGCCCCTTGCCGACCAGATTCCGCACAGCGACCATGGCGCCGCTTCTCGGATACCCGATCACAAAGAGCGCGATCAAACCGAAAATTGCGTTTGCGGTGTTTGTGCCTGAAACCGAGACGATGAACTCCATCGTCCGTGTTCTGTGGTGTTCAAGCTGCCCTCTGACCGCAAACCGTGCGAGAACTGTTGCAATCGCCGAGGAGACTCCGGGCAGCCACGCGACAAGCGATCCGGCGATACTCCCTACAGCGATTCCGCGCAGTACCCATCGCGCCCGCAGGTTCAGCGGATGCTTGGTCTGCGCGGGCATGACCGACTCTGTGAGAACACTGATCAGGAGAACA
Source organism: Methanosarcinales archaeon (assembly GCA_021159385.1). Lineage (GTDB taxonomy): Archaea > Halobacteriota > Methanosarcinia > Methanosarcinales > Methanogasteraceae > Methanogaster_C. The sequence goes on from JAGGRW010000159.1 coordinate 19,891, forward strand.
GGCGCGCCAAAGAGACCTGTCAGAAGCGAGAGCAGGATTGAGGATGAGCCAAACTGGAAAAACGGATGCATCAATCCTCCGTTTCCAAGTGCGATCGTTCCGAGTACGCCTGACATGAGAAGAATAACGATTGCATAGAATTTGTATTTCAGATGCACGAGAGAGCCCTGTCCCTCGATATACCTCCCGGATTCGGTCAGGACCATGAACGCAACGATTCCCAGCAAAATCCAGCCCATGTTCTCACATAAGGATTCGTAATAATGTCCGAAGAAGAGCGCAAGCGGAATTGCAAGCAAAAGCGAGACTACGATCGATCCTGCGCTGCCTATTGCTGATAATCTGATCGCTGCCATGCCCATCCCTTCGAGCAGCATGGAATGGCCCGGCAGAACAGCAAGCGCAGTGTCCGCGTCTGGCGCGCCGAGATAGATCGATGGGATGATGTTCAGGAAGGTGTGCGTGATCGAATTTGCGAGAATGATCACAGCAATGTTGATATTTGAAAACCCCATGTCTGATATTCCGGGAGCGAGCGCGAGTAGGATCAGCGCGAAGTTGTTTGTGTGTATGCCCGGGATCAACCCGGAGACTATGCCGAGTAGAAAACCGATTGATACCGAGAGGATCAGCATTTCGAGCATTTGTCAGAGTCCAACGCCGGCATGGTACTACATAGCACGACACTGTATTACACGACACCTGTCAGGAGTGATCCATACCCAAAGGGATCGCGAAAGTCCCTATCGCTACCACTATCGCCCCTTCTGAAGCACGTACCTGAACTCCCGAAGAGTCTCCTGATGCAGTGTCGCGATCATGTCCGCGATCATCGCGAAGATGAACAACTGAAGCCCGATCGTTACGAGCAGCGTTGCCAGAATGGTGAGCGGAACGTGCGTTACGTTGTTGAGCCACTCGTTCACGACATAGATTCCGACTCCTACTCCGGAGAGCGTGAATAATACACCCGGCACCACAAAATAGAACTTCGGATTGAACCACTTCGCAAGTTTTTGTATCGTCATTCCAATCTTAAAACCGTCCCTTAATGGGTTGAGCTTCGTCTGCGCATCTTCGTGTCTTGCCAGATAGGTGATCGGAACTTCCACAATCCTCAGACCCTTCTTTACGCATTCGACCGTGATCTCGGTCTCGATCTCAAAACCCGTCTTATTCAGTTCGATTGCTTTGTATGCGTTCTTATTGAAAGCGCGGTATCCCGAAAGGATGTCTTTCGGACATACGCCATATATATGGCAGAACAGCTTGTTCAGTATCATGTTTCCAAACAAATTGAGTTTTGTGAACGCTCCCTTCGAGAAATTGGCGAATCTATTCCCGATGACGTGATCTGCCTCCCCGCTCAAGATCGGCGCAAGCATCGCATCGACCTCGACAGGAAGGTACGTCCCATCACCATCGATCATCACCACGTACTCATCTTTAAGTGTGGAAAACGCCTGAGTAACAGCCTGCCCCTTCCCCTTCCCGGTCTGAATGATCACTTCTGCGCCAGCATCGCGAGCAAGTTTGCGGGTATCGTCGGTGCTGTTGCCGTCGATCACAACCACCCGATAATCATGCTCTCGAAACTCCCTCACGATGTCGTGGATCGTCTCAGACTCGTTGAGCGTGGGTATGAGCACGCACACATCGCTGATATTGTTCGCATCGCTGACACGACCGACACCGTCGTTCATAGTATCATGTTAGTTCTATTCGGGTCTTTGCATCTCCAACTCTATTGAGAGTCACGTCGATTACGCCATTGTGGTAGCTTGCACTTGCGCTCGACGGGTCAACGCGTGCCGGAAGCTCGACCGTCTCCGAATACTTGCGGTCATCGACACGCACGATGATCGTGAGCGTGCTTTCGGTAGCATCCAGCGAGATGTCGTCCTTATCGACGTCGGGCAGTTCAACGACCACCTGCACGCAAGAATCCGAATCAAAAACCTCGAGTAACGGTTTATATCCCTCGAGAGACGGTTCATCGGCATGAGGATGACTACTAAACCCAATAACCTCCGGCGCCTCTCCCGGGCGTTTGGTTATGGAAAATCCATACGCTTCGGGACCGCCCTCGCTGATCTCTTCGATATGCTCAATTAAATCCTCGATCATCTCTTCAAAGATGCCAAAATCGATAGGCAGGTCATCATTACTTTTTTTTCTCCACATATTGCTCAGTCCTCAACGCAAACTTTTGATCGCGGGCATAAAAAGTTACCGTTCGATGAGTGTAAACCTGCACACGTTGTCGGGATCACGCTGCTCCTTGCAGATGTACGTCCTGCAGTAGATGCTCGATGACAATCCGGCAAGGAACCCACGAATGAAATTGCAGCTGTCTTCGTTTGCGTTCAACTCGAAGACGTCCCGCAACGTCACAACGAATCCGCCTTCCCGCTCAATCCCCATCTTCGTAAACCAATCAGAGAACATCATGCTGCTCAGAATATTCTTGAAGACCGCATTCGGATCGAGGTCTTCCGGTATGTTCATGCCCCAGTAGTACTTCTCTGCGAGCTGCTTGCCGAAATTGTACAGAATCCCTGCGCTCCCCCTGCCAATCACATCAACGAGCGAGTTCATAAGCAGTACAAGGTCTTCAGCTCTCGGATATATCGGGATGTTCATACCCTCATTCTGTTCCATACCACCTCTTCTCATATTATAACCTCATAACTTTTTTGACCAGTTCGGCAGCATGTTGCAGCTCGATCATGACGAGACCGACATTGGCATCGGGATCCAGCAGCACGAGAAGCGATGCGCGGTTGTCTATGTTGAACAGGGTAACGATCCCATCACTGGTGTAGATCGTGGCGCAATCAAACGGCGGCAGCCCGAGCTTGTGGACCGACCGGTTTGCCAGACCGACGATCGACGCGCTGATTGCATGTGCGATCTGAGTATCATACGAGTGGTCGCGGAATCGGTCTGCGATCTTGAGACCGTCGGCAGAGGATATGACAACGCCGCGTATGCTGTCAACGCGAGCATCCAGATCTGTGAGTAGCGTGTCCAGCTGATCGATCGTTGTCCGGGACATAAGGTATAACGTTTGCATGAGGGCATATAAAGTCGTTGGCTTGGTACATAACGCAGAAATATTGTGGCATACCGGCATAAATAGATCAACACCGTCCGCACCACCCACACCATGTACCACTCATGCCACCCGCACCACCCGACGCTGCACCGCGGACTCGGGCAACCCCTCAGTCCCGATCACACCAGACACAACTCACCTGTGACTGCATCCAGTTGATCTGAGCGGGCAGGTCCGATGCCAAGTGCTGTTATCGTATTTGGCGGTATCTCGGTGAGACCTGCGTCTGTTATCAGCGATACGGGGAGTCCCGCAGCTTCTGCATCCATCTTCAGTTCATACAGTTCTGAGATGCCTTTCACCTGCAAAACGATCTTCTTCTGCCCGCCATCCTTCCATCGCCTCCGAACGCCGGAATCAGCATGATCTGCTGCCGAGACCGCGGCGTGTGCAACCTGCACAGCGAGTTTTCCGCGCGAGAGTTTCAGATCCTCGCGCACGATTATGCATTGTTTGTATTCTGTCATTGTGCTGATACCTTCATTCTGATACTACATTCCTTCTTCATTCTGATCTTTTTGGTGAGCGAAACGAAACTCGTCAAACTCCCAACCCCGCGCCACAATCTCCGCACGCCTCCTTCCGTTTTCTAAAAACCAAAGGCTAACGCATCGAGCATGTATTTGCTCTTGTCGTGCCCTACTTCCTGATAAATTTCGAGTAATTCCTCATACACAGTTGGTCCGCCCACGATATCCCAAAACTCGTCTCCGATGACCACCGCCTGATCAAACGGCGTGTACATCCGTGCAAACGACCAACGATAATCAGCACGCATCGGCCCATAAGGATTGTATGCCATAGCAAAGTAAGACTGTACCACTGGACGAGACTGCCCACACAACAGGTGGAATCTCAGAAGCCGTTAGGTCAGCAATTCCCGATCAGTCGTCCGCCCCACACTATCGATCTTACTTATTTAACTTTTAGTCTTACGTTAGGCGCGCAAAAAGCGAAAAATGTAGATGGCATATATCCAAGACTTGATATTTAAACCGCTCATGCGAAAATATCTCTGAAAAAGGTACACCTATCAGTAGATACGGGCAAAATCAGGTTCATTCCGGCGTTATATCATCAAACGTTCAGTCTTAATCCCCCCATCAAGATGGTGGGGGATCTTCAAGAATAACCGGGTAGTCTCTTTTAAATCCATAAAGCAATGCTATAAGGATGTCTTTCATCGAATCAAATTTAAATCCAAAAAATAAAGACCTTATATTCTCCCAGAGACTTCTTTTATACTCGGCACCGGCACAAACTGCGCTTTTTTCATTGGCAAAACCAAACCAATGCCACCTACAAACAAGGACATGAGCCTTCGTTCGCATTGTGGTTTCAGAAATTTGAAAAGCTCAAGTTATGGCGGTATGAAGTATACAATATCGCCCGGGCGCGCGTGGAAGCAAGAGGCGGCAGTCGCGATTGGTCATCAAATCCTTAAGGACGTATACTGTATCCCGTCTCAGGTGAGCCATATAAGGAGCTCGGAGCTGAAGCTGCTCGAAACCGAAAGTCTGGGGCGAGGGAGCATTTCATAATTCAAGAACTGGAAGGAATGGGCTACAGTGTCCGAAAGACCGAGGCATCTGTCTGATAGTGGTTACTTCCCACGTTGCCAACATAGGCCAGAGTCGTCTTAAGCTGCTGTGAAAGCTTCCCTCTTCCGAGGGTAGTGCATACTATGAAATTTTATTCTTGCGGTATTGCGTATTTAGAGGCGTTAACTGGGCAGTTCAGCAGACTTGGTTGTATTTGAAGCGTTAATCGCCCACGATTCCCCGAGGTTATATTGGTAGCATGACTATTTTCGGAGCAAAGATGCCGCAGGGGATCGCGTGGAGTTTCAACGCTTCCCCATGCAGCAACACGATATGCACCGCCTGTGCGGCGGAGCTGTCACGGACAATCGACGCACAAACCATGTTTGAGGTTTTCAAACGTCGGAGCCAATCTTATGTCAACATGTCTTCATCAGAGCACTCCTTTTGCGAACTCCTCAAACCCGATCCGATCGATGAAGTCACCGATCCGCTCCTTTGGCTTCGCATTCGCCTTGTAGTAGTCAAAGACGCTCTCTGCAACCTTCATCGCATCGTCAATCGACTCGACGTAGGTCAACTCCTGTGCGATCCTCGGCTTCTTGCCAGCCTCGCCTCCGACAACCACCTTGAAGCCTTTCTTGAAGCCAAAGAATCCGAGGTCTTTTATCCACGACTCGCCGCAGCAGTTCGGACAGCCCGATACGCCGATCTTGAACTTTGCGGGGAGGCTCATGCCGTGATATGCATCATGCAGAGCCATCCCAAGGCTCAAACTGTCTGATATGCCTTTCTTGCAGAAGGTCGTTCCCGGACAGACCTTGACGCTCCGCACACACAGCCCGATTGCTGCACCCGGACTCATCTCGAGGTCATTCCATACGGAATCAATGTCTTCTTCCTTGAGTCCAACGATTACCATCCGCTGTGCGCTCGTTATCTTTATCGCGGCTGCGCTGTACTTCTCTGCGACATCAGCAATCTTTCGCAGGGTATCTGGCGATACCACGCCTGCCGGAGTGTCCGGCGCAATCGCATAAGTCTCTCTGTCTCGCTGCACGACTGCTCCCTTCTCTGGTAGGTCGTTCTTCTTTTCGTCAGTCATTCTATCGCCTCTCTCGCCTTACTCTTGGCATTACTGTACACTCTGTCTGTTCGATTGTTGCTTTCATTTCTCTTCACCTATCAGCTATCACCATCCATGCGCATCGAATCGCATGAGAATTCCTTTCAGCCCGGCTTTGTGCCGTGCCTCATCCTTTGATGCTCGCTCAAAGAACCGTGCCG
>JAGGRW010000197.1 GCA_021159385.1 Methanosarcinales archaeon
TCCCTCCATTTACCGATGTATGCATATTCAGAGCGAACGTGTCAGGGATATTCAGGTCTTATGGCGATGATCTGGTTGTGCTCAGGGATGTTCGGCTGATATCGCCTGAGATCCAGAGTGTGGATGTTGAGGATGATATCAGGGTGGATGATTACAACGTATCCTGGATCGATGTCGGCGAGGATTTCGGAGGGAAGGAGCCGGATACGTTCCACGTGCCTCCGCTCATCAACGGCAGGGGCATAGCGTTTGCTGACTGCGTCCACTGTCATGACATCAGCAGCGGCATGGATATAAAATGCGTCAATGCGATCGATTCGCAACTGGGCGCACACGCCCGCCTCAACTGGTATGCGGAGAACGAGACCGCATTATCGGATCCGATCGACAGAGCCTGCTGGGCATGTCACGGAATCGGAACAGAGCCATCGGTTCATCCTGACAAGAAGCCAGAGGATTGTGCGGGCTGTCATGTGCGTGAGATACTCTTCGATGCAACCGATCTGAGCGATGTGCCGCACGGAATGGTTGAGAACTGCACCACCTGTCATGGAGGGTCGGAGCATGATCCGCATGTGATCACCGCGTTTGGAGCAATTCCACGCATCGCCGGTATCGAGGTATCACCGCAGATCTGCTATCCGGGAGAGACTGTCCGGTTGAGCGCAATCGCTGCTTCCGGATGGGAACTGAAGGTGAGGCGAGCGGAGTACTTCATCGGTTCCATGGGTGCTGATGGAACAGGGACGCCGATGGAGCCGGTCGATGGTGCGTTCGACAGCAATACCGAGAAGATCGAAGCATCGATCGATACCTCGAAATTATCGGTCGGCAACCACACAATCTATGTGCATGCCATGGAATCGAAGGATACATGGGGCAGGGTGGCATCGGTCGCACTGGAGGTGGAGGTGAAGCAAGGCTGGATACCCGGTGCACTCTCACTCAGGACCGTCCTGCCCTTTATCTCGATGTACTGGTATGCAATCATCATAGCGGTACTCGTATCACTGTACGTGGTCAAAAAATTCTTCGCATCGTATAAAGAATCATGATTGAGATTATTGATGATGCCCAGCCAAATCCTGGCATCGCCATATCCCTCACAGATTCTATATTCTGCTGAACCTCTCTTGCTCTTATGTTAATCTCTCTTCGAGCCGTCCGGTTCTCCTCCTCCCCTCCAACAGACACCGGCTTTACAGTCTCGCGTGGGTTGGGGGTCTGCACGACCTCTGCCAAATCCGATGCCCGTGTGGATGCTGCCAACACCGTAACCGGCATCGTCACATCGTAATTTCCGGTGTAGTTCACGGTTTTTTCATCACAAACCATCTCTTCAAACGTAACGAGAGGTTTTTCTATCTGCACATCCGGTGAATCTATCCGTATTGCGTAACTGATCTGTTCGGTCTCATGCGATCTCATAAGAGTGGTGAGATTCGTTTTTCCGCTCACATAACTGGCGTTCTCAGGTATCCGGTCGATCAATCTGATCGATGCCGGCAGATCGCCCGTATTTGTTATATCGATCGTGACATTGACAGTCTCGCCAATCTCTGCATGTTCCTCTTCGATCGTCTTTACAACATTCATGAATGCCCCGTGCACATCGACCGCCGGACTGTCGCTGTACGCTTCATACTGCTCGCCATACCGGTTCCATGACGCGCTGACCTCCGGAAGCGTGAAACTACCTGGTTTTCCTGCAATCAAGTGATACTGGTAATTTCTCTCCCCTCCCGGGGGGATATCAAATGTCTGGTTCAAACCATAATCGGTTACATTGAACTGTTCAGGTACCTCATCGCTCAAGGTAATCGACCTGATGGCATAATTCTGAATGTTTCGCACACTGATGCTCACATAAACCGTTCCCCCACAGTAGACATCAGGAGTGGCAAACTTTCTTATAATAAGTGGCGGTTTCAACTCAACCGTTCTCGATTCTACTTCATAATACGGCGTTCCGTATTCGTCCCTTCCTGTCGCCTCGACACGAATCGTTCCATCTGCTGGCGGCATCGAGAACCTCATCTTTACCGTTCGTAATCTCGAATCGTCGGGGTTGATCGTGCCGATGTAGCGAAGTTGATTCCCATCGGTCAGATTCAATCCATCGAGGCTGACATTCAGGAGCACATTATATACCTCTCCATCACCCTCGTTACTGATCGTGATCTCTGCGGTTATCTCATCACCATACAGATATTCGTCTTCATCGGTTGAGATATCGATTGCGATATCAGGTTCTTCCCTTTCCGCAACCCAGGAGGTGATCTCCGCTGCAGGAGCCCATTCCCATCTGCCTATGGACTCCAGATCATCCTTATCGGTTGCATCCTCGCATTTCAGTCTGATCTCGTCGTTGTCCCACACTTCACCGGTCATAAGCACGATCGTCGCAATCGCCTCTCCTGTTTCTTCCTCGTTATCTATGATTTCGAGCATGACCGATCCTTCGCCATCGAAATCGGTGAGCTTGATTGTGAATGAGCCGGCAGAGAATTCCGGATCGTCCCAGTCGATTGTGTGGGTGTCTTCATCTGTCCATGTCACATCATCGCATGTTGCGATTGGTACTGCGGCAAGCAGGATCAGGCACAGAAAGATCGATTGTTTCTTCATCATTCAACTGACATCTGGTTTTCTGCGCATAAACGTTGTTGTGGGTTGTACATCCCTCAATCCGTACATGCTGGCATTCTGTTATTTGATTGGTAATCACAGCAAATATTCAAAAGACTAAGAATATAGCCATAGTTGCTGTACGAACGCCTATATCGCAACCGTCGCCGGGATCGGCATAAAGGTTGGCAGGGTATTACAGAAACCGGATGTTGTTATCGATGATGTTGGGCGGATCGAGGGCGAGGCGAAGGGGATTGATAAGAGGGGGACTGTGCTGGACGCATCGAGAGCCGAAACCCGAACCGAGACGTGGGATACCGGTTTGAGTGATGGTTTTATCGGAGACGTCCTGATGTAGCGCCATGAGGTGAAAAGTCGCCAATCGTGACGCATCAAGAATCGAAAAAGAAGACGGCGTCCATGCCCGATACGAAGCCTACCGGAGCATGTCAGGCAGCATCACAAACACCACACTATTGAAAGCTGTGATGAAGTAAATCGATTCGGATGAATGCGTCATCACCACATCCGAAAACCTATACCCCCACGCTCTTCACGTCCACCACGTTCTCCTGCTCGCGTTTGATCGCTTGATACAGCATCTGCTGGCTCATGCGCGATGGATGGTAGTACCTGCCCTCGCATGCATGAGCGATCTTCTCCGCAAGAGCTGACCCATCTTCGCTGATATCGACCACAAGTACATTGACGTCCTGTTTCAGCAGGCGACAGATGTTTGAGATCTCGCGTTCGATGTTTCCGCTGACCTCAAGAGGCATATTTGCAGTACCGTCAGTTACCAGTACGAGTATTGGTATCGCGGACGGTTCTCTCTTGTTTTCGGAGATCAGAACCTCCATCCCGAGTTTGAGCCCCGACGCAAGCGGCGTCGTGCTCCCGAACGGGATGTGTTCGATATACCTTCTTGCAAGCTCAACCGACGACGTGAACGGCAGAATGACCTTTGCGCTCCTGCCGGCGTAGGTCACGAGCGACACCCGGTCCCTGCGCTGGTATGCGTCCCGGAGGAGCGCAAGCACCACGTTCCTCGTGACGCTCGTCTTCCTGATGTTGTCCATCGAGCCGCTCGCATCGAATACGACGCCTATCAGGGTCGCAACACGCCTGCGTCGCACCTTCTCCCGCAGATCCGAGTCCCGGATCACAAACTCCTTGTCGCCTTTTGCATGTATCGCTGCCGCACGGACAGTCGGAGCGATTGCGATGTCGTTTGGCTTCTCAGATGGCGTGCGGTACCTGACGTACCGTCCGCGCTTGCCGAGCGTCAGAACCTCTGCACGCCGCCCGGACGTCTGTTTGCCCGAAACGATCTTCTTGTGCTTCCCGCGTGCGAAATGATTCAGAACCCGGTGGATGACCTCTTCTGCACCCTCATCGTCAATCTCGCCAACATTGGCAGGCTCTTCGACTTCCTCGACCACTTCTTGTTCTATTCCCTCTTCCTCAAACTCCCGCCTTCTCCTCCGCTCTTTCAGCCACGCATCACCAGTCCGCTCTTCGAGTTCGATCGCTGACTCTATGCTTCTGAAGAGAGAATCCGCGTTGGCAGAATCGATCTCCTCATAATCCCGGGTTGCGCTCATGCCGACTTCTCCGACTTCCGCGACATCCCTAACCGCCCCGACGTCATCAACGTCCTCTATGTCTTCGGCTGGCTCTGCTGCGGCAACGGTATCATCAGTCGCGGTTTTCTCGGAATCAGCGTCCGCAACATCAGTCTCTTCGGTAGCGGCTTCATCGGCACCAGTCGTCTCAGTAATGGTCGTCTCGGCGCCCGCCAGTTCGATCTCGGTCTCTTCGAGAGCAGGCTCCTTGATATCTGTCTCATCGGTACCACTCTCTTCAGTGGCTGCACTTTCGGTACCCGCACCCGCACCTGCCACTTCCGGATCGGTCTTCACACCGGAGGGGGCAGCGTCGCCATGCATACCAGCGCCATAGACGTCGTCGAACAACTTCCCCGGATCGACCTCAACATAATCGACGTCTGCAATGACGTACGCATGTGCAACCCCGCCCAGTTCCGATCTGGGTATATGCGTGCGCATGTACCCGACGATTTGGTCTGAGTCTGTGGTGCTGAACTCTCGTATGTGCGGAACCGGAACGCGCGCAGCAAAGACCTGACTGTTCAACTCAAATACACGGATTCCGTACTCCCGATCAAGATTCCTGCGAAGATGATCCACGATTTTGGATGTCAGACCCAACAGCGGACCTGCTGATGCCGTATGTTCTTCATCGTTCATTGTTACCCCCGATACTATGATCTATAATCTATGGATTAATATGACCTCCCACCATATTAATGAGTTCACTCGCAACCAGCCGCCCTCAGCCGGCTCAGCAAAAAATCCCTGTCCAGCGACGCCATGAAATATCCGGCTCTCGGACCGGACGCTTTTCCGAGAAAAGCTATGTAGATCGCCTGAAACATCGTGCTCGCCGGGATCTCCGCAACTCCCGCAGCCTCGTACGTGAGGTCGTGCATCTCCTGCCCGGTCATGCCGGCATCAATTGCGGACGCAAGCCAGAGAAGCCCTGACTTCTGCCCGTCGGAGAGACTTCCGGCAGCGTCAGGAAGTTCCTCCTGCACCTCGAATCTGGCAGAGTCCGGAGCATACGACGCGAGCCAGTTTCTGGCGTTTGCAACACGCCGCGTCACGGATTCCTCGTCGTACGCATCATAACCGCTGCGCCTCAGAACCTCTCGCAGGTTATCCGGGTCATCAGGGTCGGATGCGACCTGTATTGCAGTAACAAGGTGTGTAAATGGGATATCTGATGGCAGAAACGCCTTTGTTACGGACAATTCCCGAGCACGGTCGTTAGCACGGTCGAATCCATCGATCAGATCGATGATGCGCGAGGGATCAAAGTCTATGTGCTTCTCTGGCTTCGTTCTGATGATCAGGTACCTGAGAACCTCTGGCGGCATGACCCGCAGCATCTCCGCAATCGTGATCGTGACACCTGTCGATGACGACATCGCGCCCTTCCCCTTGAGATGGATCCACTCGTAGATGATCGGGTACGGCGGCGCATAGCCGTAAATCTCCTTTGAGATCCGCGTTCCGGTGTCGTACGAGCCGCCCCGTGTCGCATGGTCCTTTCCGAACGGCTCGATCGTGACACCGAGAATGCCCCAGCGTGCAGCCCAGTCAACCCGCCAGGTCAACTTTCCGTGCCCCTTGACAGGCACGGTTCCCGAGTAGCCACATTCGCAGGCGTAATCGACAGTTCCGCCCGTTCCGCTCATTCTACCCACCCCATCCGTTCCGTCCGCCAGATCGAATCCGGTGACTGTGGTGGTCGTGATTCGCCCGCACGCCTCGCAGATTACGTTAAAGGGGCTCCAGTCAGTGGGAAGTTCCCTGTGTGACACCGCAGCAATTATCGCTGCGATCCGATCTCGCTTGCGAAGCGCGGTCAGGGTGGCAGGAACAAAGTCTCCGCTCTCATAGAGTTCGTGCGCGCGATACACCTTCGGGCATATCTCAAGTTCCGCAAGCGACTCAAAGAACGGCAGAAGATAATGCTCGGCGTAGTTCGCACAATCCCCGCACGGGCAGGGTATCGCAGAGAGCGGCTTTCCCACATGCTCCGAGTAATCATCTGACAGAAACGGGTACACCTTGCGGAGCGGATCGAGCGTGTCCGCGATGTAGATCAACTCCGCATCGATTCCGGCATCACATAGCGCCCGATACGCCGCATCAGCGGTCAAAACCTCGCGCAGGTTTCCGATGTGTATCTCGCCAGAAGGTGTGATGCCGGTTGCGATCGTGTGCTTCCTTCCGATTGCGGTTACGTTCTCGCAGAGAACGTCCGCCCAATGCCTCGACTTGCCCATCACGCGTTATTCCATCGCACTCTATCATTCCCTGATATGTGGTTTTACAATTTTGCGGTTTTATGGCTTTATGGTCGAGATGGTGGTCAGTTTCAGGTGCTCCACACCCTTCAGCGCCATTAGCCCCTCCGCCACAGCTTTAAGCTCATCAGCGTCACCGTACAGCATGATAACCTCAAGACAGGTCTTCTTGTCCGCATGGAAGTGCATCGAAGAGCGGATCACGTCCAGATGTTCGTGCTGAAGGTCCGCGAGCGCGTCAACGAGTCCGCGCTGCTCGTGGTTGTAGGTCAGCGATATGACGCCGATCCGGGTCCCCTTGACCTCGCTTGCCCATTCGTAGTACCTGATATAGCTCCTGATCGCATCCCTGATCCCCTCCGACCTCGACGAATATCCTCGTTTCGAGAGGATGTCATCAAACCTTGTCAGCAGGTTGTCCGGAAGCGACACGCCGATTCTCATCAATTCCTGTTCTGGTTCCATTATACTCCTCCAGTGGGGTGTGATATCGTGTTAAGTGGTACTACTTCTGGCAGTATCCATTAATAATACCACCCCGCCTCAAAAATCACCTCATTATCATAATGAGAAGGTTTTAGTAGGATGGTGTATAAATCAGTTGAATGGGAGGGAGAACCCGAGATGCCAGGATTGCGAGACTCACTTGTAAAAGATGCACAAACCAGGATGGCAAACGCGCCCACCATAGCTACAATCGGCAGGACCATAGGGTCCACCGAGGCAGCACCCGCACAAGTCCTCAAATCCACAGGAATCACCATCCTGGACCGCAACCTCGGTGGGGGGCTCCCTTCCGGATCGGTAGTTTACATCTCCGCAGACTCGAAATCGATGTCTGAAGTCTTCCTTCACCAGTTCACGCAGTCACGCAAGACGTTCTATATCGTAACCGGCAGGAGACCAAAGTACGTTGCGTGGGACATCCAGAACATGGGATATGATACATCGGAAATAACGTTCATCGATGTATACAGCGAGTATTACATCACCGAACACGGCGATCTGGTGGACAACGTCGGCAATGAGTACGTGGACAACCAGATCATAGAGTTTATGATCTACAATCTCCAGAGCATCCAATCAGATGAGGAGTCTGTGGATATAAACATCATGATCGATACATTCTCATTTTTCCTTGATCTCAATGTCAATGTCGGGCAGATCAAGAAACTTACGAACGTTATCTACGAAATGACCAAGGAAACCGGCGGGATAACCTACCTCTATGGATTAAAAGAGACGCACGACAAAGCTATCGAGAATGAGATCATCAATGCATGTGATGCGGTATTCGATATCGAGCTCCACCGTGGCACCGATGAAGTCATAAGCAGACTCTCGATCCCGAAGATTCGCGGAATGTCACCGATGTCAGAGATGCTCAAGTTCAGGGTCAGCGACGGTATCCAGATCGATACCTCGACCGATATTGCGTGAGCGTGAGATACCGGAACGCCGCGTAAACGAGAGACGCGATCAGTAGATAAGGGATTACAGAGAGCGCGATTCCGGTTCCGCTTATACTATCGATCGCAAGCCGCGTCACGACGTTCATTGGCGAGTTTGGGAAGACGTAGCAGAGTAAAAATAGTGTGATCAGAAAAAGCGAGTAGAATAACTGTGCCATTCCACGATTTTTCGTTTTTATCGAGATTGCCGCTCCGATCAGAACCAGAATGAACGTTACCACAGTCACAAAGAGCGTGATTACAAGTATGTGCTGTATGTCAATTCCATTGAGTGATAACAGGAGAAGCCACGTAAACGCCTGTACTGGCACGATCATCGTTGCCACGAGGATCTTTCCGTTGATTAGCTCCGAGAAGGTCGTAGGCGTTACAAGAATTAGGTCGATCGTTTTTCGCTCAAATTCCTCGGTTATCAAGTCGATCACAAGCCCGCCAGAGATGAAAGCCGGAGTAAACACAAGTAGCGGGATCAGAGCGACGTATATGAACTCAAAGTAGTGATTCGATGATCTTTCCGGGAGGTTCAGGATGTTCAGGTCGATTGGCGTGTAATTCGGAAGTCGCTTCGTTCGTATCTCGCGGACATATCGTTCGAGCCTTTCGAGCGGTTCTTTCAGTTGCAGCATCAATATGGTTGACTTGAAGTCGGTTTCAGGTAAGTATATGTGAAGCTCGATCAAATCACTCCCGTTGATTGCGACATTCGGGACGAGAACTATCCCATCAATCTCGCCTTCGTAAAAACCACTTCCGGCACCTGAATAATCCGGATAAGATACTGGAGACAGCTTGCTTTCATCGATCAGATGGTATAACAGCGTCTCGTTCACGTTTTTCTCATCCCTGATCGTGCTGTTGTTCAACGTGACCTCCGATCGATACGCAAGCCCAATGTTGATTCCAGCCAGATCCTCATCCGCAAGCGCGCCGGGATCGTAAAAGGACGTCAGCCCGACCACGAGGAAGGAGGAGAACGAGGCGATTGCGAGCTGGAGAAGTATGGTTAATACGAGCGTCCTCTCGTTAAATAGACCTTTCAGGTCTTTTTTCGCAATTAAGAGGGTGTTATGCAAATATAAGCCCCCTCAGGAGGAATATGTTGTATGCGCTGTGCACAGCGGTTGCTATGAGTAGGCACGTCGCATACCCCCTGTATCTGAGCCCGATTGCGACGATTGCAACGCAGATTACGTGAAGCAGCAGCGGATAGAGTAGAAGCGAGCCCATGCTGATGACTGCGCCGAACGCAGACTCTGCGATCGCAGCCACACTGAAGAACATCATCAGCTTCTCGCCGACGAAGAATCCGGCACCGGCAAGCAGAGCCATCGCAATCGGGCTCGTAAAACCCCTCCGGAGGAGCGCGTAGACTCCGATCGACTTGAGCGCTTCCTCGACGAGTGCGGCAAGCCCGATCATCGCAATTATCGAGTACGGGAGCGGGATATTGAAGAGAAGCACGATCAACATCAACTCTGCCATGTAGGCGAACGGAATGAGGATGAGTGTGAGCAGGAATATGTACGACCTTCCGCGCAGAAATAGATCCATGCAGTCCATGATCTTATTTTTAATCGATTTTTGCGTGAACAGATCCTCTTCCCTGAATATCATCGTTCCAAATCCAAATGTAGTAATCGAAACGCAGTAGAATGGTACTGTCGAGAATAGATATTCGTTTAACTGCACAACGTCCCCGCTCAAGATATTTACGACGAGCGTCATCGGGGAGATGAGCGCGATCGCGTGGATATGTGCAAACATCGCGGGGAAGAAGAGATAGCCTGATACAATCGTCGAAAAGAAGACAGTAACAAACGTCAGTTCCTTAAAACTCCTGGCAAGTATCGACGAGATGAAAGAGAACGAGAGAAAGAGCATAACGACCGGAAACATGATCGCAAGTATCGTTGCGCTGTCTTCTATTACTTTGTGGGGCGAGACTTCCCCGAGCGCGATCTTCAGATACGCAGCCAGTCCGAGCATCAGTACCAGTGTGATCAATAGGTATGGGATCGTCTTTCCTGCGACGATCTCGTGCTTTTTGAGCGGGGATACGAGCAGGAACTCACCGTTTCGGTTGGTGCGCTCGTTCATGATGCTTGCGGAGTAGAACTGGGCGACGAAGTACATCGGAAACATGAATACGAACGCAAATATGACCGATGTGAACGGGATCGGTGGCTCAATGTTTGATGGCGTTGCGATGGCTTGCTTCTCAAAGAAGTTGTTTTTGACAAGTTTTCGGTATTCCTGCATGTCTGCCGGGAGGGTCTGGGAATCCCCACTCGATTCGGCCGGTTCCTCTATGCCTGATCGTTCCAGTTCCCGTACGATCGCTTCTACCTCTGATTCGTGCGCCCCATAGACCAGATTCCCGTCAGCACCTGCGTTCATGGTGTCGGAGCTTCCGGGTGCACCGGCTCCGGCGTTAACCTCGTCTCCGGCATCCTGCCGTTGTCGCACGGTGGGCATCCGGAAGCTCTCGCTGCGCGGCAGGTAGTGGATCGTGATCCAGACCGGAAACGAGTTGTTCAGGTCGGAGTACGTCGAAAGCGTGATCTCACGATACTGTTTCATGAGATTCTCGAGAGCATCCGCAGCAGCTACAGACTTTTCGGAGTCGCTTGCATACACCTCGTCATCGAGTATCAGGAGATCGAAACCGGAGTCCGGATCCGCAGCTTTCGACCGCGCCACCCCCTGATCCAGCAGAATGACGTTGAATCGGTCGTCACAGTCGAGAATCTCCGCGAGATCGATGCGATCGGCGCAATCAGTGCAATCAGTGCGATCGAGCGCAACCGTGTAGATATCGCTGCTTATTGCGCTGTGCGATGCCTGCGATGAGATTATCGCGATCAGAATAACGAAACCGCAGATCAAAGCGAGCGATCTTCGGTTCAGATCAAGTCTCGATCGCATCAACTCCCACTTCGCTATCGTAAGTGCCCCCACCATCATCTTTATGTCTGCGCCCACCGTATTAATATCAATGGGTGATGCGGGCAGTGTGGTAATCAGCGCAAAGGGCGTGCAGAAACGATACGATGGTTTTACAGCGGTCGCCGGAATCGATCTCACGATTTACGAGGGCGAGATATTCGGAATCGTCGGACCGAACGGCGCAGGGAAGACCACGCTTCTGAAGATGCTCTGCGGGCTCATTTCAGAGAGTGAGGGCGCGATAAAGATTCTCGGGCACGATTTTGCAAAGAATGCTACCCTTATCAAGAAAAATATCGGATATCTCCCGGAAGAGTCTCCGCTCTACGAGAACATGCGTGTCATGGATTACCTGATCTTCTTTTCTGAGATTTTTGGAGTTACGAAGGATACTGCAAAGAACCGGATTCGGGAGATCCTCTCCGCGCTTGATCTCCCCTTCCACAAGAAGAAGATCGGAGACCTCTCGAAAGGGATGAAAAGAAAGGTCGCAATCGCAAGATCGCTCATAAATGATCCCGATATCCTGATCTACGACGAACCGACCTCAGGACTCGATCCGATGACCTCAAAGTACATCACAGACTTTGTCAGGGAACTGAAGAGCGACGGAAAGACGATCATCTTCAGCGCTCACAATTTATATCAGGTTGAATCGATCTGCGACCGGGTGCTGATCATGAGCAACGGAAAAAAGATCGTCAATGGTAAGATTGATGAAATCATCCGGGAATACGGCAGTGTTGAGTACCAGATCGAGTTTGCAATCGATAATTTTTGTGATTTGCGACTGGAGGATATGGAACCGTGCAACGGCAATTATCTGGTGAGAACATCCGATATCAACGACCTGAACCGGATCGCAAAGCAGATCATCGGGTGCGATGGAGATATCGTCGAGATGCGGACGTGTGAGACTTCGCTTGAGGAGATATTCCTCGCGCTTGTGGGGCGGTCGGTTATGTGATCGTCCCGAGCACGCAATCGATTGTTCAGACCCAACCCCCAGTGGTGTTGCCTGCTTGAATCACGATCGATATGTTTTTCTCATAGTGTGAGAGACTATTTATCTATGCTTGGTCTGGCTCGCCGCAACACGACATATATGGTATGTATGGTATATATTATGGTGCAGGTGCATGATTCGGGGTGCGGCACCACAACGGGCAGGGGGTACGAATCATGATAAAAATATACGAAAAACTGATACGCGATGTGATGACGCGTGGTGTTGTGACCGTCTTAGAGGAGACGCCGATTAAGGAGATCGCAGAGAAGATGATCAGTCAGAACGTGTCCGGTGTGGCGGTTATTGGCATGCACGGGGACGTCGTTGGATTCATGTCAGAGATGGATGTGGTCAAGGTGCTGGACAAGCCGAATCTTGGGCACAGGACCGCAGAGGATGCCATGTCTTCAAATCTGGTCGCAATTGCGCCGGACGCTACTCTGCGGCAGGCAGCGAGGATCATGAATGACAAACACATTCACAGGCTGCTGGTATTGTCAGAGAAGGGCGTCGGCGTCTCGCAGCGGCCGGTCGGGATATTGTGCGCCAGCGACATTGTGCGCGAGGTTGCAAGAGCAGCGTAGCTCAGACGAAT
Source organism: Methanosarcinales archaeon (assembly GCA_021159385.1). Classification (GTDB taxonomy): domain Archaea; phylum Halobacteriota; class Methanosarcinia; order Methanosarcinales; family Methanogasteraceae; genus Methanogaster_C. The sequence continues at coordinate 12,549 of JAGGRW010000197.1, forward strand.
CGCACCCGAGATTCTTGAGCTTGATTGCAATCAGTTGGGTCGAGAATGAGGTCAGATGTCGGAGATGCGATCAGGGACTGTCTCGATAGGTTCGATGTGACCGCAGCGATCCTGTTCGGGAGTTTTGTCGAGAGAACGGAGTACCGGGATATCGATCTCATGGTCGTTCTCGATGGGATGGGTGAGATCGGCAGGGTTGGCAGAGTTAGTAGGGTCGACGGGATTGGACAGATACGGGAAGAACTGTGTGCGATCGACGCAAGGATCGACCCCACATTCGTAACAACTGCGATATTTGAGGAGAACCTCTCACTTGGAAATCCGTTCTATCTGAATGTGCTCGGGGGCGAACCGATCATCGGGAGCGAGTATCTTGAGCAATGCCGCGAGAATGCGGGCACACCGTCCCGGGAGATCATCCGGCGTTACCTTGATCACTCGGTGCATTTTTATGAGAGGGCGAAGGTGTCTCTGGAGTATTTTGACTGCTATGCCGCCTGCAAATTCCTGATCGAGCACCTGATGCTGAAGAGGGGGGCGTACGTGACTGATCCGCACCGTTATGATTCGTATCTCGCAGAATCGGGTCTGCCGCTGGATGCGGGCAGTCGTGATGTGATATCGCGGATTCTGATGCACCGCAGAGGGGATGCGGAGCTCTGCGAGGGTGATGTCGAGAATGCGATACGGATCGTCGAGAAGATGATAGAATGGATTGCATCCGGATCTCGCATGAAGGATCGATCAACTCAACTGTTATGACGCATAATCGACACCCGACTCCTCTACGAAATTCTTAATACAACAGACCCCACAGACTGCGTCTGGACCATCAAAAAGGCTTAATGAATGATTTACTAACCGGAAAGAAGAGGGTAAACCATGAAATCAAAAGAAGAAATCCTGAAAACACTCAAGAAAGAACTCCCCCCCACCAGCAAAAAGTTCAGCGTGAAAACCATCGGCTTATTCGGTTCTTATGCGAGAAGTGAGCAGACAGAGGAAAGCGACATCGATTTACTCATCGAGTTTGAAAAACCAGTTGGGTTCTTCAAGTTTATAGAACTCGAAGACCACTTAAGCGAGAAACTTGGAGCAAAGGTTGATCTGGTAACTCCAGACGCCTTAAAGCCCATAATAAAACCTTACGTAATGGAGGACGTTGTTTATGCCTAAAAAGAGAAATATCCAACTTTTTCTTGATGATATACTTGAATCTATACGCAAGATCAAGGCATATACGCAGAATATGGGAGATGGTGAGTTCATACGGGATGAAAAGACGAAAGATGCAGTTTTTAGAAATCTTGAGATTATAGGTGAAGCCACCAAAAACATCCCGGACGAGATCAAGGAGCGGTACCCGGAGGTTAACTGGAAGTCGATAGCAGGAATGAGAGATAAGCTACTTCATGAATACTTCGGTGTCAGCACCCAAATAGTCTGGGAGACAATAGAAAGCGACATTCCAGTGTTTGAGGGTCAGATAGAGAAGATCCTGGAAGAGGCGAGATTAAGTGATGGATAAATTTACAGAACAATCCCTCGTCGAGGACTACATCATAGATAAACTCCGGAGCAGCGGCTGGACGTTCGTTCCGGCAGAGGAACTCGATAGAGCAAATTGATACCCAACCCCACTGCGCCCACTGCGAAATTCTTAATACAACAGACCCCACAGACAGCGCAGGACAATGAAAAAGAAACTCTACGTGCCGCACCCGGGACACGACGATGGCTTGAAGCTGCTCATTTCAGATGCAAAAAGAGACATCTACTCCATATTCATGGCTGGCTCGCCTGATTACATCGGAACCGGCAGGAGCAACATGAGCGCACCCGAGATTGCGGACATCAGGGCGCAGACCGAGTACGCGCACAAAAATGGCGTCAAGGTGGAGATTGTTCTCAACAGTTCATGCATGGGCGGGCGGCACCTGACGCCAGAGGGCTTCAACCTGATCCACAGGTATCTCGGAGAACTCGATGGCTGTGGTGTTGACACGGTCGTCGTCGCAGACCCGTTCTTGGTCGAGACGATTGCAAAGGACTTTAACATGCGCCCGGTCGTATCAGTCCTCTCGTTTGTGGATTCTCCGGAGAAAGCCAGATTCTACGAGGATCTCGGCGCATCCTCGATCGTGGTCGATCCGGACGTGCACAGGCACTTTGACGTCCTCCATGCGATCCGTGACGCGGTGGACTGCGAGCTAAAGCTGCTTGTGAACGAGGGCTGCCTCTACCAGTGCCCGTTTCGGTACGCGCACTTCAACTTCTTCTCACACGCATTCGGTCCGCACCCGCGCCCGAACGTCCTTGATGACTACTACTACGAGCGGTGCATCCTGCTGAGAATCAAAGACCCGCGGCTGATAATCAACTCGCCGTGGATCAGACCTGAGGACATTCATGAGTACGCGGGGATCACCGATGTCTTCAAGATCGGCGGCAGGACCCACTACACGAACTGGATTCTGAACTGCATCAGTGCGTACGCGAACGAGTCGTACGACGGCAACCTGATGAATCTCCTCGACTGCCCGAAGGACCTGAAAGATCTGTATTACATCGAAAACAAGGATCTCGACGGCGCAATCGACCACTGGAAGAACTGCGGGACAGTATGCACCGATTGCGGCTTCTGCAGGGAACTAACAGAGCGGACGGTCAGGGTGTACACAGGAGGCGGCACAGCGGACGAGAGACTGGTTCCGTGGAGTGAGGTGGTTGGCGGTAGCGGGATCAGCGGAACGGCAAGTACAACAGGCACAGCAAGTACGTCAGGTGCGGGTGCGGCGGATACAGACAAAACGGCGGTGCGTGCATGATAACAGAGAAACTCATGGAGGTGCGAAGCGAGATTGAGAACAGCGTGAGGGCGCTCCTTGCAAGACCGGTCATGGTAACAGAACTGGACGTATTCGCGCTGCCGTGCGGGTGTAACGGAATGACAGTAAACATCCGCGGGCTCGAACTGGATGATATCGAGGTCTTCGAGGAGCAGATGTTAAGCCACTTCAGGGAAGTCGCATCGCGTCTTGATATCCCGCCGAGTTTCATATTTGCAAGGCTGATTCCTGGAAGTTCGGTCGTTGCCGCGATCAACTGGCGTGTGCTCTGTGATCGATGCTACCCCGAGTTTGCCCGCGCACGTGGGAAGACGCCGAGACCTGATATCTATATCATGCATCTTGAGCGGAGAGGGGACAAGGCGCGGAAGGGAAAGATGCGATCCGGCAAGATGTAGTCACATTACACTTCACACTGAATCAGAGAATCGCTGATCGTCATTTATGCAGTTTTCCTGAGACGTTCCATGCATTTCAGTGAGTTCTGTTTGAACCAGCAGTTTGCGATACACAAAAGCCGTAGCAATCATTGTTGTGAGGATTGTAGCGAATAAGCCAACCAGCAAACAGAGCAATCCAAGCAAATTTATGACCGTGAGCATTATACTCAAGATGAACTGCAGAGGTGGATTGGGTGAGATATCAGTAGTTTTTGGTGAGACTGTGGTTCATGTACCCCGGATGATAGCAACCGCTCCGCTGCAAGTGAGAATCAAAAAAGAGAAAAAGTAGGAGCGCGAGAGTCCCCGCGCTTCTGCTTATAATACTAGTACATTCCTTCCATTCCGCCCATGCCTTCCATTCCGCCCATGCCCGGTGGCATGCCGCCGCCGCCTCCCGGAGGCATCGGTTCGCCTCTGGATGCGATCACGTCATCGATCCGGAGGATCATGACTGCGGCTTCTGCTGCGGAACTGATCGCCTGCGTCTTGACGCGCAGCGGCTCAACAATTCCACGTTCCCACATGTCAACGACATCGCCTGTGAAGACATCGAGTCCTGCATGTGCATTGCCTTCCTTGTGCCGGCTCGTCATATCGACGAGTTTGTCGATCGGGTCGAACCCTGCGTTCTCCGCAAGCGTCCTCGGGATTATCTCGAGCGCGTTTGCAAATGCGGTCACAGCCAGTTGTTCCCTGCCGCTCAGGGTGTCTGCGTACTCACGCAGTTTCAGCGAAAGCTCAATCTCCGGAGACCCGCCGCCTGCAACGAGCTTCCCGTCCTCGATTGTGACACCTACGACACGCAGAGCGTCTTCCAGCGCACGCTCCAGCCCGTCAACGACGTGCTCGGTTCCGCCACGGAGGATGAGCGAGACCGCCATTGGGTTCTTGCAACCTGTTACAAAGACCATGTTCCCGCCGCCGATCTTCTTCTCCTCAACAAGCTCCGCAGAACCGATGTCACTCGCATCGATCTCGTCGAGATTCGTTACGTTCTTTGCGCCAGTTGCCTTGGCAAGTTTGTCGATGTCGCTCTTCTTGCATCTACGAATCGCCATGACTCCGGCTTTTGCAAGGAAATGCTGCGCCATGTCATCGATTCCCTTCTGGCAGAAGAGAACGTTTGCGCCACTGTCAACGATCTTATCGACCATTCCCCGCAGCATTTTCTCTTCCTGATCCAAAAACGACTGGAGCTGATCCGGCGATGTGATCTGAATCTCTGCATCAACTTCAGTGCTCTTCAGTTCGACTGCGGTGCTGAGGAGTATGATCTTCGCATTATCGACCTTCTTTGGCATATTCGGATGCACTCGCTCCTTGTCGATTATCATACCGCTGATCAGTTCGGAATCCTCGACTCCGCCGCCGACCTTCTTCTCAACCTTGATATTCTCGATGTCAACCGTCATCTTACCATCGACCTCCTCTGCAACCGATAGAACAGAATCGACGCAGAGCTTGGCGAGTTTGTCCTTTGTCCCCTCGATCCCCTTTCCGGTCATTGCAGTGTTCGCGATGTCAATAAGCATCTTTTCATCACCGGACGAGACATCGGTCGCGATTGATTTCAGGATATCATCCGCTTTATCGGCTGCAAGCCTGTACCCGGATGCGATGATCGTCGGGTGCACGTCCTTGTCCAGCAGATCCTCTGACATCTTCAACAGTTCCCCTGTCAGAACCGCTGCCGTCGTTGTTCCGTCTCCGACCTCGTCATCCTGGGTCTTCGAGACCTCGACCACCATCTTCGCTGCCGGGTGCTCGATGTCCATCTCTTTTAAGATTGTCACGCCATCGTTGGTGATGACGATGTCGCCGAGTGAGTCCACGAGCATCTTGTCCATTCCCTTCGGACCGAGCGTGGTTCGTACCGCAGCAGCTACGGCTTTTGCTGCCATGATGTTCGAGTTCTGCGCATCTCTTCCGCGTGTCCGTTCGCTTCCTTCACGCAAAATGAATATTGGCTGTCCTCCTAGTTGTCCTGCCATTTTTAGTCATACCTCATTTGTATTGTCCTGACCCCAAATATTACGGGTCAACAGGAAAACAGTGATAGTACTTCTATAAAAAGCTTACTGACGTCGTGGTGAGATATGGTATAAAAATAAAAAAATAATAAAAGCCACCGAGATCGCAATCACAGTATGATCTCGATGTCCAGTTCCTCGGCAAGTTCCTTGTATCGATTGCGGATCGTAACCTCGGTAACGCCGGCAACGTCCGCCACCTCTCGCTGGGTTCTGCGCTGGTCGCACTGAATGGACGCTATGTAGATCGCAGCAGCCGCAACCCCTGTGGGTCCGCGCCCGCTCGTCAGTTCCCGCTCTGCCGCGGCTCGAAGAATTGTTATGCCACGCGCCTGCACATCGCCGCCCAGTCCGAGACCCGAGCAGAACCTCGGGATGTAATCGGTTGGGAGCGTTGGCTTCAATTTCAGTCCGAGTTCCCGCGCAACGAATCGATACGTGCGCCCGATCTCCTTCCGGCTCACCCTCGAGACCGCTGCGATCTCGTCGAGTGTTCTCGGCACAGCGCACTTGCGGCAGGATGCGTACAGCGCACTGGCTGCAACCCCTTCGATGCTTCTTCCGCGAATCAGGTTCTGCTCAACCGCCTTGCGGTAGATTATGGCAGCCGTCTCCCTGGCATTCTGGTGCAGCCCGAGCGCGGACGCCATCCGGTCGAGTTCGGATAGCGCAAACGCCAGATTCCGTTCGGTTGCATTGCTGACACGAATCCTGCGCTGCCATTTCCTGAGCCGATACAACTGGGCGCGGTTCTTCGTGGAGATCGTCCTCCCGTAAGAGTCCCGATTTCTCCAGTCGATCATAGTGGACAGTCCCTTGTCGTGGATCGTGTAGGTCATTGGAGAACCGACTCTGGCTCTTCTCAACCGCTGATCGCTATCAAATGCCCTCCATTCCGGTCCCTGGTCAATGATGTTCGTCTCGATGACAAGCCCGCAGGATCCGCACACCAGTTCGGCGCGCTCATAATCCCGCACAAGGGTGCGACTCTGGCACTCAGGACACTCGATTACCTCGCGCTCCTGTTCACGCTCACGCGCCCTTCGCTGCTTGATCCGTTCCTTGATCCGTTCAGGACGTTCGATTACTCGTTCAAGTTCTACCATTTCCATCCCTCACAATGAATACAGTTTCTTGTTTTCAATGTCATCCAATTCATAATTAATATGGCTTTTACGACTATTATTAATTTTGATAGAAATATACGGTCGGGACACGGGTCCGAATATCTCGCGCACCGTTCCGATTCGTTTCATGGTGTTGGTTACCACGACCGTTCCGATGGCAGGCAATCTACCGTCATTTCTCGCGATTAGCAGATCGCCAAATTTGTGTTGAACAGTCCCAAGCCGTCGCAATCATACACCTCAACCGAAAGTAATATATAGGGTGTTATGTGGCTATATAAAGGTTTCGGTCATGCCAGCTCTTGCTCCGGGATGGCACAACTCAAACCTACCGGCTACATCACTTGCCCCAGAACGGATTGTCCTTCCTTCTAATCGCCAAAAATTCATCCAGCGTCTCGATCTCATCAGGCGTCAGCGTGCTGTAGAGTTCCTGCTCAACCATCTTCGCATGTCTTTCCGGAACGTCGACGAAGAGCATATCGCCCTCTTTGATCTGTCGCCCGACTGTGGGACCTTCGATTGCGAAAGCGACTTCATCACGATACCTCGCCTCGTGGACCGTATCTCCGCGGTTTTGAATCTCTTTTATGACTCCGATCTGCGTGCCATCTGTGCGCATGACCGTAACGCCGGGCTTGACAACGCCGCCCATGACCCGGACTCCGACAACAGCAGGATTGCTCTGCCGAAATACGCAACCCGCAAGAAGCGTGAACCGCCCGGTTTTGATCACAGCCTCTGATAGTTTTTTCTCGACGATCTCCTTCTCCGTTGAGACCCAGGTCCCGTATTCCTCGATCAGATGGTAGATTACGTCGCTCATGAACAGCTTTGTTCCCGACTTCCGCAACTCCTCCTCGGCATCAGGGAGCGTATCGACACGAAACCCGATGATCGTCCGGCAGAGCGGGTTGTTGCTCGTTTCAGCCTCGATCACGTCCCTTCGTGAGATGTCACCAATCGTGGCAACCCTGATCAGAACGCCCGCGTTCGCAAGTTCGCTGGTTATCGCCTCGAGCGACCCTATCGTGTCTGCGCAGATGACAACGCCATCGGAATCTGTCTTTATCTGCACATCACTGATCTCGCTCTCGATCTCACGCACCACGTCCTCGACACCGCTCTCGTCCGGAACGGTTACGATCGTTGACCCGGCAATTGCGTGCTCAAGGTTCGGTGCTGCGATCTTGATTCCGGACGCTGCGGTTACATGATTCACATGGTCAAATATCTCGTTTGACCAGATCTCTGTGAGCGGTTTTGGCTTCAGGAGTGCGCGAACCTTTGTCACGACGGTTGGCTGCCCGCCAACGACGATGGTGTCGCCGACTGCGATCTCGCCGTCGTGGAGAATTGCGTCAACGGTCGTTCCGAAACCGCGCGCTTCGCCAACCTCAAGGATCGTGCAGACGCCAGCGCCGGTCGTTTCGACCAGCAGACGGTCCTCGAGAAATCGCTGCGCAAGCCCGAGGAGAACCATCAGGAGGTCAGGGATTCCTTCCCCGGTCATTGCGCTTATCGGTATCACGCCAACAGTCGTCTGAAAATCGGATATCCGGTCGTATCGGTCCGCGCTGAACCCGTATTCATACAGTTTCCCGATCAACTCGTACAACTTCCTGTCGAGCTCCTGCTGCACATGCGGAACCTGCTTCTGGTACCCGTGGATGAACGGCATGTTCTCATGGGTCTGCCACCCGTGCACACGGTCGGTCTTGTTCGCGGCGACAACAAAAGGGGTCTTGAATTTTTTCAGGATATTTAAGGACTCGATCGTTTGCGGCATGAAGCCCTCGTTGATATCGACGGTCAGAACAGCGAGGTCTGCAAGCGCGCCGCCACGACTCCTGAGAGTCGAGAACGAGTGGTGCCCTGGAGTGTCTATGAAGAGCAGTCCCGGAACGCTGAACTTTCCGGAGAAGAGCGACCCACATGCTTTTTCTATCGCATCGATCGGAACCTCGGTTGCGCCGATGTGCTGGGTGATTGCGCCTGATTCAGCAGCAACGATTGTGCTGCCCCTGATTCTGTCGAGTAGTGTCGTCTTCCCGTGATCCACATGTCCGAGCACACACACGATCGGAGTTCTGAGTGTCATGGTTACGGGAGTTAGATTCGTCTGATCAGTCATAATCCTATCGATTGTGTGAGGCTGGCGATTTGCGCGGCGTTTGGCTTGCCCCAGCCGAGCGTTGCTATCGCAGACGTTCTGGTGCTGGCATACGGGCGCTTGACCAGCATAACCTCTATCTATTCCCGCGGAAGAGATCGCCCATCTCTAACCCACTCTGTTTTATAATAGATTTGATAACAAAATATGGCAACTCCCTGTTAGAGTGTACCGGGACTGTCACCCAGTTCCTGCCATCAGTCATTTGGTAATGGCTACCAGATATCCTTTTTAACTTCAAATCCATGTTTCATAAGAAGTTTTACCATCTTTTTCCCGGATATATGGGGAATTTTAGGCATTCACCAGTATATCAGCCCGGGAAAACGTGGATCTGCGAATTTTGGTACTTTCTTCGACGATCGTTTCATATCGTTCTTTCAAACCCTTCAGTAGCATCTTGACCGCTTCATTCTCAGTTTCGCCGAGATCGGAAACACCTGAAATCAGGTCTGATGCGATATAAACGTCCCCTTCCTTATGAACTTCGATCAGTGTGCTTAATTTAGTCACCATGTAATACCGCGCAGGCAAGTGAAATACTTTTTGTTCGAGTCTGCATGAACGTCTCGTACAACCGTGCATTTGCGATGCAATACCCGGCAACTCTGGAATCGTCGGAATGACGCTAACACCGGACTCGCATGAAAGTCCCGATTATGTTATAACACCACGCACAGAGTCAGAGGTATGTTCACAATCTTAACAGGCGCTCAGTTCGGAGACGAGGGCAAAGGGAAGATCGTTGACGTCATTGGCAAGGATTATGATATTGTCGTCAGGTTTCAGGGCGGAAACAACGCGGGGCACACCGTAATCGTTGGGGATGCCACCTACAAATTGCATCTGATTCCATCAGGTATTCTAACCGACGCTCGCCTCCTGATCGGTCCCGGTGTCGTCGTCGATCCGAGAGTCCTCGTTAGCGAGATCGGGATGCTCGAGAGAATTGGAATACAGATAACTCCTGAGAAACTCGGGATCGACGCAAAAGCGAGCATCATTATGCCGTATCACATCGAGATGGACAAACTGCGGGAGCAGAAGAGGACGCAGAAGATCGGAACAACCGCGAGAGGCATCGGGTTTGCGTATATCGACAAAATATCAAGGGATGAGGTCAGGCTCGCTGATCTTTCCGATGCAAACGTTTTTCTTGCAATTATGGAAGAGCTTTGCGCCCAGAAGGAGCGCGCAATCATTGATCTGGGTGGCGACGACGATGTGGTACATGCTGCTGTTCGTGCCAGCATCCCGGAGTACATCGGGTACGGCACCCTGCTCAAACCGTACCTGACCGACGTCTCTTATGAACTGAACCGTGCGCTCGATCGCGACAAGAACGTGCTCGCGGAGGGCGCGCAGGGCGCGCATCTCGACGTCATCCACGGAACCCAGAAGTTCGTGACATCGTCAGGAACCGCCGCGGGGAGCGCGTGCGCATATCTGGGCGTGGGTCCAACGAGGGTGGATCAGGTGGTGGGCATCGTCAAGGCGTACATCACGCGGGTCGGCGAGGGTCCGCTTCCGACCGAACAGTCAGGAGAGATCGGAGAACGGCTGCGTGAGGCGGGAGGCGAGTTCGGAACGACCACAGGCAGACCGAGGCGGTGCGGCTGGTTCGATTCGCCGCTCGCAAGAAAAGCTGTCGATCTCAACGCATACTCGAGAGTCGCGCTCACGAAACTGGACGTTCTCACCGGAATTGATCCGATCAGAATCTGTGTCGGATATAATCTGGATAACCAGTACAGTAAGTATCCTCCGCAACTCTCTTCGGATCTTGAGAGGTGTTCTCCGGTGTACGAGGAGATGGAAGGATGGGATCAGGACATCTCGGATATTACCGCATTTTCAGACCTGCCATCGGCTGCGCAGGATTATGTGCGTCGGATCGAGAGGATTCTCGGCGTTTACGTCAGTATCGTCTCGATCGGACCCAGACGGGATCAGGTGCTCGCGCGTGAGTGATGGTTTCTCGACTGTGGCAAGGTATTTGACATCCAAACGTCAGAGTATCGGTTAGTCTCAAAGCCGAGGAGATGGGAAATTATGACTCAGACTGTGATAAGAACCCGGCCAGTCAATCTTGCAGGTTTGTGGAGGTGTACGTGTTCAGCCGCTCAGCATCGCCCGTCGCGTGAGCGCTCGGTGCAATGGAACCGCCTCCGCAATCTGATCGGCGAGCTCCAACGATCTCCCAGTAGATGTGCCCAACAACGCTGGATACGGTTTGTAAAACTGGAATATGGTTTCCAGCCGTCACACACGATTATTCCCTTGAATCTCCTCGTCAGAACCTCCATCAGGACTAACGTGTCCCGCTCTTCCGAATCACAATAAAAGTCTCTGACGGTGTGGTGAATACCCATATCCAGTACTTCATTCCCTGAACCTTGATTGACGTTTCATCTACATGTAGAATAGAAACGTTGCGAACTCGTTCCAGAATTGTGTCATATTCCGATTGAACCGCATCGGCGGCACGACGGGTGATATCGAGTATTGTAGCGGCACTAATGTCTAATCCGTACTGTCGCAACAATTGCATTCCGGATCTTCCTGTAGGGCAGCCTATCCTCATATTTCAGCAGTGTCACCTGAGCAATCGCGTTGTTACCGAATCTACCTTCTTTTGGACAACCTGAATCGGTCGCAACGACTTCTTTCTGGCAGTGTGGACAGGTATGATGTGCAATTTTGTAACGCAAGCGTCGACGACGAAGTCGTTATTCGGTGACGATGACCGGTTGTGGTTCCGGGATCTCACAGGGTGATCTTCGATTCCACGCTATAAGGCTCGCCAAGCTCAGTTCCGCAGTCGGGACATCGATCTATGGGAATGCTGTTATAATATAGAAGTTTTGTGGTCGAAAATGCGTTTTAGATTGATCCGGAAGAAATGTGGGGTGGAGCGGTGGTTATGACGAGGGGGGCTAAACACATATAAATAATCCAGCCCTCTATCAACGATGCGGGAAATAACCACTATCCAGTAGCTGCCTCAACTTTCTGAACACTGTAGCCAAGTTTCTCCAGTTCTCGGATCATTGAACGCTTTCTTGCATCAGACTTTCGGTTTCGAGCAGATTCAGCTCCGATCTCCTTGTAGGATTCACCACTGGACAAGAGGTGGTAGACTACATTGAGAATTCTATGACGGAATCGCGACTGCTGCCCTCTTACATCCACGCACGTATTAGCGGTGATATGGTACTTTGCGGCGAGATAAGTGCCTTTTGTCCTTGAGGCTGACAAGGCTGCTTCCACCAGCGTGGTTTTAAGATAATTGTTGCCTCCGGCTCGGTCCTGCAATCCACCTGGCATCCTTCTTGTCCGTTTTCAATCCGGGAACGTTCTTGATACGGGCAGCATTCGCCAGAGATTCTGCATGTACATCGCTTGATGTCGGGCGAAATCTCTGGAGAATCGGGAGAGCGAGGAGTTGTTTGAGGCGGTTAAAGTTATATTATAAGCGGCGAGATATTGTATCAAAGGAGTGGACTAACGATTCCGGCATCTGATGACCGAGGCGGGCAGAAGAATATATCCTGATCTGCGAGCTTGTGGGGGTATGGGCTATAACGGGATCGTGGTCACTTCCTCAAACAATAACCAGTGGAGTATATGATACGAACAGATAATAATTGTGAATGGTTGTAGGATGGTAAAAAATAAAGCCAATAAAACCGTTGGGAAAAAAGCACAATCATGTATAGTCACACTTACCGCTCTCGCATTCGTGCCGTTGCCTGTCCATGCGGATGACTGGTGGAACACCTCTTTCCAGTACGGAAAGAACCTGACAATCGACAACGACATGGTCGATGCCGCGCTCACAGACTTTCCCGTGCTCGTGAAACTTACAAGCGACAACAACGACTTCTCGAAGGCACAGAGCAACGGTGAAGATATCAGATTCACGAACCACACTGTATCGAGCAGCAGCCAGACCTCCTCAGGGATTGCGCTTGCAGGTTCCAGCAGCAACATTCTCGTCGAGAACGAGATAACAGAAACAGGAAGTGGCGGCAGTGGGATCAAGCTTACGAGTTCCAGCAATCAGAACAACATAACCAGTAACGTCATAACATGCAGCGGTGGTTCTTACGGGATATCGCTTGACGGTTCTTCCCATGACATTATAATAAACAACACAGTGAAAAACAGAGATTACGATGGATTGTATCTGATTGGCACCAGCAATTACACCACGATTCGAGATAATGAGTTCATAAACAACGTGGGCGGCGTTACGATAAATGGCGGCTCTCACAACACTATCACGGATAATAACATCTCATCCAACAAAGGCGTAGCATCAACCGATCCGAGAAGCGGCGTCAGCCTGTACGGCACCGGAAATGAGACCTACAAGCACAGAAAGTCAC
>JAGGRW010000089.1 GCA_021159385.1 Methanosarcinales archaeon
GTAACTACTCAGGTATCTAAAACCACTATCGGGGGGGCTTCACTATGCTGGGACTACCCGGGACATGGGGGATACTGTAACCAAACCGGGAATTTAACCGCAGAGTACGCGGAGGGACGCGGAGGGGAAATAAACGGTTAAATGCTCTGCGTTCCTCTGCGCCCTCCGCGGTTATCTTTCTTGCCAGAAAGTGCAGAATCGCAATCGGGCGACCAATTAACATACCTGAGTAGTTACGTTTTGAGTTGTATTTGGCGGTGAGAAGGGTTTCTTAACCGAATAACCGAGAATGTGCATTCTCACTATAGTTGCTCAATCATGCCCTTCAGCACACGCAACTCACGAATCACCCGCTCTCGTGTAACCTCTGCTGGATTCTCTGTGCGCTCGTACTGCGCTACCAGTTTATTCACATAATCAAGTTCGGATGCCGTTGATCTCGGAGCAGGTACGTAACTCGGGAGTCTTTTGAGCGGGATTGTTACGACTTCTCCCTTCTTCGTCTCTTCGCTGATGCCATTCACCACAAGAATGTAGGCGTATTCGTCGAATCCGAACTTTCTTGCGATATTTTTGGAGAAATCGGATACCTGCTGTGCGCGTTTTGCGCTCATCCTCTTGTAGGCATTTTTCGAGTCCTTGTACTCGATGAACATCATCGAATAATCGTTCCAGAGCACGGCATCATATTCAACGGGCTGTGCAAACTTTCTATGCACCAGCACGTTGAACATGACTCCGCTGCACCATTCCGTATTGAGACACGCCCGAAACTGCTTCTCGGTCTCCTGAACATCAGGGCGTGAGATGAGGGTGTAGGGTTCGCTTCGGAGTTCTATCATGGGATTTCCGGATCGGATCGATCAGATCAGGAATTTTGCAAAGAACATTCTTGCTTTCATTCCGTAGGTGTGCGCTTTGTACTTGATCTCTCCAGCCTTCCACGCGTCGGTTAATACTGAAACCGGATCGGTGTGCTTCGCAGCAAGCCCTTCATCGATAAGCGTTTTGGTGACGTACACGCTCATAGTCGGCTTCTTGAAAGGTTCTTTCTTGAGTTCGACGATCTTCATTCCTTTGGTTTGCACACCAATAATAGTCTCGGACCCTTTGTCCGATATGTGCAGATTGATCTTCTGATTTCCAGCAACGATCGAGCTTATTAATGGGGGCATCTTGTCGGTGTGTTGGTTGTAAAAACCAACGTGTGACCCCATCTCGTTGCACGTCTGTTCTGCAAGCCCCACTGCTTCTGCGTTCGCAGCACTCGCAACGCCCGCGAAGGCTGCAAGGCAGACCATCTGTATCGCAAGCAGTGTCAGTATCGTTCGTGTTGTTTGTGTCGTTCGTGTCATTGTTGTTGTTTGTGTTGTCGTTCGTGTTCTTGTTCGTGTTCTTGTTACTATTTTTTTCATTCGTATCACCTCTCCTGTATCGGTACTCCTTCGCTCCGGGTCATTGCCCCAAAGCCCTGCATCAGGTCTCTTGTTATCGGTCCGACCGACCCGTCACCGACTGTGCGCCCGTCAACCATCGTTATCGGCGCAACCTCGGCAGCAGTGCCTGTCACAAAGATCTCGTCTGCGGTGTAGAGATCAAACAATCCGAGATCGGCCTCTCGCACAGCATAACCGCGATTCTGCGCGATCTCGATGACCGCGGCGCGTGTGATCCCGCGCAGGTTGTTTATGACCGGGGGCGTTGCGATTGAGCCGTTCTTCACAATAAAGACGTTGTCGCCGGAGCCTTCTGATATATTCCCGCGCACATCAAATATTATCGCCTCATCGCCGCCCTTGTAGTTTGCTTCGATCTTTGCGAAGATGTTGTTCAGGTAATTCAGGGACTTGATATTCGGTGGCAGCGATTCGGGCGCATTCCTGCGCACCGTGACCGTCACCGCGGTCAGCCCGTCGTCGTACAGGTCGCCGTACATCGCGCCCCATGACTGTGATATGATGAAGACGTTTGGGGTCTCGCACTTTCTCGGATCAAGACCAAGGTCGCCGATCCCTCTTGAGACGATCGGTCGTATGTATGCGTCTTCGAGGTCGTTTGTGCGGAGTGTTTCGAGGATCGCGTCTTTCATCTCGTCCTTTGAGAGCGGGATATCCAGCATGATCGCCTTTGCCGAGTCGTATAAGCGGTCGATGTGCGCCTCCAGACGGAATACCCGTCCGTTGTACGCACGTATCCCCTCAAAGACGCCGTCGCCGTACAAAAATCCGTGATCGTAGATCGAGGTTACTGCCTGATCCTGCGGCACAAATTTGCCGTTTGCATATATTTTGAACACGTCTGCCATCTTATCACTTGAACACCGTTATACATGATCATTTATATGTGTTGCGGCTATATCAAATGTCAATTCCGCTCCCGCTACGAGTCCGTATCGGTCCGACGTTCCCGCGTTCATCTCTACCACGTACGAAACATTCTTAACGTGCTTGTATCCGGTCCACGGGTTCAATCTTGCGGTTTCAATCACTCGTTTGTCTTTGTCAAGGAAGATAACGTCGATCGGGAATCGCATGAAGAGGGCATGAATGGAATCGCTTTTCGGTTCCGGAAATACGAAGACCATTGCGTAGTCATCCGGAATCTTCCTTCTTAACATGAGTCCCTTAATCATCCGGAGCGTGGTTGTGACGCACTCGACGCGGGTTGCAATCGGCGTACCATCATGTTTTAATATCATCATGCTAAAGGTGATTTTAGCATTCGTTAAATACATAGCTATCGGAGGTAACACCCAGACAATGAGTTCAGAAATGTGCATCGTATGCGGGCTCCCAAAAGAGCTCTGCATCTGCGAGGAGGTAGCAAAGGAGCAGCAGTGGATAACAGTCAAAGTTCGGCGGCGCAGATACGGAAAAGAGGTTACCGTGATCGACGGGATTGATTCGCACGACATCGATCTGCACGAGCTTTCGACGTACCTGAAATCCAGGTTCGCGTGCGGCGGAACAGTCAAGAACGAGACAGTGGAACTGCAGGGGAATCATCTGCACCGCATAAAGGACATACTTATCAAGAGGGGGTTTTCAGCCAGTCAGATTAAATTATAATTTGTAAACTATAATCTATACTCCACAATCTATAACATGAAACGAATTTATCTGGACCACGCAGCCACAACCGCAGTTGATAGCGAGGTCATGCAGGCGATGGCGCCGTATTTTGCGGAAGCGTTCGGAAACGCGTCAAGCCTGCATTCGTTTGGGAAGGATGCGTCACGTGCACTCGGCGCTGCACGGCAGACAGTTGCGGACGCGCTCGGCGCAGGCATGGGCGAGATCTTTTTTACGTCGGGTGGAACCGAATCCGACAATCTTGCGTTGAAGGGAGTTATGATGGCAGGAGGCGTTGGAAGAGGTGAAAGAGGGCACATCATAACAAGCGCAATCGAGCATCCCGCGATACTCAACACGTGCCGGTATCTGGAGGGGGCGGGTCACGGCTGCGATGTCACCTACATCCCGGTCGGTTCCGATGGGCTCGTTGACCCGGGCGACGTTGCGGATGCGATCCGCGACGACACGAAACTGATCTCGATCATGCATGCGAATAACGAGATCGGAACGATCCAGCCGATAGCAGAGATCGGCGCGATAGCAAGGAAGAACGGAGTGCTCTTCCATACCGATGCGGTCCAGTCATTCGGAAAGACAGAGATCGATCTCCGGAAGATTCCGGTCGATATGCTCTCCCTCTCCTCGCACAAGATATACGGACCCAAAGGCGTTGGCGCACTCTACGTCAGGGATGGGGTTGAGATTGCGCCCCTGATGCACGGAGGCGGGCACGAGTCGGGCTTGCGTGCCGGAACCGAGAACGTCGCAGGAATTGTCGGCTTCGCGAAGGCTGCGATGCTTGCCATCGAGCGGTTTGCGCCGGATTGTTCGCATCTGACCAAACTCAGGGATATGCTGATCAAGGGGACAATTGCTGCAATCGACGATGTGCATCTGAACGGGCATCCGACAGAAAGGCTCCCGAACAACGCAAATCTTAGATTCGACTTTGTCGAGGGCGAAGCGATGCTGCTCCACCTCGATGTGAAGGGAATTGCGGTATCCACAGGGTCTGCGTGCTCATCAGCATCTTCTGAGCCATCTCACGTACTGCTTGCGCTCGGGCTCGCTCCTGAGGAGATTCACGGCTCGATCCGGTTCACGCTCGGAAGGGAGAATACGGAAGAGGAGATTCTATATGTGCTCGACGTTCTTCCCGAGATCGTTGGCAAACTCCGCGCCATATCCCCAATCGCTGGCGGAAAGAGGTGAGTGTCATGGAGTACACCGAAGAAGTGATGGATCATTTCTTAAACCCGCGGAACATCGGCGATATCCCTGATGCCGACGGGGTCGGGACAATAGGCAATCAGGTCTGCGGGGATATGACAAGCGTTTACATCAAGGTTGCAGACGATCGAATCGTTGATATCAAGTTCAAGACCTTCGGGTGCGGTGCAGCGATCGCAACAGCGAGCAAGACGACCGAACTGGCGCTCGGGAAGACGCTTGACGAGGCTCTTGCGATAACAAGAGATGATGTCGCGGACGCACTGGGCGGGCTTCCTGAAGCAAAGTTGCACTGCTCAAACCTTGCCGCTGATGCGCTGCACGTCGCAATTGAGGAGTATCGGGCGAAGGGGTGAACTGGATAGTCCCAAATCATTTTTGATAACAGACAGAAGAGCGAGAAACGACCTGAGATCATTGCTCGACATGGAGATACTGGTTCAAAGAGGGACCAGCAAGAGATTGACCTATTATGAACTATCGGTTTAACGGAAATTTAACGGAAATTGTTTCCGATGGGTTGCGGGGTCTGTTTTGCGAAAAGAAAAGAATAAACTCTCGCGGATCCAGAGGCTTCTCCCCTCTAAGGTATTCTCCTTGGTTTTACGTGTCATTTCAGCCCCTCTTTTTCGAACAACATCTCAAGTTCGGACAGATCATCGCGCACAGTCTTCCAGACTTCATCCAGATCAACACCAAAGTAGTGATGGATCAATTTGTTCCGCATCCCGATCATTGTTCTCCAGTGGATGGAATGATGCTCATCCCGAAACTTTTTGGATACCTGTCCGGCTGCCTCACCCAGAATCATGAACTGGTGCAGTACGGCACTCTGCAGCATCAGATCACTCTGAAAATCCGAATATGTCCTGCCCTTCACAAAATTTCTGATATTGTCGATGCAGTCAAGAATATGCCGGACATAAGTAATATCATTCCGCATAAACCACCTCTGCCTCTTTGATTACCTCATCGCGGAAGTATTTGCTCAGCGAGTTCTTTGTTACAAGGTCTACTTTCGGAACACTTGGGAAGAGGTTTTTCATCTCATCTTCCATTTCAACCATAGCAAACAGCCCCACCGGGCTTTTAAACTCTATCAGTAGATCAAGATCGCTATCCGGTCGCATATCCCCGTGCACAGCTGAACCAAAGACCGCGAGCCGTCTGATATTGTGCTGGCGGCAGTATTCAGAAACCCTGTCCAGATCAAATTTCACCTGTTCTGCGATCATTTTATAGCCCCGATCATTTTTCAATCATAGTCCGGTATCAGTTTAACCGAAACGTTCCAGTAGTTGTATGTAGTTTCCACCACTTAAAAATTGCTGATTCTGATGGATTCTGTAGTTTCCAATCTTTGCGACTTTGCGCCTTCGCGTCTTTGCATTCTCGTTCTCCAGTTTAACGCAAAGTCGCAGAGACGCAAAGGTATGGAGAAATGCCCGCGATTTTCCGTATATGCGAGGTGGTTACCACTATCGACCACATAAAGCATTAGAACCGGAAAAATTGTTTCCGATGGGTTGCGGGGTCTGTTTTACGAAAAAAAGAATAAAATCCCGCGGATCCTCCCACCACCCGGATCCGCGGGATTGCGACCTACGCCGCTGCAAGCAGCTTCTCGAGGTCAAGGAGGATGATTAACGCACCATCCCCCAGTTTGCCGACGCCTTCGATGTACTCGGAGTCGATCTCCGCGCCTCCCGACTCCATCAGAATATCGGGCACTGGCTCGATTGCGTCCGCGGGCATCCGCAGAACCTCGCTCACAGAGTCCACGACCATGCCGACCGGAACACCGTCCGGCTCAACGACGATGACCCGTGAACGGTCGTCGTTCTCCTTATCAGGAAGTCCGAACCTTCGCCTGAGGTTGGTTACTGTCGTGACCTGGCCCCTGAGGTTGGTCACTCCATCCACGTAGTCCGGCGCATCCGGCATGGGTGTGGTGTCGTGCATGCTCGCAATCTCACGCACCTGACTCACATCGACCCCGTAGACCCCGTCCCCTACCGTGAAGACGACGAGTATCGCCTCATCCGCGCTTCCGGTTGTTTCGTCCATTGCACCGACCCTCCAGCCTCTCTATTCCATTCCAGCTTCCCGCGTCCGGAACCTGCCAAGTTCATTCATCAGCATCTGCGCAACATCGGTCAGCCCCTGGGCTTCTGCTGTCAGTTCCTGAATTGCTGAGGTCTGCTCCTCAACCGCTGACGAACTCTCTTCGGATGCGGACGCGCTCTCCTCTGATATGCTTGCAACCTCGTCCATTCCTGTGACGACATTCTTCACAACCTCGGCTATGTTTTTTGCGCCGGCGTCGATCTCCGCAATCATGGTGTTGACCTCGTCGATCGCTGCCACAGTCCTATCGACGCCCTCAAGTGCGATATGCATCAGTTCCCCGCCTTTGGATGACTCCTCGACCGCGGTTCCGGTCGCTGTTATCGCGCCCTCTCCCGACTCCTGGATATGCTCGACCGCAACCGCTGACTCGGCTGCCGCATCCTTCACCTTCTCTGCAAGGTTCTTCACAGCATCCGCAACAACAGCAAAGCCGCGTCCGGCTTCACCAGCACGGGCTGCTTCGATTGCGGCGTTTAAGCCAAGCATGTTCGTCTGATCAGCGACATCGGTTATCACGTCACCCATATCCCCGACTTTCTCGATTGCTGTGTTCATCTCGCCCACGGTATCGGATGTCTTTGCGACCCCCTCCTGAATCGATGCGAGACCCTCAAGCGTCTTCTGCGCCGCATCCTGAACCTCTTGCGAGATCCGAACCGCTTCCTGCCCTTTCTCGGCAGATGCGTTTGCGTTTGCGGACGTCTGCTCAATCTGCGCCGCAACATCCCGTGTGTCGCGTGCCGCGTTCTGCGCAAGTTCGGCAAGCTTCTGCGAGCCTTCCGCGACCTGCTGGGACGCTGATGCGAGCTGCTCCATCCCCGCGTTCATCTCCTCTGCTGCTGATGAGAGCCCCTGCGCTGTTCCGAGCACCCTGTCGCCGACGCCCTTTGCGCTTGTGACCGTGCTCGAGAGAACACCAACCAGATTGTCCAGAGCATCCCCGATGTTTCTGTAGTCGCCTTTCAGTTCGATCTCTGGCTTGGCAGTCAGGTCGCCGTCAGCAGCACTCTTTGCGATCCGTTCCGTTTCACTCACAATCGACTGCAGGTTACCCTTCATATCCCCGAAGACCTGTGCAAGCTCGCCCAGTTCGTCCTTCGAGTCTACCTTGATGTCGTAGCCAAAGTCGCCGTCCCGGACCTTGTTTGCACCGGTCATGACCTCTTTTAATGGATTTGTGATCGACCTTGAGATCACGGTTGCAATCACCATTCCAAGAACGATCGCAATCACAACGAACGCAACGACCGCGGTCTTTGCGCTCGCTGCTGCGGCAGACGCGGCTGTTTGTGCGCTCACTACCAGTTCCTGCGCATTATTCTGAACCGCCCTTCCCTGGGTTACGAGCGGACCGGTGGTGGCAACGTATCCATCGATGCTGTTCATGATTGAGACAAGTTCCATAAACGTTGCCTGATACGTCCCGATCTCTCTCTTGATCGCGCTCTTGTCCGAAGCAGTAAGAGCTGATGCATCAATTGCTGCCTGAAGTGTGCTTATTTCGCCCTTCATATCATCGACATACTCCGCATCGTGGCGCATGATGAAGTTCTTCTCATCACGCCTGATCATCTGGAGATCGAGTAGCAGCCCAGCTGATTCCGCGCCGTCGAGATAGGTTGCACCACTGATGCCATTCTCAATCGCTCTTGCATCGGCTTCGCACTCCTCCTCAAGCACGCGCATCGCCTGCGTCTCTTTCACCATTTCAGAAAACGCGCTCTCGTAAGCAAGAGCGGCTGATTCAGCCTCTGCGACGAGTACCTTCTCCTCACTTATTGTGACGAGTGCTGCAGCTTCACTGATGTGTTCCTTCAGGTGCGCCATTGCTTCTGCATGTCGATCGAGCTCTACTTGACGCTCTCTTATCTGGAAGTTCTTCTCCTGCTGCCTGGCTTCGAGTACGTTGATCTCGATTCCATCAGCCGTCTCAAGCAGCGTGGCAGCGTTGTTCATAGTCGTTACCTGCGAATACGCAGTGATCCCAAGCCCGGCTGTCAGAAGCAGCACGAGCGCAAAGCCAGCCATCAATTTCTTGTTGACTGACATGTTCGAAAGTACGTTCATTGTGTTATACCCCCTGTGTTCTGTTGTGTTTGTCATATCCTGGAAGATCGCCATTCGGACTGTCCACGTGCCGTCTGGTTTCCTACTCCCACATCTCCGATTACGGTGGAAGAATCTATGAGTTGTAGATGACATCTACCACAGTCCCACCAGTTACGCATTATGGCGGTTCTTGCATATAAATGTTGTCGCATGTTGTGGGGTTAGGTTTTTAATTTTTTCTGCTTCTGATTACTTCCGTGGTTTTCAAAAGATGCCAAAGGGAGTGGTTTTTTTAATCTTTGCGCCCTTGCGCGCCTCTGCGTCCTGGCGTTCCTCTGATTTAACGAGAAAGTCGCAAAGTCGAGAGAGACGAGAAAAGCGATAGAGTGACGCCCGCGATTGCTATACACGTGAGGGCTACCGATAGCGACCACAGAACAGTCAAAACCAGACAATCTTCAATATGAAACCAAGCCCATGTTAGTATATGGAAATACCGTTATTAAATGACATCGTCATCATATTCGGACTATCCATCGCTGTACTCTTCATATTCCATCTGATCCGGGTGCCAGCGATCGTGGGATTTCTCCTGACCGGGATACTGGCGGGACCCCATGGACTGGGGCTTATAAAAGGTGTCCATGAAGTTGAAGTTTTAGCTGAGATCGGGGTCGTACTTCTGCTCTTTGCGATCGGACTCGAGTTCTCATTAAAACGCATGTCACAGATCAAGAGATCGATCCTGCTTGGCGGCTCGCTTCAGGTATTGCTAACCATTGTGGCTGTTTTTTTCATAGCAATAAAGATCGGTCTCATATCTGGCGAATCGATCTTCATGGGATTTCTTATAGCGCTCAGCAGCACGGCAATCGTTCTCAAGCTCATTCAGGAACGGGCTGAAATCGACAGCCCCCACGGGCAGGCTACCCTTGGCATCCTGCTCTTCCAGGATGTGGTAATCGTTCCGATGATGCTGTTTACGCCTCTCTTGGCTGGAGCAACCGGGAACTTTGGCGAGTCCCTCATAATCCTTGTGGCAAAAGGAACCGGAATCGTCCTGCTGGTGGCAGTTGGTGCCAGATGGATCGTGCCGCAGGCGTTGTACCAGATCACAAGGACACGGAGCCGAGAACTGTTTCTGCTGAGCATTTTTATGATCTGTCTCGCAGTTGTGTGGCTGACCGCAAGTATTGGACTCTCCCTCGCACTGGGCGCATTTCTGGCGGGCTTGATCATATCCCAATCGGAATACAGCCATCATGCGCTCGGTAATGTCTTGCCCTTCCGCGATGTCTTTATGAGCTTCTTCTTCGTCTCGATCGGGATGCTCTTAGATCTCGATTTTCTTTTCCAGCAGCCCGGACTCATTTTGCTGATTGTTCTCTCTCTTCTGGCATTAAAAGCCAGCATCGCTTGTTTTGTAGCTTTTTTGCTCGGATTTCCACTCCGCACTGCGATCCTGGTGGGGCTCGCACTCTGTCAGGTCGGTGAATTCTCCTTCATCCTCTCGAAGACCGGTGTTGAACATGGTTTGCTTGCTGGAAACACCTATCAGCTCTTTCTGACCGTCTCGGTCTTAACCATGGCGGCGACACCGTTCATTATAGCACTGGCGCCCCGCATAGCGGACGGTACACTGCGGTTGCCACTGCCTGGAATATTGAGATCAGGCTTGTATCCTGTGCATGGGATACATCGTGCTCGCAAAAAAGATCACCTCATCATCATCGGCTTTGGGGTAAACGGCAGAAATGTGGCTCGAGCCGCCAGAATATCGGGTATCCCATACACGATCCTTGAAATGGACCCGGACATAGTGAGGGCTGAACAAGCAAAGGGCGAGCCAATCTATTATGGCGATGCAACTTATGAGGCGGTATTCCAACATGCAGACATCAAGGACGCAAGAATTGTTGTGATAGCAATCTCCGACCCCGCTGCAACCCGTAGAATCACCGCAATCGCCCGAAGACTTAACCCAAAGATTCATATCATTGTAAGAACGCGCTATCTCCAGGAAATGAAGCCTCTGTATGAATTAGGGGCTGACGACGTTATTCCGGAGGAGTTTGAGACCTCTGTGGAGATATTCACCCGGGTTCTGGTGAAATACCTCATACCCAGAGATGAGATCGAGAGCTTCATAGCTGTTGTGCGGTCAGATGGTTACGAGATGCTTCGAAGCCTTTCAAAAGAGCCGGCATCTTTTCCGGGCTTGAAACTTCATCTTCCCGACGTCGAGGTCGTCACGCTGCGGGTTTTTAAGCGAGCACCCGCGGTTGGAAAGACGTTGGCTCAGATCGGGCTTCGGAGGGAGTATGGCGTCACCTTGCTTGCGGTGCGCCGGAACCAAAACTCGCAGATGCTGTCAAATCCTGACGGTGACATGCACCTCTGTGCCGGCGATCTGCTTGTTGTCATCGGACCGCCAGACAAGATCGCAGGGGCGATGGGTTTATTCGATAACCCGGAAGAAGGGGATGAGGCAATTAGCACATGAGTTACGAATGGACTTTGTGACCGCTCACCCCGACACTTGCCCCGAACGTATCCGCACTCGGCAACGTTTTAACCTGAAACCGTGCCAGAGAGTAGCAGAGAGTAGCAGAGAGTAGGTATCATGGCAACACACAATCTACACACCCCGTTAACCGAGTCCGATATCGTCAGGTTGCGTGCAGGCGATCTCGTGTACCTGAGCGGCAGGATCATAACGGCGCGGGACCGGGCGCACGGTCGGATGTTGCAGGCAGCAGACAGAGGCGGGGCTGGAGAAGGAGGCGAGGTTAGGGGCGGGGTCCCGTTCGATCTCGAGGGCGCTGTCATCTATCACTGCGGACCGATCATGGCAGGGACTCCTGGGTCATGGAAGGTGGTCGCAGCGGGCCCCACCACGAGCGCTCGGCTGAACGCGGAGACTGCGGAACTGCTCAAGCGATTTCGTGTGCGAGCCGTAATCGGCAAGGGTGGGATGTCAATATCAGTTACAGAGGCGATGCGGGATCGGTGCGTGTATCTCGCCGCAACCGGCGGATGCGCTGCGACCGCTGCCGATTGCGTGGATTCGGTCTGCTCGGTTCACTGGATCGACCTTGGCATGCCTGAGGCGGTCTGGGTGCTCGATGTGCTCGACTTCGGACCGCTCGTGGTCGGGATCGACGCGCATGGAAGAAACCTCTACCATGAGGTGCAGGCGAGGGCGAGGGACCGGTTGTCGGTGATCGCTGGCACGTCTTCGGTTGAGGCGCAGTAACCGGATTCTCCGACAGTGACTTTTTAATTTATTCCGGATAAATGGATCGTGGTAACGAAAATTAACCGCAGAGGGGCGCAGAGGGGCGCAGCGGGTCGTTATTTTACTCTGCGTCCCTCTGCGCTCTCCGCGGTTTTTCGAATCGCCCCAGAAAATAATAAAACCCCCCCTCCGACAACCGGACACTCCGACAACCGGATGACCGGACAACGATCACGGACGAAAAAGCACGGTTCCCTGTTGTTCCGCGAACCCGCCGCATTTATGTCTATGGCAGGAGATATTCATCTGATGGAAAGGAAGCACCCGGTTCAGGCACTTATACTCATTCTTATCCTATGGGCTGCGTGTATCTGCACATTCACTTCGGACGCGTCGGCTGCCCCGGTCTCGGTTCCGCTTCCCGCGGTCTACGAGACATCAGAAGGCGAGGTCGGCGTGCTTGCGAATCTGACCGTCTGGACGGAAAACGGCACTGGTCACGTGTTCGTTGACACCGCACCGTTCACGCAGGTGGATATGCAGGGCTCAGCCAGATTGTCGTCGATGGTTGCGTGCGAGATCACAGGCATCGATCCCGCTACCCGCGACTTCTTCTATGTGCTGCACACCGAAACGCCAGTCATCGGAGGACCGTCAGCAGGCGCAGCGACGACCGCCGCAACCGTTGCAGCGCTCATGAACTGGACTGTCGATCCCGGGGTCGTCATGACCGGCATGATCAACCCGGACGGCTCGGTCGGTGCGGTCGGCGGAATACCTGCGAAACTGAACGCATCCGCGATGGGCGGTGCGCACACGTTCCTGATACCGCCCGGACAGGGAAATGTGACTGTTGTCGAGCGAACAATCGTCCACAAAGGTCTTTTTGTAACGATCTCCGAGGAACCGATTACGATAGATGTGATCAATCTTGGAGCACGTCAGGGGGTGGAGGTTGTGGAGATCGAGGAGATACGAGACGCCATTTTTATGTACACGGGTCACGAAATTCCCCTGATACTGCTGACAGGGGATGTGCAGACCCACACGTATGTGCAGGCGATGCAGCCCCTCGCTCTCGCATTGCTCGGGGATTCAAGGGCGCGGTACAATGATACCGACGCAATTATAGCTCCAATCGCCGATTCCCAATTCGAGAGTGCGCTCAATCGCCAGAGTCAGGCGATAGACGACGCACAGAGCGATTACGATGCTGGAAATTACTACGCATCTATGAGCCGGAGTTTCAACACGATGATCGCGCTGCGGCGCATCGGCTGGCACGCAGAGTACCTCACATCGGATGACAGAGGCGGAGATGGAGATAGATACCTCCGCGGGCTTGTCGAGTGCACCATCGAGGAGATAGAGGAAGCGGAACTCGATATAGCGGATGCGAAGTCGAAGAACGGGATTTTGGAGGGAATAGGTGCAGCAGAATCCAGATTGACGATCGCAAGAGGTGGGCTTGAGGATGCAAGAAGGATGAGGAGCGCGGATGATGCGATCGATCTTCTGGCATTTGCGATGGAGCGGGCGCGGTCTGCCAGATGGTGGGCGACCCTCTCGTGCATCGGTGGTTCTGGAACCGCGACTTCCGACGATCTGCTCCGCGATCGAGCGGGCAGGTACTACAGCCAGTCCGCGTCAATCCTCGCGTACGCAAGTGCGCTGATCTACGAAACCGGCAGTGGAGGGGGTGGAAGGGGTAGTGGGCGCGGGAGTTCGTCGCTTCTGACCGCTGCGGCGGATGACCTTGCCCGTGCCAGAATTGAGCTGCACACAGGATACTACGCCGGCGCAATCTATGATTCGCTTCATGCGATGGTCTATGCCGGAACCGCGATCGAGCTCATAGGAGTCGATGACCTGGCTGAAAAGGCGAATAAGAGCGAAAGGGATGCGATGTCCGCCATAATCTCTGCAAGAGAGTGTGGGGCAGAGCCGATTCTTGCGGCAAGTGCTTATGAGCACGCGAAGACGCTTGCGCCGTCGGATATCGATCGGATCATCGATTACGGGTATTCCCGGATGGTTGCGAGAACTGCACGGTCGTTTGCATGCCATGGGAACGGGACGAACGTTTCGGAGGTGAACGCATCAGAGATCTCGGAATCCATACGGCGAATCGTGGAGACTCCCGCGAATGGGGATCAGAATGGTCAGTTGGATCCTTCGAAGCCTCCTGCGCATTCGACCCGGGGCGGTGCGGAGATGTGTCATCTGCACGGGGTTTGGGTGCTGGCGGTGGTTGCGCTGGCTTATTTCATCGTGCCGAGGCGAGTGTAGTGTCATGACAATTTACTTTTTAGATAGTCCCCACATGAGCATACAATCCCGTTTGTTTTGAATCCCAGACACACAGGACATCTTTAATATCCTCTCGCACCCCAGATAGATGACATGACCCGAAAGAGACTCCAGCTCGCACTCGATCTGCTCGAGACGGACCGTGCAATCGCAATCGCAGAGGAGACGTCCGAATACGTAGACATAATCGAGGCTGGAACTCCGCTCATCAAGAGCGAGGGCATGGATGCGGTGCGTGCGATCAGAGAGGCGTTTCCGAACCACGCGATCGTCGCTGACATGAAGACGGTGGACACGGGAGCAATCGAGGTCGAGATGGCTGCAAAATCCGGCGCAGACATCGTTGCGATCCTCGGGAGCGCGGATGACTCAACGATTGCGGATGCGGTCAGATCCGCAAGAAAGTACGGTGTGCGGCTCATGGCTGACCTTCTATCCACAGGCGATCCGGTCAACCGTGCAAAGGAGCTCGAAGAACTCGGAATCGATTGCGTCTGCGTTCATGTCGGGATCGATCAGCAGATGACCGGCATGGATGCACTCGATGTCCTCGAAAATGTCGTGGACACCGTAAATATTGAGATTGCGGTCGCGGGCGGGCTTGACCATGCGGCTGCTGCACAGGTGGCATCTGCTGGTGCTGATATCATCATCATCGGTGGCGAGATCACGCGTTCAGACGATGCGTCCGCGTCCGCACAGGTCATCCGCGGAGCAATCGATCGCGGAGCCGCGTCAACAGGACAGGTCAGGGGGCAGTCAATGAGCGAGAGAACAATCGAACTGCTCAGGCAAGTCTCAACACCGAACATCTCGGATGCGATGCACCGCAAAGGCGCAATGAGCGGGATTGTTCCGATATGCACTGGTCTGAAGATCGCGGGAAGGGCGATCACGGTTCAGACACTTCCAGGGGACTGGGCAAAGCCTGTTGAGGCGATCGACCTTGCTTGCGAGGGTGATGTGATCGTGATCGACAACGGAAGTGCGGATATTGCGCCATGGGGGGAACTTGCGACTCTCAGTTGCATGAACCGAAAAGTTGCGGGTGTCGTGATCGATGGTGCGGTAAGGGACGTGGATGAGATCAGAAAACTCAATTATCCGGTCTTTGCGCGTGCGATTGTGCCGAATGCAGGCGAGCCGAAGGGATATGGCGAGATCGGCGTGGAGATTACGTGCGGGGGTCAGATTGTCAGGACTGGCGATTATATTGTTGGTGACGATAGCGGCGTCGTTGTGATTCCGAAGGAGCGGGCTTACGAGATTGCAAGGCGCGCAAAAGAGGTTTACAAGACTGAACTTCGGATACGAGCGGAGATAGAGCGCGGGAAGTCGCTTTCTGAGGTGCTGGAGCTTGCGAAGTGGGAGACAAGGTCGTGAGGGCGTGAAGATGTTGCAGGGCAACGTATATACCCTGCACGGCATAAACTGCGCTTTTTTTTCATTGGCGGAACCAAACCAATATCACCTGCAAACAGGGGCATAAGCCTTCGTTCGCATTGCGGTTTCAGAGATTTGAAAAGCTCAAGTTGTGGCGGTGTGAAGTATATTCACTGGATTTGTTCATCTTCACACCTCGCCCTGCCCGGAAACAAGCCCGTACTCGCCGAGCCGCTCCCTCGCAATCTCACGCTCTTCCTGGTGCCCACGCAGGAAATCAGCCATCAGTTCGGCAGTGTATGCCTTGCACGGTCCACACATCCTCTCTCCGCTCCTGCACTCGTGATAGATCTCCACGATCTCCTTATCATCTGGTATCAGGTGGAATAGCAGGAGTTCATACACTGTGCATTTATCAGGTTCCCCGCCGAGCCGCTTCTGCTCATCGAGCGTCATCCGCCCGCCGGTCTTTGCATTCTTCACCTTCGCGAAAGCATCCTCAGCAGGCTCGGTCAGTGCGATTATGCTCTCAGGAATGCTGCTTGACATCTTCCCGCCGGATAGTCCGCTCATGAACCTGTGGTAGGTCGCTGCCGGCGGCACGAACCCGTAGCCTCCAAACGCGATCTCGGTTCTCTGCACGACAGATTCGATCGCCTCGAAGAGACGTGCATCGACGCTATCTGCAACGATGTCGAGATGCTCTTCGTACTGATTCACATCGTAACCCATGCCATTGATGGCTGATGCCACTGATGATAGTGCTGCCTTCGGTGCGGATTTGCCGCGCACGCTGATGTACTGCCCGGTGCTCTCGTAAACCTCGTGCCTGGAGATCTGCACCCCGTTTGCGCTCTCTACACTTGCGTAATGCTGCGTAGTATGAACCGACCTGATCTCACACCGAAACATTCGCATCTTGCTTGCAAGCCCGCGCACGAGCCTGATGTGCGGGTCCTGATCAGCGCCGACAGGGATCACGACCGGCTTTGGACCGCCGTACCTTCCGATCTGCGGCTGGAGTATGTCCGCGCTCTGCACAAGCGCACTCTGGAGGTGTGCGATGCTCGTTTCGCCGCTGAATCCGTAGATCGCGGAGAGTTCGGTCACATTCGTCTTCGTTCCGAGTTCGAATGCAAGATCGCGCACATCAGAGCACTCTGACTGGTAATAGATGTGCCCGTCGGGTTCAAATCCGAGCGCGATCAGACTGAGGATGTAATCCTCGACCCCGATCCGCCGGCAGTCCTTCCACGACATCCCGCGGACCGAATGCGCCTCCATATCGGCAATCCCGACGAATGCATCGCCGCCCTTATGCTGATGCCAGATGATCTCCTCCATCACCATCTTGTTTCCGAGATGGTTTCTCCCGGAAGGCATGAACCCGCTCATCACCGCGAAAGGCTTTTTGTGGACGATCGCGTCCAGTACCGGCTCATAGCCCCTGTGTCCGAAGATGATCCTCCTTCGCATAAACGGACACGGATCCGGGACATGAGGGAGGAGCTCATCGAATGATTGTATCCCAAACTCCTCGAATAACTTCGAATAGTCGTCGATGCCGGCAGATGCCCATGGATCGAGGTGTGGTGTCATGGATTCTCAATCACCCAGTGCCAGTGCTCCGGCAACCGTCCGTGCAAACTCCTCTGCCATAGCCGGTCCTTCCCCAGTAACGATCCTGCCGTCCCGGGTCACTCCCGCGCCAGTGTAGTTGGCACCCTTCCCGGTGATGTATGATGTGCCGCTTTCAAAGACGGTCGCATTCTTTCCTGACAGGATGCCAGCGCCTGCAGGAACCATCGGACCGAGACAGATCGCACCGATGACCTTTCCGGAACTGTCCGCATCCGCTGCCAGTTTCAGGTATGCCTCATTCTCGTAGAGTTTATGCGATTCAACGCCGGATCCCCCGACAAAGACGACGGCATCATAATCGCTGATATCGACTTCGGATACGGAAAGATCGACAGATGCAGTCCTGCCAAGCATTCCTCTCGCTGTTCCTTTCCTGTCAGAAGCTATCACGACCTCCGCCCCGTTCTTCTCGAAAAATTCCTCCGGGACGAACAGTTCCTCGTCCCTGAAACCCGACGGCGCGATAACCATCAATATCGTTCTGTTGCTCAGATCCGTCATGATCATCATTCGGACTCAGGCGGTATAAATGTGTTTCTCGCAATGTGGGCTATCATCTACTCGATGCAGGGGGGCAGGTGATTTGAGTGATTGAGTGCCTGAGTGCATGAGCGCATGAGCGCGAACGCAATTGAGGGTCTTTCTGTAATTTCCATACCGCACGTTCCCCACAAACCATCCAATCGACTCCCCCTGCCCGAAACATGGACTCGTCAGGGACTCGTCAGATCACCAGCCTCGCAAGCGTCACCGGAGATCTCATGATGCACCATCTATTAAAATCGGTGTATGTCCGGTCCCCTCTCACGACTCTCAAATATTCCCGAAACAACCGCCTATCTCTCTCCAATATTTTCAAAAACAGGTTTTGATGACCATAAACGACGTTTGCAAACTTCAATGCCGATCTCAGGTCATAATTAAACTCTTCTTCGCACCTCATAACATATCTCTGTAGATACTCTTCGGAGAAACGATCATCCCGGGCAGCGTCCACGACTGTGTCTGCTGCGATCTCGCCGCTCTTCATGGCATAATACATCCCTTCGCCGAGAAACGGATCGACGAAGCCGGCGGCATCGCCTGCCAGAAGCACGCGGTCCCCCACGATTCGCCGGTCAAAGCCGCCAGCAGGAATGCGGTAACTGTTAACTCTCCTAATCCTGCTCTTGATATCGATTCCCTTCTGCCGCGAGACATCGCCTGCAAACCGCTCAAAGAACCTCTTTGGCTCATGTATCTCTGTTTTCCATCCGCCGACTCCGATTGAGATGCGATCACTCTTCGGAAACACCCATCCGTAACCCCAATCTCCGACAAAGTAGAACTCAGCGATCTCTGTTCCGACACACTCCTCGACCAGCGTCTCCCCGAGTTCAACCTCGGCTTCCAGACAGATGCCGATGCCATCGTCCCATCTCTTCCTGATGCCAGACTTTCTCGCAACCGTGCTGTTTACACCGTCTGACCCGATCACAATCCGCGAGCGGTAGCGATTCCCGGATGTCACCACCTCCGCGTAGTCTTTGCTGACGTGAAGATCAGTTACACCCTCGCAATCCCGAACCACAGCCCCGGCAGCTTCGGCTCTTTTGATCAGCCAGTGGTCAAGATTCCTTCGCATGGTCGTTATCGCGATACGATCATCCAAAATCTCCGTAAAATTCCGGTGATCCGAAAGAAAGATCCTCGCACCGAACAGTTCACGCTCGACCAACTCCTTGTCGATTTTCCCGATCACAGAAAGCGCTTTCTGCGATACGCCGCCGCCGCAGGGCTTGTCTCGCGGATACTTTGCCTTTTCGAGGACAAGAACTGAGAGTCCGGCTTTTGCAGCCCTGTGTGCGGCGATTGCGCCTGCAGGACCGCCACCAACGATCGTCACGTCATACATCTGCAATCAATCCTGTCATCTCGCAGCCCCGCTGTCTCGCAATCCAGTCATCCTATCATCCATGCATCTCGCCATCCTATCGCCCCGGCATCCCTGCCCCACCATTCCATCATCCTATCATCCCGCGGCATGTAGTTCCTCGAAGTATCGTGCGACCAGATCCGCATCCTCTATTCGTTCATCCGATGTTTCTGAGGCGACCGGCTCCACAGGGAACTGCGAAGACTCCTCAAAGTCATGCATCCCGGTTTCCGACGTTTCCCGGATCGAGAACTCGGATCCGACACCCGGGTACATCTTAAGGTCGAGATTTGTGCCCGTAATCGATGCGACCGACGGCTCGCCGTAGATGTCGTCGCGGCGATCGGCACTTTCCGCGTCCGTTGACATAGAATCTCCGCCAGCGCCCATGCCCCCGCTACCATCGTTACCACTGCCGCCACCCCCCGATCCTCGAATGATCGGTAGTTTCAGATCACTGCCCTGCCCGATCAAAGAAAAATCCGCCACCGCAAACGACGTAATGATGAACGCAAAAACAACAATCAAAATAACCCTTGATGTGAGCCGTTTTTGGTCCAGAAGTGACGAATATTCAATCTCATCCATCTTTTTAGCCACGTCGTCTGCAAGATCGTTTACCATAATATTTTCGACCCCGCAATTGTCCCGCGCAGCCGCAAGGGGCTCCTCCAGCTCGGGATATGCCGCTCCGATCGCTGCACAGACGCGATCCGGGTCCCGCTGCCTCGCAAACATCGCGATCGCAGCCGACACCAGGAGCGTGATCGCAGCAGCAAAGACAATTGCACACAACGCAGGTGCAGCGATCTCCTTTCCGATATCCGAAAACCTGATGATGTCGGCTTGAATCATATCTGCGCCGATGTGGTGGATGCCGGTTACGATCGCGATCGCGTACGACAGGACAAAGACGAGGATTGCATCGAGCAGCGCGTAATATGTGTTCAGTCTTCCGAAGAATCTTCCGAGTTCGGAGAAGCTGTCCATGAATCGGTACATGCTGAACCATTTCTCGCACCACTATCTTAACGGCTCTGCTTCGCAGATCGCAGATCGCAGTCAGCATTTATCTGCGGTTCATTATATTTTTCAACTGAATCCCCTGCGCCGCAGGTCGCATCCTCTAATCGAGTCACCCGGATACAACATCCCACTCAGCGCCCGTCCCCACACTCGCCGCCGCAGCCACCAATAGCAAGCGGGTTCTGCCACCTCCACAAGAAGTGCCCGCGGCATGCTTGCGACCCGCGGTTCCTTTGGAACATCTGGTTCATCTGGGTTCGAATACCAACCCCGAACCGCCGGTCGCAACTCTTTCATGCACTCTCACACCCCAGCACCCCGGCACCTCAATTCTCACACCTCCGCACAAACACCCTGATAAGTTTAAATATGTATTGGTATGAGATATTCACACATGTCATCTCCAAATTGTTTAACTCTTGATGACGTGTCCGTGTCCGGCAGGACCGTACTTGTGAGGGTGGATCTGAACTCGCCGATGTCACCGGACGGAACGATTCTGGATGATTCCCGATTCAAAAGCCATCTACCGACCTTAAGCGATCTCGCCGATTCGAAGGTCGTCCTGCTCGCGCACCAGAGCAGGCCAGGAAAAATGGACTTTACAACGATGCAGGCACATGCGCAGCGGTTGGAACGCCTCTGCCGGCGCACTATCACCTACGTGGACGACATCTTCGGATCACATGCGATAACTGCCATCAAATCGATGAAGAACGGCGACATCATCCTGCTTGAGAATGTGCGGTTCTATTCGGAAGAGAGCATGTCCAGATCCCCAGCCGAACATGCAGGGAGCATCATGGTTGCGAAACTCTCGCCGCACGTGGATCTGTTTGTGAATGATGCGTTTGCGGTCTCGCACCGGTCGCATCTCTCTGTCGTCGGATTCACAGAGGTTCTGCCGTCGGTTGCGGGGCGTTTGATGGAAAAGGAGATCAAGTCGCTAAGCCGGGGGTTTTCGGAAGGCGGAGCTGTCTTCGTTCTTGGGGGGATCAAGGCAAACGACTCGATTGACGTAATTGAGAACGTTGCCGCCCGCGATGAAGTGGACTTTGTCCTTGTGACCGGGGTTGTCGCAAACGTATTCCTGGCAGCAGATGGTGTTAACATCGGCAGGAAGAACAGCGAGTTCATCGATTCGATCGGATGCGCAATCGAGGTCGAACGCGCACACAAGCTCCTTGCGGAGTACAGCGACAAGATTGTGGTGCCTGTCGATCTGGCATGTTCTGACTCTGAAAAGCGCGTGGAGTTGTCGGTGTCCGAGCTACCGACCGATCTTGCGATATGCGACATCGGGCTCAACACGATCGTCTCGTTTGGAGAGAAGATCAAGAATGCGAGAACCGTCATCATGAACGGTCCAGCCGGATTGTTTGAGAAAGACGCGTTTGCGCTCGGAACGAAGGAACTCCTCCTTGCAGCGACGAAATCGAAGTTCTCGATAATCGGGGGCGGACATATCGCAGCAGAGGCGTATGATCTCGGTATCGAGTCGAGGATCTCGCACATCAGCACAGGCGGCGGCGCATGTATCGACTTCCTCTCCGGACGCACGCTCCCTGGAATCGCTGCACTGGAGGCTGCGCACAAGCGGTTCAATGAGTAGAATCAGCGGATCGTCGGGTTCTCTAAATCCTCCAAATCATCTGAAACCTCCGGATTCCCTAAATCGGCTGCTCTCTACAGTCGTTGCTCTGAGAGGGGGTGAAGTCGGGAAACTGGTTTGCGCCCGCATAAAAGAGTTCGAGGCGGCTCTCATGGGGGAACATGGCAAAATCTTTGAGGAACTATGCTTCTGCATCCTGACTGCGAATTTTAACGCAGAAAAGAGTATAAAAATTCAGAGCGAGATAGGCGGTGGATTTTTAACTCTTGTTGAACCGCAATTGGCAAGGAAATTAAAGGAACTCGGCCATCGATACCCCAATGTCAGGGCGAAGTATATCGTCGAGGCAAGGAAACATAAAAATTCACTGAAAGATGTTATCCTGTCCTGTGATGATGAGCATGGATTGAGAGAGTGGCTGGTCAAAAATATAAAAGGTATTGGATACAAAGAGGCAAGCCATTTTATCAGGAATATCGGCTACAAAAATTCAGCGATCGTGGATTTTCACATAATTGATCTTCTGGTACGATCCGGATCGATTGAAAGACCGAAGACGCTCACAAAAGCAAAATACCTGGAGATTGAGGGAGTGTTGGGGGCGCTTGCCGCTGAGCTGGATATGAATCTGGCAGAGCTGGACCTGTACCTGTGGTTCATCGAGACCGGGACGGTTCTGAAGTGAATTCTAATTATTTGCTCAATACGTGTACTACTCAGGCACGTAAACCACCATCATAGGACTTCACTATGCAGAGACCACCGGGACATGGAGCACAACCTGCACCAAACAGGGAATTTAACCGCAGAGGTAACTATTCAGATCTCCTCTCACGTATCCGATCTCCTCTATGGTTCGATCCTCCTTTGAACCAAGCATTTCAAATCCGGTTTTCATCTCTTCTTTCATCTCTCCGAATCCGGTTTGCATATCCTTGAATCCAGTTCGCATATCTTCGAATCCGGTTTTCATAATAACGATCATATCCTTGAGATATTCGGATGCCTTGTCCAGCCGCTCGCCAGTCTCGCCCTCTCCAACGAGTTTATAAAAAGCAGCATAGTCTCCGGTAGCATCGGAATACTCAACCAGAACATTGTGAACATTAATCAACGTGTTCTTGATTCTTATTGCGTCAAGAAATCTCTCCAGAACCTCCTCTTCACATTCGGCGATTGTCCTGACCCTGCCGTCAGCGAGGTTCTGGACCGAGCCTACCACTCCGAACTCTTTTGCGATCGAGACGACCCTTGCCCTGTACCCAACGTTCTGAATCCGTCCTGATACGATCGCAGTGATTTTCTTCATGAGACTTGCTTATCTTGCGAGCGGTCATAACGTTTTTGTGCTCGTTTGGGTTTGCGCCCTCTCGTATCAGCGTATCCGGGAGGGTTACCCTCTGTAAGAGTTTTTCGCTGTCAATTCTCGCAACAAGCCGCAAATACGGTCGAAAGTCGTCTCGTTGACGCGTCCGAACGTCTTCACCACAATTGACCGGGCAAGTGTGTAAATCTTATCAACGCGGACGCGGCTTGGTCTCCTGAGGATTCCAAGTTCCAGATCATCGGAAGTAATCACAAATCCCTAGTCGGCTGGCTTTAGATTCGATGTCATCGCCACAACCACGATATCATCGGTTTCCCGGTTGTATTTATCATTGGACACTATGATCACCGGGCGGCGTCGGTATGATGACAGATCCGTAAATGGGATCGGAATCAAGACGATGTCCCGTTGATCAAGCATCGTTCCATTCCTCATCATCGATCGGGTTATCCCAGAATCCAAGTGTGCTTTCGGATGCCTCCATCAGATCACTGAAGTCGTCCGGAGACTCCCGCACAACGAAAAGAACAACCCGGGTCCCTTTCGAGAGGGGCGTTTGCAGCTCCAACCTGCCGCCGTCTGAAACTTCCATCTCGTATTTGAGTGCGGTCTGGTGCATGAGTAGAGTATCTGCGGTTCTGGTATATTATGATGTGGCGTGGTGTGGTGTGGCGTGGTGTGGCGTGGTTGTGCAGGGCGGAAGCAGGTTTACTATCATCGATGCCGCCCGAGTGGGCACGGCGGGTACAGGAATTTTTTTGGCGATGACGAGATACTGCTAACAAATAAGTAACCGTGCACGAATAACCTGTGCAAGGATAATTGAATAAATAAAATTTGTTTCACCAATCACGAGGAGATTTGGCTTTTTCATGAGTTTTAACTCCTTCTAACTCCTCTAATAATCCAGGTAGGTACTTCAAGGCGCTGCCCCAAATTTCCCGGACTTTTTGACTCTTGAAAGTTATGTCTTTCTCTGTCGGTTCTTCCATTCGTTATCACCTACTGATAATTCGATCGTCGTGTTTTATAATACTGTTCGCGTGGATTTGCGACCCATCAATAGAGCCCCAACCATGCCACCCCCGAATAAATTCGGGAGCATCTGTTACGGGAGGTTGCATGCGGGGATGAGCGCTGGAGGTTCGCTTGAAACCACCCCCCCACATCCGCCTGCCTGCACCACTCCCTTCCGCCACTCAATCACAATCCTTCGGAGAAGACCCCCACCCACGAAAAGATTTTTCGATTGCGCCCGAACCGCGAACAATTCACGATCTGCGCAGACCGAAACCGAACCATTTATATAGCTCATTATGGTAATGAGATACTATCGTCGGGAGCGAGTCCCGAGGAGCGAGATGATGACAAAGATCCTGCATGTGCAAACCGTGCTAACGAACGACGATCTCGAGGCTCTCAAGAAGAAGAGCGGACATAACACGACGAAGGACGCGGTTGCCGCAGCAGTGGAGCATTATCTCGAATGTCCGTACACTGACGAAGGGGATATGTGGGCCGAGAGATTGAAGAAGACTATAGACAACCGAAAGAAGTAACCTAAGGGGGTTAACATAATGGATAACAGAAACATAAGGAAGGAAGAGAGTGCGGTATCGCCGGTCATTGGTGTCATACTGATGGTTGCGATCACCGTGATACTTGCAGCAGTGATTGGGGCGTTCGTCTTCGGGATGGGCACTCCGGAGAAGACGCCGGCAGCGAATATTGAGATAACTGCTGCGGAGGATGGCGCAGATACTATCACACTCGAACACAGAGGTGGGGACGATCTGGCAATGGATGATGTCAAGATCATTGTGAAGTCTGAGGGCAAATCAGTAACTTTCGACCCCGCGGGCAGCAGTGGCGATGCATTCAGTGCAGGAAAGGAAGGCAACATTACCATTGCGGCTAGTAATATGAGTACTTCGTGGGGTGGCGAAGGTGAACAGGGTTCTCCTGGCCTGACTGATTTGAATGTGAATAAGATGGTAGAGGTTGAGTTCTGGTACAACCCGACCGGGCAGCGGATTGCTGTAATCAGCAAGGCTATCAAGGCGTGATCCGCCCGGACACGCAAACCAACACGGGGCTGCCCGCCCCGCTTCTTCTTTTTTCGCTTACACGAGAATTCCCGTGCACTTGCGTTTCGATCGGATCATTAATACGAGATTCCGTGTTCTTTCAGTGCGTTCTTCATTGCGGATAATTCGTCCTCGATTTCGCCGAATTTCATGTCCATGTAGCTTTTCATGTCTTCTCGCAATCCGCGGATCTCGCTGAGGGTCGCATCATGCTTCTCGATCATAACGTTCTGCCCCTCGATCATTACATCCATCTTGGAATTGAGATTTTCAAATCCACTTCGCATATCCGAGAATCCACTTCGCATATCCGAGAATCCAGCCCGCATGATGCCAATAATTTCCTTGAGATACTCAGCAGCAGTGTCCAGCCTCTCGTCAGTCTCTCCGCCGGCAACC
>JAGGRW010000012.1 GCA_021159385.1 Methanosarcinales archaeon
GAAGACCGAAGAGAAGATGTGGTAGTGGAAGCGGATGTGGGGGATGCAGCAGGGAGAGTAGCAGGGAGGGCAGCAGGACGACGGTGGGGGGCGGCGTGGGATGAAACAGATATCAGGCGTCTCTTTGAGCTGTTTCGCACGCTGCACCGTCCTGTGACCGCGCTGGTGCGGAAAGTGGTGCAGAGAATTGAATTTAAGGAACTTTCGTGCCGCGCAACATTCGGGCTCGATGACCCTGCCGAGACCGGCATGTTATCAGGGTTCCTGTACGCAGCTTCCGCCCCATTGACCCGCCTTCCCGCGGTCTCGATCCGGCTGCATCCGGTCTTTCATGAGCAGACGTTTGCATACCGCATTATATGTTCGCTCAAGGTGACAATGTGGCGAGTGGTAATCCCTACAATCGTGTTTCTGTGCGACAGCGCGGTTCGTGGAGTGATCGTGAGACGTGTCCGCGGCTCATTCGCAGCTTCCTCTTCAGCTTCCAACGGCACAATCTAAACCCTTTTGTAGTAGTCCGGTGTATGGGACACGAGGTATTTCTATGGAACTGAACGGAGTAGAAATCGAAGATACCTACGCAGAGGCATTTGGTATCAAGATTGCACGGGTGCTGATCACTGGCGCGAGCAAGCACTGGGCAATGGTTGCTGCAACGGAAGCAACAGGATTCGGGACATCTGTTATCATGTGCCCGGCAGAGGCTGGAATTGAGTGCGTGGTCGATGGCAGCGAGACGCCAGACGGGCGTCCGGGCGTGTACATCCAGATATGCACATTCGGGTACAAGGCGCTTGAGGATCAGCTTCTCAAGAGGATCGGTCAGTGCGTCTTGACAGCACCGACGACCGCTGTCTGGAACGGGCTGCCTGACGCTGAGAAGCAGTTTGACACCGGGTTCAAGATGAAGTTCTTTGCGGACGGCTACGAATCAGAGATCGAGGTCGGCGGGCGCAAGGCGTACGCGATCCCGATGATGGAAGGAGATTTCATCATAGAGCACGGAATCGGCGCCGTCGATGGTGTTGCAGGCGGCAACTTCTTCATCCTTGCAGATACTCAGATGAACGGGCTTGAGGCAGCAGAGAAGGCGGTGGAAGCGGTTCTGCAATGCGAAGGCTCAATCACGCCATTTCCCGGAGGGATCGTTGCAAGCGGCTCAAAGCCTGGTGCTGACACGTACACGTTCATGCAGGCGACAACGAACCAGAGGTTCGCCCCAACACTCAAAGACAAGGTCGAGGACACGAACATCCCGGCAGATGTGAACGCGGTCTACGAACTCGTGATCAATGGTCTTGACATCGAGGCTGTGACTGCTGCAACCAAAGCAGGGATCGAGGCTGCTGTGAAGGTTCCGGGTGTCAAGAAGATTACTGCTGGAAATTACGGCGGAAGTCTGGGCGCATTCAAGGTTAATCTTGGCGATCTCTTCTGAGATCGTCTCTCTTTTTTATTTTTATTCTTCAGTCGGTACATGCTCAATATTGTGTGGGATTTCCAGACCCAATTTTACAAAATCGCTGTGGGAAGCCAGTACCATAAACTCAACAATACCGATTTACCACAACTTATTGAGCAAGTACTTCAGTCGAGCGGTGGGCTTGCGTCAGTCAGCCGAAATCCAGATATATCGTCAAGAAAACATAAGATACCATGATCTCCAAAAACGATAAGTTTCTGATATTAAAATACGCAAAAAAATACAAATTGACAAGAGTGATACTCTTCGGCTCATCCCGAGAAAGAAGAGACGCGAACGATATAGACATCGGCGTAACTGGACTTGCGCCCGAATCATTCTTTGATTTCTGCTGGGAGCTGTATAGAGATCTGTCCAAGCCGCTGGACGTCGTCGATTTGAGCAAGGATTGTTTATTTAACAGACTTGTAGAACGGGATGGGGTAGTGCTGTATGGTTAGCATAGAAGAGAGGATTTCACGAATGGACGAATGACACGAATTTATTCCATTTTAACATTCGTAAAATTCGTTTAAACGTGTCATTCGTGAATGCGCAGCATCGGCGCAGCCATCTATAAGCCGATAACGCTACACAAGTATGATTCATCTGTGAGATGCTTCCAACGCGAATTACAGAGAGAGCCAAAAACTATTTGCATCTTTGCAGCCAAGAGTCGTAGTCTAATATCGAGGTGGTTACATGTCAGACCAGACCGACCCGTGCGCAATCGTTGAACTGCTCTTAACAGCGCAAATCTACAACCAATCGGAACGGTTGGCAGAGGGCGACCTGCCAGTGGAAGTAAGAAAGCATTACTGGGACAGCGGAAAACGTGGCGTGAAACGCCCGATCTGCGTTCGGATCGATGATGTCAGAGCGATTTACGGAATTAACGGCGTAAAACAGGAAATTAACAGATTACCTTTCATCGAATTTGAGGAATTCGGTGCGGAACTCAGACTCACAGTCTTTGATCTCGCAAAAGACTGGTTTTTAAAAGAAGCGGGTTCCATAGACCGCATCCGCAAAAATCCGGTACTCGCATCGTTCTATGAGGCGGAAGGCGCGGGCGCGGGCGCGGACGTGAGCTACGAGGAAGCGGCACGTGCAGTCCAGCCGAAGGAGCGCGACAGGGAATATCTCGCCTCGCTTGCAGCAGAGATCGCCAAATCTTCCGACGATGTCGATCTTCTGACGCTTGTACACCTCGTTGCACCAGAGGACGTCAGGCAGCGGATGGATGAACTCGTGCTCACCCCGGATCAGGAAGCGAAGATCGAGAAGATCGTTCAGGCGATCAAACACCGAGACTACCTCCGGGAGATCGGGCTCTGCGAGATTGGGAAGATGCTCTTCATCGGGATGCCGGGAACCGGCAAGACCTCGACAGCAAGAGCGCTCTCTGAGAAGTTGAGCATCCCGCTTGTTGAGGTCAAGCTTTCGATGATCACCTCCCAGTACCTCGGAGAGACCTCAAAAAATGTGGACAAGGTCTTCGAACTTGCGAAAAAACTGAACCCCTGCATCCTGTTCATCGATGAGTTCGATTTCATCGCAAAAACGAGGATGTCCGATGAAAACGCCGCGTTAAAACGTACAGTGAACACGCTCCTGAAGGCGATCGATGAGATCAGTCTGATCGATGACGGAGTTCTTCTGATTGGAGCTACGAACCATCCGAATCTGCTGGATCGCGCTGTGTGGAGGCGTTTTGACGAGATCGTGGATTTCCCGCCACCTGACTGTGAGATGCGCAGGAAGATTCTTGATATCGTGCTTTTGAAGGTAAAAGGCGACTTTGACACGGATGAGCTCGCCAGAGTGACTGATAGGTTCACAGGCTCTGACCTGCGGATGGTCGTTCGGGAGGCTGTGCTCCACTCGCTCGTTCGGAACCAGATGTTTGTCACACAGCCAGACCTGCTCGCTGCTGCCGACGATTTCAGCAGCCGGGTGGGTCTGATGATGAAGGAATACACGCAAGAATGAGAATCGTCCTGCTCGGCACCGGCGACACCGTCGGCACGCCAAAGATCGGATGCAGATGCCCCGCATGTATGGATGCGCTCGCAGGAGGGAGGAGCGCTCGAACGCGGTTCTCGATTCTGGTCGAGTCAGACGAGGGGCGCGTTCTGATCGATACCGGTCCTGATCTTCGGTACCAGCTCTTAAAATCTGGAATTGACCACGTTGATGGCGTGATCTGGACGCACGGGCATTACGACCACTATGCCGGGTTCGGCGAGTTCTATCGGGTTCAGGATCACGTGGGCGTGTACGGCGTGAAAGGGACTCTTGATTACATACTCCAGTACCTCTATTTCATGGATCCGGTACGGCATAATGTTGCCATGTATGAGCCATTCCGCCTGATCGGACTAGAGTTCACGCTTTTTCAGGTATACCATCCACCTGTTTCTGAACCTGCCGGCGTTCTGGTGCGCGACGGTGAAAAGAAACTCGTCATAACCGGCGACACCCAGAAACAGATTCCAGAGCGTTCAATTGCGTTGATGCAGAACCCGGACCTGCTGATCTGTGATGCGATCACGCCGCCGCTCTTCAATCTCACGAAGCACATGAACACCGAAGAGGCGGAGGAACTCTCTGCAACGCTTTCTGCAAAAGAGATGGTGATGATCCACATGAGCCACCTCTTCCCGCCGCACGACGAGGCTGTTCTGCAGTGGAATCTGGGGTACGATGGCATGGAACTGGTGCTGTAGGGGTATACGCCCGGGCACTACAACATAAACTGCGTTTTTCATTCCTTGCGCCTTTGCGCCCTCGCGTCTTTGCGTTTCCTCTGATTTAACGCAAAGGCGCAGAGACGCAGAGACGCAAAGGGTGTTATGAACCTACAGCACCACAGATGCCGCGACAAAGACCGACGCGATCCCTACGATGTCGCCTATTGATGTTATGATCGGGATCACGACGTCATCCGGATCGAGCCCGTACCGGTGCGCAAGAGATGCCATTCCGATGGTTGCGGCAAAGACGACGATCATGTCGATCCCTCCTGCTATCAGTGTCACTTTGAGGAGCACCACATACACGACCTCGATATCCAGCAGAAGCGCAGCCGCCCAGACAACGACGCTCAGAGCCACGCACGACACGCATCCGATCAATAAACACGCCAGAACGCTGTTTGTGACAACCACGCTCGTGACCGAGTCGGCAAGACCGAGATGAAACGCTGACGAGAGCCGCGCTCCGAGAATGCTGCCGGTGTCGCCGCCAATCTTGATCAACGGTGGAATCAGGAGCAGAAGTACGGAAAAATCGATCAGGAGTTCCTGCCTCGCATGAAGCAGTTGACCCGATGTGGTGCTGATTATTGCGGCGATCAGGAGAACGGGAATTCCCCGTTTCACGATTCCGGTCACTGTATAATATGCCATCCCCAGATCACCACCTTTGCAGTATAGAATACTGTAAACATCGTGACAACATCGCCAAGCGTCCCGATCGCAGGCGTGGTGACGTTATCCGGATCGATGCCATGTCTAAAAGCGCCGATGGTTATTACAACGGCGAGTATGGAGAGGATCACACCGGAGGACACTCCGGAGATGACAGCAATCAGAACGAGGAGGAGAATCCCCGCGCTCGGCATGCCGAACGCCACGGTCATGAGATGTGCAAGCACCCCAAGCACGATCGACATGATCAGACTGAGCATCAGCGAACCTGTCACATTGTTTATGAGTTCTGGGTTCCGCTCGATCTTGCTGATCAATCCGAGATGTACTGCGCTGCCGAGACGGGATCCGAGCGTACAAGAGATGTTGCCGCGCATTCCGAGTATCGCCGGAACGAG
This sequence comes from Methanosarcinales archaeon, assembly GCA_021159385.1. GTDB lineage: Archaea > Halobacteriota > Methanosarcinia > Methanosarcinales > Methanogasteraceae > Methanogaster_C. Next base: position 5,292 of record JAGGRW010000012.1, read on the forward strand.
TACCAGCAGTCCGGGAATCATCTCGATCATATCAGTCATTTTAACCAGTATTATGCCAGCAAAGACCCCTCCGGTGGTGCACACAAGCTCAAAAGGCAGTGCCTCACGCACGATGCCCCATACACTCGCATAGCTCTCAAGGTGATCCTGTCGCTCTGGCATGGTAACATCATTGGACGCGTGGCATTAAAATGTGGTGGGTTGGGTTGTTTACGCTCTTTTATGGCTCCTCTCGGGAATAACAAGGCGCACCTTTCGAGTACTTTGGCGAATGCTTATGATCAACAGTGATGCGTTCAGTTGTGGGCTACATGCAGCGTATTCGCAGGTTTTTGTTAAACATCGGGATACGAAGAAGCGATGGTTGTGGCAACGGCACCCAATAACCAAACAAAAATCGATAAATTGTATGGAAAACGCTTTGGCATTGGGTAGTATCCTTCGTTAAAAAGCATATCGCCGCCGCCCCCGAAGGGTAGTTTTTACTCGATTTTTTGTGAAAAAATCGTTTTTCATAATTATCGCTCTGACCTCGATGAAATATCAATTTGTGCTCCAGCCGATTCTCATCAGTTAGAGACTTTGCATAGAAAACTTATATGGATGCGATGCGAGAGGATGTTACACGGGGTTCGACTAAGGGCTCCAGAGAACCGTCCGTAGAACGCAGAACGCAAGAATAAAGGAGAGAATAAGAATATGAAGGCCGAAAAAGCTTTGGTGATAGGAACAATACTCGGGCTTGCCCTTACTCTATTTAGTATTGTTGTCCTTGTAGATTTTGATTGGATGTTCTGGGGCGCTATCAGTGCAATTATTGTGGGAATTTTCATTGGTAGGCTGACAGACGCAAATCCGGTAAGATGCACGATCATCTCGATATTCGCATACAATCTGCTTGTCTGGGTCATAATAGCCTTATTTGACTCTGACGCAAAGATCGTGCTGGAGTTTGGAAATAAAGCGGTCGTAGGTGTATTTATTGGCTTTATACTATCTCTAATCGGCATCTACTCGGTCATCGGGTCATTCAGTGCGTTTCTCGCGCGTAAGACGAGTCGTTGCAGATCGGATCATGAGGGGTACACAAAATGAATACTTCCACGGTTGTAGATTTCATAAAAGCCAGATGGCGCATGATTGCGGTGCTGACAGTCGTAAGCCTCATCACAATCTTCTTATTGCTCTTTGTGGTTGGGCTTCTCCTCCTGCCAGCCGAAATGACGCAATCGAGCGGAGTTGTGACCTATTACGCCAATAATTCGACTGGTATTCGGTGAATCAAAATGAAGATAGATTACATCGTTAGAGAAGAGTTGTGGCGGTCGATCGCAGTTTATTTCTACTCATTTTTGGTAGTTGGATATATAATTATAAAAGGATATATTAGTGTGAATATCTCGGCAACCTTCGTTCTGGCGTTCATTGTAACAATCATTCATTTTTCAGTCAAGGTATGGTATAGAAGGAAGGCATGAAATACGCAATTCTTATCAAACCCAATGGTCCCAGGCTGGTTCCTGCAGACTGAACGCCATGAGAGGGGGCAAGTGAAGTGAAAACAAGAAATAAGATATTGGCTGGTGCGGGAATGGTAGTATTACTTGTAATTGGCTTTTATATCATTTTTCCTTTTTATCTCGTCGGCCCACCGTTACCCATTCTCTCCTTAAAGAACAGAGATGATATCAATCATGAGGTAGTCATCGAGATATTTGATCAGAATAATAAATCCATATTCAAAGAAACGTATGAGCTGGATCCGGAAGAAGAAAAATCTTCTAACCCCACCACGCCGGAAACGCACGCCAAAACCCGAGTCCCGCGCAGGAATCCCACAACCCATAAGTACCATGCGTAAGAAGTGTCGCGTGATGGAGTTTCAGGTCATCGATGCCGATTACATTCTGGATGGTGGAAAGCCGGTTGTGCGGCTATTCGGGCGCGATCCGGATGGACAAAGCGTCTGCTGCTTTGTTCCGGGTGCTGAGCCGTATTTTTATGTCCAGCCCGCAACAATTGCGGATACCCTCAAAAACATCCCTGAAATCAAGAGAATAGAGGTCGTTAAGAAGTATGAGCCTGTGGGCTATCAGGAACGCCCCGCCGAGATGCTGAAAGTGGTCGTCGGAAAACCGTCGGACGTGCCAGCGATCCGGGACGAGGTGCGAAACTATGCGGACATGCTGTATGAGACCGATATTCTCTTCAGGAACCGGTTTATGATCGATTCCGGCATCTTTGGCATGGGCTGGGTGCAAGCTGATAACGAGGATTTAAAATCACACAAACCCGCATATCTCGAAGCGGTTGAGAGTGACATTGCATTCGTATCCCCCCCGTCCGGGATAATCTCGGTCGAGACTACCGCAAATGCACCGATCCGGTATCTCGCATTTGATATCGAGTGTGAGGTCAGCGATGGGATCCCAACTCCTGATCGCTCTCCGATAATCATGATTTCGCTTGCGTTTTCGCCGGAACCGGAGGAGATCGGGGAAACACTTGTGCTCGTCGGGAAGGACACGGATTGCGATGGCACCGAGTCTTTCACGAGCGAAGCAGATCTTCTGAACCGGTTTTTCGAGATTGTGCGGGAGTACGACCCTGATGTGATCGTCGGATATAACTCAAACGAGTTCGATCTCCCGTATATCGAGAAACGTGTTGAAATATTGAAAGATAAGGGGTTTGAGGTGCGCGACGAGGTCGGAAGGGATGGAACGCCAGTCTCCTGCCGCAAGGTTGGAACTGTCACGCACGTATCGATCAGGGGCAGGATTGCTGTGGATGCCCTACCTCTTATTCGCAAAGGGTACAGCATCAAGCAGTACACGCTCAAAAACGTTGCGAAAACGCTTCTTGATATCGAGAAGTTCGATGTCTCGATGCAGCAGATGGCTGAGTACTGGAACGACTGCGGCGAGAAACTGACCGAGTTCATCGAGTATGCACGCCGCGATTCGGTTCTTGCGCTCCACCTCCTCCTCGATCTCAATCTCCTTGACCGCTACGTCGCGCTTTCACAGGTGAGCGGCGCACTGTTCCAGGACGTTCTGGGCGGCGGGCAGAGCTCGATGGTCGAGAACCTGATGTTTCGTGAGTTTGGAAAACACGATCGGGTGATCCCGCCAAAGCCGGAGCATGAGACGATGGGCAGGCGGCACACTGATTCCGAGGAGTTGAAAGGCGGGGCAGTGCTCGAACCGGTGCGCGGGCTCCTAAAAGATGTCGTCGTCCTCGACTACAAATCGCTCTATCCTACGATCATGATGGCGCACAATCTCTGCTACAGCACCGTTGTGACCGGAGATCGCCACGCCAAACCCATTTCAGGTCTGATTCGTGCGCCATCCGGCGGTGAATTCGTGCCGGCTGAGACATACCCGGGCATCGTTCCTGGAATTCTCAAAAATCTCCTGGAACGAAGGGTCGAGACGAAGAACAGGATGAAATCAGCGGATTCCGGAGAATACAGGGTGCTCGATGCGACGCAGAATGCACTAAAGATTCTCCTGAACAGTTTTTACGGATATTCAGGTTACGCGAGAGCACGTCTATACAGTCTCGTCCTTGCCAATGCAGTGACCAGTTTCGGGCGCAAAAACATTCTTGGGACTAAAGAACTGATCGACAAATCGATCAAGGAAATCGACCTTCCGGATGGATCGCATTTTCTCTTATCTGTCGTCTACGGCGATACTGACAGCGTCTTTGTCAGGATCACGCAGGACGGCGGCGAGGGGGATGGTGGGGGCGAGGTCTCGCTCGATGACGCGGAATCGATCGGGAGGACTGTTGCCGGCATGGTTTCCGCTGAATTGCCGGATCCGATGGAACTTGAATTCGAATCAGTCGTCCGAAGGGCGATATTCATCGCGAAGAAGAGATATGCGCTCTGGGTTTTTGAGAAGAGTGGCGATGGGTGGAAGGATTCAATCAAGGTCAAGGGGATGGAGACTGTCAGGCGGGACTGGTGCGGACTCACATCAAAGACCCTGAACCGAGTCCTTGAACTAGTGCTAAAGGAAGGACGGGTCGATGATGCGGTGGAGTTCGTCAGAGGCGTCGTGGATCGTGTCAGGAATCTCGATGTGCAGAGGGATAGTGATCTTATTGAAGATCTGATTCTTACCAGACGGTATACCAAGAAAAAAGAGAGTTACAAGAACAAGCAGCCTCACATAACTGTGGTTGAGAAGATGCGCGGTCGTGGTGGAGTTGTTCCTGCAATTGGGGATCGTGTGCCTTTTGTGATCGTAGCTGGCAAGGGGCTTTTTGTGGATAGTGCGGAGGACCCGGAGTACGTAAAAGAGCACAATCTTTCGCTGGACGTTGATTATTACATAAACAAGCAGATTCTGCCGCCGGTTGAGCGAATACTCAGCGAATTCGGTGTTGCGTATGAGCGGCTGAACTACGACTCGAAGCAGAAAGGGCTGCACGAATTTGGGGTCGATACCGTTAGCGCAGTCGCTGTTCCGAGGAAGCGAACGGTCAGGAAGACCGCGGCGCAGCAGACGCTATTTTAATTTATCCCGGACGAATCGTAGTAAATGGCAAAGAATATTAACCGTAGACTAATGAGGAAGTGATTACTCGTCCCCCCTCGTCCAAGAACGGTACGTGAGAGTTTCCCCTCATACCGCTGGCTCCGCCGCTGCTGCGCAGACAAGCATCTTGCAACCCTTTAAGTATCGGGCAACGGCGCTCATTCGATCACCGCTTTTGTAATCCCGGTTTGCAGCCCATTAACACTCCTTCGAGTGTTTGCGAGTCTCTCTCCGGTTTTGGGCGTAATTGAGTATCTTACATTCACAGCACAACCACCTTCGCAAACACACGAGATCGCCCCACTCACGAATCCCGAACCCCCTCCCACTCCGTTCTCGTCTTCACATCACGCAGCATCGGCATAACCCGATCGATCCTCTCCCGCACTTTTAGAAGGAGAGCAGGGTCAATTGCTGGCACCTCCGGCGGCTCAAGCACTTCACGCACCGGCGCGGGCGGTACAACCAGATGCGAACGGTCGGGGTGCGCCCGCACTCCTGATGTGATGCACTTAATACCCCGCGCCCATTCATGCTTCCACGCGGTGTCGCATTCCGGGGTGTGCGCAACACTGTCTCGAGTGACCGCGATTGCGTCGAGCCAGCACGCATGTGCACATGCGCCGCAGAAGATGCACCGATCAGGGGAGACCTCGATCTTCCCACCCTCTGGAATGTACCACGCATTCGATGGGCAGACGTTGAAGCACGCATGGCAGCCCACGGGGTCGCATTTCGTGAGATGGTTTCCGATCAGTCGAATCTCTCCGTCAAACGCCTTTGCAACATCGATTGCGTTGTATGGGCACACGCTCACGCACCAGCCACACGCGATGCAGTCCTCACTGACCGAGAGCGCGCCCGTTACCCGGATCCGTGCCTGTGGTGCGGTCGCATCCCGCGTCCCCGTAACCTTGATCGCATCCTCGGGGCAGATATCCTCACAGAGCACGCAGTAATCACACCGTTCCTCGTCGATCAGGATATTCTCAAACGGCACCGGATCAATCGGAGTTACCTCCTCTTTCTCCTTTGGAATCAGGATGAACGCATCGCAGAAGTACGCGCAGATGCCGCAGTAGTTGCACTTTCCCATATCGATCGCAATCTCACCTGCAACACCTTCTTTGAATGGTGCGATCTCCTCTTTCTTCGGGAACGTGTACTCGACCGTTATCGCACCCGAACCGCATGCCAGACAGACCTGCTCGCAGAGGCTGCACGGGATGCAGTTATCGTTCGCCTGCGCCCTCGCATCGATGTGCGGGTAGCATTCCCTTCTTGAGGCGTCAACGTCGTCGATTTTTATTCTGACTGCTTTCGTCGGGCAGAATGCGGCACACATCCCGCAGAACGAGCATCTGTCAGGATCAAGAAGCACAGGAGGCGCATCCAGCCCTGTGCCGATGGCGCACATATCGCCGAGTTCGAGCGCATCGGTCGGGCAGAGGCTGGCGCAGATTCCGCAGCCGCAACACCGCTTGTAATCGTAATCAATCTTTTTTGTGAGATCTCGGGTACGCTCAACGGTTATTATGTGCGAATCTTCCACGGTTTGCGTGATCTCTGGCTGTGGCGGCATTGCATCGTTCGCTCTTTCGCCCTTATTGCAAATCCTTCCTCGCAATGATCTTTTTTCCAGCACGCAGTTCCGCGACGTTGGTTTTGCCGGTGATCTCGATGTTACCTTTCGCATCCACGATTCTGGCTCTGGCATTCGGTCTGAGCATGATATCCCCTCCTGCCGCAATATCCCCACCGATTCTGGCAGAATCGAGCACCATGCACGTCTGCTCGGTTTTTACGCTCCCGTTGATCCGGGAATTCGCACCGATGATCGCGCTGGCGGCACGCACCGACCCGCCCACAGTAACGCCTTTACCAAGTTCAAGAGACCCTGCAACCTCGAGATCACTCCAGAAATCGGTGTCATTGCCAACGATCAGGTTGCCGTCCAGATGTACAGGGGTATCAAAGAACGACGACCGCTTAATAACAAAAGTATCGGAATCCTCGTGTTTCCTTATGAAATTGGTCTTCATTATGAATGTATTATCAAGTATTGAACGATATAAACGTTTTGATGGCGAGGGTCAGGGTGGACTCACACATTATACCTGCACTTGCATAGATTTCTCGAGCGCTCTGATCATCCCCTCGAACGTGAACCGCTCCGGCACAACATCCACAGAAACACCATGCTCCCGCAACGCATCTGCCGTCGGGGGTCCGATCGCAGCAACGACCCCCTCGTTCAGCGCGTCCACGATTCCGGATTCGGCGCCCATGTTGCGTGCGACCGTCATAAAGTTGCGAACGGTCATGGCGCTTGTGAATGCGAAGGCGTCGATTTTGCCTGCAAGAGCGTCCGTTATCAGCCGCTCCTGTCTGCCGTCATCCGGAAGCGCAAGTCCGTACACCGCAGTCTCGTGCACAACGGCACCCAAACGCCCTTCAAGCTCATCGATCAGTGCGGGATCGCCGTGCGCACTCCGCACGACCTCAACAATCTTGCCATCGATTCCGTGCAGCATCTCCGCGATCCCTTTTGAACTGTAGGACTCAGGCATCAGTGAAACGCTGATAGTAAGCTTCTCAAGTGCTTTTCTCGTCTTTGACCCGATGGCAACGACGCACATCCTGTTTAACGCCTTAACAAACCGATCCGGTCGGTCGATCTTCTGCAACGTGAATGCGATGCCGTTTGCGCTCGTGAAGATTGCGATGTCAGATTCGTGAGCAAGCACGCGCGCAACAAAACCGTCGAAGTTGCTGTCGCGGTTGTCTATGAGTTTGATCATCGGCGCTGCGACCACATCAAAGGAGCGTGAGCGTAGGAATGCGATCGAGGAGTCGAGGTGCATGTCCGGGCGCATGATTGCGATGACTGGCTTGTTCATGAGTGTTATGGTTCTGTTGGGTTGGTAAAATGTGTTGCGGTCTTCGGGTCGGGTGTTTTCGTCGGGGTGATCTATCACGAATTGCACAAATCGAGTAAATCTGCAAAACCACCCTGATTTTCAGCCGGTTCCGGATCCGCATCAATCGAATACGACCTGCACCTGCCCAATCAAACTCACCGCATCGGAGACGCTCTTCTTCAGGTCTTCGAGCTCCTGCACCCCCCGCTCCACCTCTTCGCTCAGATTCTCTGTCCTTCTCCTAAGTTGTGCAATCTCCCTGCCGCTATCAGCAATACCTTTCTCGAGTTCGGCTTTCGTCCTTGATATAGCCAGATCGGACTTCCGCTCTCCAAGCGCGACAATTCTGGAGTTGAGGGCATCGTATCGATCCTTCTTTGATGCAAAGGAGTCCGTTATCTGTTTTATCTGGTCGATTATCTTGTCACGCTTCTTGTCTGTCAGCCCGAGCGCACCGCTCTCGACCAATTGCAGCATCATCACCATAAATTCACTGACATCAGAAGCGCACGCTGAAATCGGGTCTTCGAGGCAGGTTACGAGCATTGTCTCATCTTTTTTCGAGAGCGTGTGCCTCCCGCTCTCACTTTGCTTTTTCATGCGGTTGAGTGCCTTTCCGAGCGGCATGAACAGTTCTGTTGTGCTGGTTTCAACATCGCCCAACTCTTGTTTCAATTGATTCAATTCGCGATCGAGTTCGGTAAATAAAACCCATTCATCGCTCTCTTCCAACTGTAACAGTTGAGACTCCTGATCACTGGTGTTCTGTTCGAGTTCTCTAATCTCAGAAGCGATGCCATCCAGCTCCGAACGGCGTCTGGCGAGCTCGTCTTGAATCTCATTTATGCGCCGTATCTCTCCTGATATGGTCTCAAAACTCTCTATCTTTGACCCGTTTAGATCGAGCAAGTCTTTGAGTTTCGTTAATAATTCTTTTATAGTTCTGATGTCGGAGACGACCGCTGTTGTCTCCTTCGGGAAGAGATGCTTTGTGCGCGTATGGCTCTTCATCGATCGTTCGAGCGTTGTTTCGATGCTGGCGTCGGTTGACCTGTAAAAATCCATGACACCGGAATAGTCCGCATCACACCTACCTCCACCCTCACCCCCACCTGCGCCGCCCATCGCCGGAATATTGATCCTGCCGATCAGCGCATTGATCTGCTTGATCAGGTTATCGCGAGATACTGTGACCATCCGCAGTACGCGTGGGGGAGCTTCTGACGGTTCTGCAGTCCCGAGAACTTTGAGATCGTGTGCCAGTTGCTCTTTTGCCTCGCCGATCTCTGTCATGATCCGCGCGACCGATCCGAAGAACTCGCCAAGCTCTTTTTTCGATTCGTTTGCAAACCAGTCATCAAGTTCGTTAAAAGCGATCGTGTGAGTCGTAGCCGTAGTTACAGTTGTTTTTTCGCCCCGTTTTCCGAGTATCTTGCTGAGCCATCCCAATAACTTCACAACCCTTGCTCGATCCAACCATTACTCATCCGACCATTCATATCCAACCCTTGCCCCCCAGCCATTCAATTATTCGATCGTTTCGGTCAGTGATATCCCGAGCGTGCGTTCAAGCTTCTTGCGGACGCTGTCATCGGGTGTAAGGTCATTTCGCTCTATTTTTTTGAGTAACGACGCTTTCTCCTGTATCTTCCGTGCCAGATCCTCGTGGGACATGCCGCATGCCTCGCGAGCACGTCTGATCACCATGCCACAATCGTCCACCAGTTCGTCGGTCATCTGGTCAAACATATCGGGTCGTCTTCGCTGCCGACTACGTGGCTGCGATCGATTCTGTGATCGGGCGCGGATTGTGATGCCGGATGACGCACTGGGTGGCGTGTAAGCGCGAATCGGTTTGACCTCGTGCCCGTACTTCGCGCATCCTGAACAGACGTTCAACTCGGTTCCCTCGACTATGACCCGATGCGACGGTCCGCTGATGTTTTTTCCGCACATTTCGCATTGCATACGAGAAGCCTCCGAATCTACATGCAGATCAAGTCTATATACGTCCCGGTTTCATAAAGGTTTATGTGCTATCAGGATATTCACTCTATGACGGAGGCATGAATGGACACCGACGCTGATATTGACTCAACAGAGTTCTCAAACTATGTACTGGATCGCATGCGGCAGCTCGAAGTGAAGAACGATCTACTCACACAACAGTATCACAAAGTCGAGACTGAGAAGCAGGACGCCGAAGATCAGCGGTTGAAATATGAGCGCGAGATCAGGAAGCTGCAGAGTGAACTGAACACACTGAAGGCGACGCCGCAATTGGTAGGCACACTCGTAAAAGTCCTTGAGGGTGGCAAATCGATTGTGCGATCGAGCACAGGACCCGAATTCATCGTGGGGACATCCCAGTTCATGAAAGATAGTGACCTTGTACCGGGCGTGCAGGTTGCGCTGAACAAGGAGAATCTCTCAATCATCTCGATCGTCCCGGCAGCAAGCGATCCGATGGTGCAGGCGATGGAGGTCATTGAATCACCGGATGTCAGCTATGACCGGATAGGGGGGCTGGATGAACAGATCGAGGTCTTGAAGGGCGCTGCCGAATTTCCGCTCACCAAGCCTGAAGTCTTCAAGCGTATCGGGATCGATCCGCCAAAGGGCGTTCTACTCTATGGTCCCCCGGGCACAGGAAAGACTCTTCTTGCAAAGGCGGTTGCCGCACGTACGGATGCGACATTCATCCGTGTGGTTGGATCGGAGTTTGCGCAGAAGTACGTCGGCGAGGGTGCACGTCTGGTGCGCGATGTCTTCAAGATGGCGCGAAAAAAAGCCCCTTCGATCCTATTCATCGATGAAATCGACTCGATCGGGGCAATGCGGCTCGATGATGCCAGTTCCGGTGGCAGGGAGGTCCAGCGTACGCTTACGCAGCTTCTCTCCGAGATGGACGGCTTCGACCGGCGAGGCAAAGTCTGCATCATTGCAGCAACCAACAGGCCCGACATGCTCGATCCCGCGCTGATCCGCCCCGGGCGATTTGACCGGTTGATCGAGATACCGATGCCGAACAACGAAGCGCGCGTCGAGATTCTCCGCATCCACACCGAAGGGATGAAGCTTGCAGACGATGTGGATCTGGCACGTCTTGCGAAACTTGCGACCGACCATGCAAACGGCGCCGCGCTCCGGGCGATTGCGATGGAAGCCGGCATGTGCGCGGTGCGTGAGGAGAAAGATGCTGCATACCACAAGGATTTCGAGGATGCGATCAAGCACGTAATGGATCCCGGCGGCGCACGGAATCGGCGCACCGAAAGCATGTTTGCGTGAAGACGGAGGGGGTGCCGGGAATGGGATTGATCACAAGAGCAATGTTAACAGGTGAGGGGATCGCTGTACCTGATCATGCGGTGAACATAGCCTTGCTGGTTCCGGAAGACCGAAAGACTATTGAAATGGTTGGCAACCATTCTTGACAATAAGATGCGAGATACATTTCAAAGAGAATCGAGCGGTGATTGATTGATCAATATGGACGACCCTGTCGTACACCAGTACATGGTGAAGATCATAGGCGAGGACGGTGTTGCGATCCTCGGAAGACTACCAGCCGGAGAGATCGTTGACGAGGTCGTCTCCGCAGATACCGGGATGGACATCAATGTCATCCGGAAGACGCTCTTCAAACTGTACGAGAACCGGCTTGCGAGCTATCGGAGGGAACGGAACCCGGAGACTGGCTGGCTCACTTACCACTGGTCACTTCATCTGGATAACCTGTACGAGCGTCTGGACATCGAGTTTGCGAGGCTCTTAAAGAACATCAGTGAACGGCTCGAATTCGAGACTAGCAACGTATTTTACACCTGCAAGAACAATTGCGCGCGTTTTCTCTTCGAGGTCGCAGCCGAGACTGATTTCATCTGCCCGGTCTGCTGCGAGGAACTGTTTTATCAGGATAATGGGGGGCTTGTGCAGAGACTGTCTGACAGGATAACAGAGATGGAAGCCACTATCCGGAAGTGATTTTTGCGAATGTCGAATTATCTGGATGAGAGTAAAAAAACGAGGGATCGATACAACCGCCTCGCGATGTTGTACGACCTCGATGATGTGCTGTGGCTCGGTTTGAAGCAATATTCACGGAAGAAGTTGATAAAGGAGACAAATCTTAAGGATTCGGGATTGGTTCTGGATTTAACGACCGGAACCGGAAGAAACGCCGGGCTTCTTGCGAGATGGGTCACGAACGGGACGGTTATAGGGATTGACATCTCAAAAAACGTTCTGAAGATCAACAAATTAAGAAACAACAGATATGACAACCTTCACCGCGTACAGGGGATGGTCCAGTCGCTGCCTTTCGCTGACGAGACGTTCAATGCTGTATTCTGCACCTGCGGCATGGACACAATCGACGGACCTGATATCGCGTTTTCTGAGGCGTTTCGAGTCCTCAAAAAAGGTGGTACGGTCAGTCTCCTCCATCTGAAGAGAAACAAGGGACCTCTCGATGTTTTTAATTTTTTGAGCAGGTTTTATGCATGGATCTGGCGTGCTGATGGTGCTGATCTGCTAACGCACGTGCAGAAGCACGATGTGGAGGTACCTGTGTACAGGAACCTCCAGATTGCAGAAGCGATCGTCGCAAGGAAGATCGGATGACTCTGGTGAGATTGAGAGTCGCAAAATCATCATGCGAGCTGCTCGATCGCTACAAAGCCATTGCGTTGAAAAATACGGGGGAATGGGGCGAATTGAGAGAATGGAGAAGGTGATCCCATGCCCGATGTCGTAGGGATCGGCGCACTGAACATGGACCGGGTCTACCTCGTCGAGCGGATCGGGGCTGCTGGCGAGGAGATCAAGATCGATTCGGTGAGCGAAGAGTCTGGCGGCTCTGCTGCAAACACGATCGCGGGGCTCGCGGGGCTTGGCGTCACGACCGGTTTCGTCGGCCGGGTCGGGGACGATCCCGATGGCGCACGCATCCGTTCCAGGATGGAGCGCGAGGGTGTTGACGTTACCGGAATTGAGGTTGCACAGGGCATGACCGGTGTTGCGATCGTTCTCGTTGACAGAAGAGGCGAGCGCGCAATATATCTCCATCCGGGAGTGAACGACACGTTTCGCATGACGCATGAGAACCTCGCTTGCGCAAAGAGTGCAAAATTCCTGCACCTCTCGTCGTTTGCCTCTGAAACTTCGCTTGCGGCGCAGAAGGAGATTCTCTCCCGGTCAGAGGCGAGGATCTCATTTGCGCCTGGAATGCTCTACTCCGGACTGGGGACCGCAACGCTCATGGAGATACTCTCGCATGCCGAGGTCGTCTTTCTGAACCGCGATGAGATCGGGATTCTTATGGGATCAGACTACAGAAATGGCGCAAGGGAACTCAATCTGATCGGGGCTGCGATTGTTGTTGTTACGCTCGGAGGAGGGGGCTGCTACATCCGCTCAGGCGGAGTTGAGATCTCGATTCCCGCATCCGCAGCAGACGTTATTGACACGACCGGCGCAGGTGACGCGTTCTCTGCCGGGTTTCTCGCAGGACTGCTCAAGGGCGAGCCGCTTGATCGCTGCGGGCGCATCGGGAACAGTGTTGCTGCAAGGTGCGTGGAGGCGGTCGGCGCAAGGGCGTGGACGGGAGCGGTCGCGGGCATGAAGATCGGGTAGTGCTGTGCATCAGGCTATGTGGCTGGAGTGATCTGGTTGCTCAACCGAACGCATTCGCAAAAGCGTTTCGTATCAGGATCCTCCTATTCACGGCGTTTTTCGCTTCCTTCGGAGAGATATCACATCCGGCACAACTGTTCCAATCCCAAACGCCAGCGCACCCTCCGGACACGCGTCAATGCACACACCACATGCGAAGCAATCGGGTCGCAACTTATCACCGTCCACGATCGCTTTGACAGACGGGCATGGCGCAACCCGGATACATTTCTTGCAGTCATTGCATTTTTCCCGGTCAAGGCGCACACGAAATATGCTCATATACTCAAGCAGCCACGTCAGGAGCCCAACCGGGCACACAAGATAGCAGAACGGGCGGTACACAAATACTGATGCGATCGCAACCGCTCCGACCAGAACTGCCAGCACCAGCTCAAAATGCCAGTCGAATAGCTCGAACGGGTTCAGGATGCCTTGGTATGTGTAAAGATCGCTTCCTGTGACGAAGACCATAACTAAACTGATAACAAAGATCGAAATCCGGATGCCATTCGAGATCTTAAACGGCAGCTTGATCTTCTTCTCGAATGGTGCTGGAATCCTGTTTACGATCTCTTGCAGTGCCCCAAACGGACAGACCCACCCGCAGAACAGTTTCGCTCCGATGACTGACAGGCTGACGATGAAGATTAGCATCGTTGCTTTTTTAAGAGTGATTGTACTGCCGATTACGAGAGCCGTTACCGGATCCACCACTGCCCGCAGCGGACTTGGCTGGTGCATGATCACCAGCACCCCGAAGAGCACAAAGACGACGCACATCAGGAATGTGCGAATGTTCCGATTGATTTTGATCGTTTTTAGAAGTATGAGTCCTGACAGTGCAGCAATCCCTCCGATAATGAATTTTATCGATGATAACCCGGCCCAGATGGATGTTAGGTCTGCATTTCTGCCACCGCCCCCACTACCACCACCCCTTCCAGCTTCTGCCAGAATAGGCGCACAAACGAGGATTGTGAGCAGAACGATGCAGACGACTGATTGATAGATCGTATTTCGCTTCATATTCCGCTCCCATTATAATAGTGATTCAGTGTTCAAAAGATTTTTGATCCTTAAAAAATAAAAAGAGTGCGCGGTCATTCCACGCACATAGCACAGACTTATCGATTACGGCATTTACCCTGTCCGCGTCCATCTCGCGGTGGCTCATAATCGTCGTCCTGTCCGTTCGGGACGCCGTCGCCGTCAGAGTCCCTGCCGTTGATGCCGAAATTGTCGCAGACGCCATCACCATCCTCGTCGACAAAGTTGCCATTGCCGCCGCATCCGCATCCACCGCGTCCACGTCCGCAGTTGTTATCGCATACACCATCGCCGTCAGAGTCCACGAATCCCGGGCGGTCGCCGCTGTTGTCACAGATTCCATCGCCGTCAGCATCCACATACTGGGTACTACTACCATGACCATACTGGGCAGCAGCAACTCCTGCGGAGAGCGCGACCAGTGCAACGATCAGGATTCCGGTCATTGTTCTTGTCTTCATTTTGTTTTCACCTTGTTCGAGTTTAGCCCGTATGGGCAACACTCAATCAGTGGGTTCAATATATATAATTATTCCAGAATTATATCCAAATCTCGCCAGAATCATACCCAAATTCATTCCGAACTGATGTACATCAAGACCAGTAGCGCCATAAATTCGAGTATGTCAGGTATCACGTCAAGCGGTCCGAGTGCGCACATCCGACGCCCGCCCGCAGCATGCATACATGGAGTTGATGTGACCGCATGCAAGAGCAAAAGAAACGCAAATATCATCAAACCCAGCGTGAACTTCGATTTGATCCGTGCGTAACTTCGGACATAAATAGCCATCAATAGAACCAGCAGCACCACATTTGCCGTGGTCATCACCGTCTTGGCATTCATTATAAATACAGGATCATACATGAATATTTGCATATCATCACCGCTTCACTTGAATTTATTCCCAATTTTCTCCCAAATCTCTTCGAAGAGTGCGTAATTCTCTTCCATGGTTTGGGAGAGAAAATACATCGCGCCGTAGCCACTTCCTGTGGATGTGACCACGTTATTCTCAGAAAGAACCTTCAGATGATGTCTTATTGTCTTGTAGTCCAGTTCCAGCACTGCTGATAGCTGATTTGCATTGTACGGGCGGTCATTCAATGCATTGATCATCCGGGCACGGTTCACTCCGCCTTTCGTGCCTGCGATCAGCCACCAGAGCACACGTTTCATACTATTGGTGTGGAGTGCATGTCTTATATCTTGAATCATCTTGATCCATCAGAACCTTGAAGAGAATATCACAACCATAACAATGCCAGCGTCGAGTTGGCAGCACCGCTGTGGCGAAGCATATTTGATGGTGTAACCAAAAACCATTGCAGCTACGTAACTCGATACTCGGAGATGTCAAACAACCTCGCAGCAACGGGTGGAACAATGTCCTTCAGAAGTTTTATAGATCAACTAAAAAACGATTGCAGCCTGACCGAGATCCGGGAACCGGTCGCAAAAGAATACGACGCTACCGGGATTTGCGGAGACGGTACGCCGGTCCTCTTCCACGACATCGACGAGAGCCGCGTCGCTGTGAACATTCTCGCCTCAAGAGACGCTCTTTGCAGCGCTCTCTCTGTTAAGAGGGAAGGTCTGGTTGCGCATCTCGCATCCGTCGGGATGGACGGGGAAACAAGACTTGTTGCTGACTCGCAAACAAAAGAGATCAGGGAAAAGCCAGATCTTTCAAAGCTGCCGATTCTTACGTATTTCAAAGATGATCCCGCACCTTACATCACGGCGGGAGTCCTCATAACCGAGATCGACGGGGTAACAAATGCATCCATCCACCGCATGATGGTCATCGGGAACGACCGTCTCGCTGTGAGGCTCGTTGCGCCGAGGCACACGTATCTCATGCACAAAAAGGCATTGGAGCGAGGGGAAGACCTTCCGGTTGCAATAGCGATCGGGCTTGATCCGGCTGTGCTCTTTGCCCTCTGCACACGCGTGCCCGAGGGACTGGAGTTTCGTTACGCGTCCGCCATAATCGGTGAGCCGCTCGAGGTCTTCGAATGCGGAAATGGCTTACGGGTTCCGCACTGCGAGATCGTGCTCGAAGGATACATCGGGGACGAGACTGCGCCCGAGGGTCCGTTCGTTGACATCACCGGAACGTATGATAGGGTGCGCAGCGAGCCCGTAATCCGGATCACAGGGATCAGCCACCGGGAAGACCCAATATACCATGCGATCGTGCCGTCCGGCAGAGAACACAAACTCCTGATGGGGGTTCCGTATGAACCGAGGATTTTCAGTGCGGTAAACGGAGTTGCGGATGCAAAGAACGTTGTTTTAACGGATGGCGGCTGCTGCTACTTCAATTCCGTTGTGCAGATCGAAAAGCGGACAGAAGGCGATCCCAAGAACGCGATCCTCGCGGCGTTCGCCGCGCATCCGAGCCTCAAGAACGTGGTGGTGGTCGATCCCGACATCAACATCTACGATCCAAGCGATGTCGAGTTCGCGATCGCAACGAGAGTGCTTGGCGATCGGGATCTGCTGGTTGTAACGAATGTGCGCGGGAGTTCGCTCGACCCGATCTCTGCTCCGGATGGCACGACAACAAAGGTCGGCGTCGATGCGACGATGCCTATCGGGCGGGAGGGGGAGTTCATACGGGTTCTTAGATTTGATGCGTCGTCTGTTTCGGTTGATGCCCGACCACCGCCCCGAAGATAGACATTCCGATGATGTCCTGCGCTTGCAGGCAGTGAACACCCAAAGACGCGGAGAGACAAACGTGCACATACATGTCCGGACGGAACGATGCTGATTGTGATCCACAACCCTTAAGACCACAGAAATCTTTATGTATTTGCGATCTGATATTTTTAATTAGAGGTACGATATATGGGCGTAAAGAAAAAAATGGTTGAACGTGTTCGGGAACTGATGAACCAACCCGAGCAGATCAGAAACATAGGTATAGTTGCACATATCGATCACGGCAAGACCACGCTCACAGACAATCTGCTTGCGGGCGCTGGCATGATCTCAAAGGAACTTGCGGGTACGCAGCTCTTCATGGACTCTGATGAGGAGGAGCAGGAGCGAGGAATCACAATCGACGCCGCAAACGTGTCGATGGTACACGAGTTCGAGGGCAAGGAGTACCTGATCAATCTCATAGACACTCCGGGGCATGTCGATTTCGGAGGCGATGTCACAAGGGCGATGCGTGCTGTTGACGGCGCGGTCGTTGTGGTTGACGCTGTCGAGGGCGCGATGCCGCAGACCGAGACCGTTCTCAGGCAGGCGTTAAAAGAGAATGTGACGCCGGTTCTGTTCATCAACAAGGTCGATCGATTGATAAACGAACTGCAGGTCGATTCCCAGACGATGCAGATCAAACTCGGAAAAGTCATCGACAACGTGAACAAGCTGATCAAAGGGATGAGCGAGGAGAAATACAAGGAGTGGCGGCTCGATGCGGCAAACGGAACTGTGGCATTCGGGTCAGCGTTGTACAACTGGGCGATAAGCGTCACTTACATGAAAAAGAGCGGGATCGGTTTCAAGGAAGTGTATGATTACTGCAAAAAAGAAGATATGAAGTCGCTTGCCGAGAAATGCCCGCTCCATGAAGTGATGAACGACATGGTGATCAAGCACCTGCCAAACCCGCTCACAGCCCAGAAGAACCGGGTTCCGGTGATCTGGCACGGGGATATAGATTCCAAGATCGGAACACAGATGGTTTCGTGTGATCCGGATGGTGATGTCGCGCTCATGGTGACAAAGATCACAAGAGATCCACATGCAGGCGAGATTGCGACCGGCAGGCTCTTCAGCGGAACGCTCAAGCGAGGTCAGGAGCTGTATATATCCGGCGTATCAAAAACCGACAGGATCCAGCAGGTGGGAGTCTTCATGGGACCTGACAGGCTCGATGTCGAACAGATTCCGGCGGGAAATATTGCAGCGGTGACAGGACTTAAAAACGCGATTGTCGGGAGTACAGCATCCAGCCTCCATGATATGGAGCCGTTTGAGACGATCCGACATGCGAGCGAGCCTGTTGTGACTGTTGCGGTCGAGGCGAAACACATGCGGGACCTTCCGAAGTTAATCGAGGTTTTAAGACAGGTCTCAAAGGAGGACCCGACGCTCTATGTCAAGATCGATGAGGAGACGGGCGAGCATCTGCTTGCGGGAATGGGCGAGTTGCACCTGGAGGTCATCGGTCACCGGATCGAGCGGGACAAGGGCGTCGAGATCACAACGTCTGAGCCCATCGTCGTTTACCGTGAGACCATTACCGGAAGCGCAGGACCTGTCGAAGGAAAGTCGCCGAACAGGCACAATCGGTTCTACATCGAGGTTGAACCGCTCGATGAGGCTGTGACCGAGATGATCAAGTCAGGCGAGATTGCGATGCGCATGGACAAGATTGAGAGGCGCGATAAGCTGATTGAGGTTGGTTTTGACAAAGATGAGGCAAAGAGCGTCGCTGCGATCTCTGAAACGAATATATTCCTGGATATGACGAAAGGTGTCCAGTATCTCCGTGAGACGATGGAGCTTATAATCGAGGGGTTCGTCGAGGCGACGACCGCAGGACCGATGTCACGAGAGCCGTGTCAGGGCATGAAATTCAGGCTTGTCGATGTCAAGCTCCACGAGGACGCGGTACACCGCGGTCCTGCGCAGGTGATACCTGCTGTGCGACAGGCGATTCAGGCTGCGATTTTGATGGCGGAAACGACGCTCTTAGAACCGTTCCAGAAGGTCTTCATTCAGGTGCCGCAGGACCAGATGGGCGGAGCGATATCAGAGATTCAAGGGCGGAGAGGCGCGATACTGAACATGACGCAGGAAGGCGATGTGACCGACATCGAGGCAAAAGCACCGGTTGCGGAGTTATTCGGGTTTGCAGGCGACCTCAGATCTGCAACCGAAGGAAGGGCGCTCTGGAGTACAGAGTTCGTCGGGTTCGAGCCGCTTCCGAAGAACCTGCTGCCTGACATCGTGAAACAGATCCGGACGCGGAAGGGACTCAAGCCAGGAATTCCGAAGCCGAGCGATTTCGTGAGTCAGT
>JAGGRW010000176.1 GCA_021159385.1 Methanosarcinales archaeon
ATTCTTCAAGATTGTAAGATATTCCGGTAGTCGTTAAAAACTCTGCCATTTTTCAGCACCTCATCAATTCATTTTTGCTATTCAGCGGGGTCGCCAAGCTCCTAACTTACGTCGGGAACCTGCACATGGCAACCCCATGTTGTTCACCCTGCCGTTGCGCACCGAATTAAGTTCACCCGCAGTCATACCAAAGAGGACATTGCAGGCATGTTGTATCGATTGCATGAGTTCCATGTATTTTAATACAGTTGCCACGATGCTTAAATATAGCGCCGATCTCCCATGTCTTTGATGAACCGAGAAGGATCTACAACATGCTTTTCCTATCATGGACTTTATTGAGGTGGCAAGAATGCGTGCGGCGTTCTGCGGCGGACTCAAGGCAGGAGTCTCCGATCTTGCACTGAAGATAGCTCAGAAGAGGGTTGCGGATGCCAAACTCATGAATGCCGACATCATCACAAACACAGTCCCGTTCTGCAGGCGAAACACCATGGACGGCACGAACGCATGGGCACGAAGATAATCTTCAAGGATCAGCGAAGATTCTTGCTGAAGCGATGGAAACTCGTGGAGTCAGGCGGTCACGTGTATGGTGCAAGGAAGTACATGATCAGTATGGCCAGCAGGAGCGTCGCTGAGATCGCACCGACTGACGCTGGTATTGCGTCTGTTAAAAGAGAGAGGATCACAAGAATCGTCATCAGCGCGCCAAACGCCTTCACAGCCGCCGGCATCCGCACGCGCGACATCACGTGATGCCTGGAAAGCGTACCCGGAACCCCGAGACCCGGATCCACCTCGATATTCTGATACGGCTCTGCCGCAAGATTGAGATCGAAGCTGCCGGCATTCGCGCCGTATCCGATTGTAACGGAGATCTTTCCATGCCGCATCGTATCTATGTTCACGATCGCCGTAATCACAGTCTTTCCGACCGCAACAAAATCGTTCTCCGGAAACCTGACATCAGTCTCGATCTCGTGGCTGGGCGCAAGATACACTCGTGCCGGCGTGCCGTAATTGATAACCTCGATCGGGAACTCGCAATCCCTGCCGCGGGGCAGCACCAACTCGAGCTGCTGGGTTCCGAATTCGATGGAATTGCTCCGGGTTCGGTTCAGAATGATCTGCTGCGACGGTTTTTCCGGCTCCATTTCATTCTCGGAGGTCTGGCGGAAGCATATTTGGTATTCCGTCCTCGATCGGATACTTTTCATCACATTTCTGGCAGTACAGAGTACCTGTGATGATTTCGTCGTCTTCTTCCGTCACGTTCAGTTCGAGATCGCCTTTGCAGATCGGGCAGGCAAGAATATCCATCAATTCTCGTTTCATCGCTGATTCACCGATCATTCTTGTGCCACATTTATTAAATATCTTGGGTCTTTGGAGACTGTCACAAAATAACTTGGTCAGGTTGAACGTCCTTAAACATATTCGCAATATCAAATAACATTCGTGTAATTTGTGTAATTTGTGTAATTTGTTTCATTCGTGTTTTATTTGCAAGATTTTTCGTAAAAAGTGGTTAAACCACGAATAGAATGAATGACACGAATCTAAATCGAGTTATTGCGACTCTGACCAAAACGATCAACCAAAGAGTTTCTTCACCTTCGAGATTGCTGAGGTCAGTGCAAAGACCACCACCCGATCACCCACCTGTA
The DNA here is from genome assembly GCA_021159385.1 of Methanosarcinales archaeon. GTDB lineage: Archaea > Halobacteriota > Methanosarcinia > Methanosarcinales > Methanogasteraceae > Methanogaster_C. The sequence continues at coordinate 1,671 of JAGGRW010000176.1, forward strand.
TCTGCTGGTTGCCTCTTGGCACGATCACCTCGTCGTTTCGCACGATCACGCTGACGATTCCACCTTTCGGGAATTTTATCCTGTCGAGAGGTTTTTTTGTTATCTTTGCGCCGGATGATGCGACCAGCTCGACGATCTCTGCCCGCTCGCCCTCAACCGTTGCGATCGACTCGATTCCCGCACCCATCGTCACGCGCAGGACGCTGTTGATCGTTGCCTGTTTCGGAGAGCGTGCAGCATCGATGCCCACCATCTCAAAGAGTTCCGTGTACTCGGACCGATCGACCTTTGCGATGACCTTCTTCGCACCGAGTTGCTTTGCGAGTAAGAGGCAGAGGAGATTCCGCTCATCGCTGTCGGTCGCCGCAATAACAGTATCCGTCTCGCCTGCGCCCTCTGACTTGAGCAGCGCAGCATCGGTGCCGTCGCCGTGCAGAACCAGCGCATCAGGTAGCAGGTTTGCGATCTCATTGCAACGCGCCTCGTCCGACTCAATTATCTTGAGATCGATGTCGCCGCGTTCTGCAAGCAGGTTTGCGATGTAAAACCCGACGATACCCGCGCCAACGATCATGACCTTGTTGCGCATGCCAGCCCTGCCGCCAAACATCCCCTCGATCTCGGTTACGGACTCTGGCTTTCCGATCACAATCACATGATCGTCCTCGTGCATGACGTCGCCGCCATGCGGGATCGTGATCTCGGTTCCCCTGATTAGCGCACTGATGACGCAGCCGTCCGGAATCTCGGCATCCAGAAGTGAGGTCCCGTCGAATGACGTGTTCCGGCCCACACGGAACTCCATCATCTCGACCCTGCCATCGGCGAATGCGTCCATATCCACTGCGGATGGCACAGACACGATCCCCGCGACCGCGGATGCCAGCGATAGTTCTGGACAGATCATCACATCCATCCCGATCTGTTTTCGATGAGTGACCGGCCTGTTGATGTAATCCGGACTTGAGACCCTGGCGATCGTCATGCTCTCCTTTACATCTTTTGTGAGCAGCTTTGCAGCGATGCAGGAGACGATGTTGATCTCGTCGTTGCCTGTGACCGCAACAACAAGATCTGCGGGCAGAGCCTGTTTTAAGATATTGATATTGGCGCCGTTACCCTCTATGACCTGCACATCCAGTTCACGCGCCCTTTCGCAGGAATCATCCTTTTTATCGATTAAGATGACGTCGTTATTCGTGTACAACGCCTTTGCGATGGAGTATCCGACTTCTCCGGCGCCGATCACTACTATCTTCATCCTGCCCGCGCCCCCGAGTCCCGTATAAGGGATTCAGAATCCCATCGCTTTGTTCGTCTTCGCAATCGACTTCGCTGAGTCGCGCTCAACTTCCATCATCGCCCTGATGCAGTCCACGTTCTCAGGGATCACGTCAGACTCCTGATGAATCGCCTGAAAGAGGTACAACCCGTCCTTTGAGACGTTTACTGACTTCTCCCAGACGCAGTTCTCCCACATGTCGCTGCGCGGGCGGTTCATATCGCGCGCCAGTTCCATGATCTCGGCAGTCGAGGAGATTCCATCGCCGATCAACCTGATCCTCGAGTTCTCATCAAGAGCATCGACCACGTCATCCGATGTGCATTCCTGCAACAAGTCCATGTTCACGATGTGCAGGTGCATGAGCGTTGTCGGAACCTTGATTGCAACGGTGTCGATATCGACATTCGAGAGAACAGTCACAACATCCGGTCCGTGATGCGACGGCATCTTAAGCTCCGGGATGATTGCGTTGATCGGACCCTTCTTGACATCCCCGGGGTCAGCAGATCGCCTGCACAGCGTTGCACGCACCTTCCCGACGCCAAACGCATTGTCGAGTGTCGAGATGACCCTGGAGAGTCCGGTTGTGTTGCAGGAGACGACTCGCGCATAATCGCAGCCGAATGCCTCATCGTAATTCGAGTGGGCATTAAACGATACTCCTGCGAGTTCGTGGTCTTCACCACCCTGCCACATCGCCTTTATGCCGACAGAATCATACAACGCCTTGTTTCCCGCGCCAATGTGTCCGGGGGTGCAGTCCACAACGACGTCGCCTGCTTCCAGCATATCCTCTACAGTTCCATTGATCTCCATTCCCGCGTTCTTGAAATCGGACTCCCTGCCCGCAAGTATGTAGAGCGGGAACCCCTTCTCAAGAGCCATTCGTGCCTCGAAGTTCGGGCGGGTCTTTGCAACGCCCACAACTTCCATATCCGGTTGGAGCGCGACAGCATCTGCCACGCGTTTTCCGATCGTTCCATATCCGTTAACCACAACTTTTACAGTCATATTAACTCTCCTGTATCACTTCTGTATAACCGCTCTTTCATTGGTTATATCGATCTCAGCAATTCTGCCATGAACGGTCGTGACATCGCCAAGTATGCCGCGCATTTCGACCGTGTCGTCGTCAACCACCCGGATGTATACCACATCCGAAGCGATAGCCGTTCCGTCTGGTGTTACTATATTCAGTTCACACATGATTTCACCCAAATACCAAGGTTATGCTGACCTAACTGGTGCAAGTCCATCTAACGCTTTCGGTCGATCAACCATCTTCGGTCGGTCGATATTCTGTGGCATATTGATCGCTTCCGGTTGGGTGATCATGCGATGCGCAGGTGACGATCTCTTTACTGTTGGGGTGGACGCAGGCTCTTTGGCAGCTACGGTCACACCCTGCGTGAGATGCTCGTGTTTCCTGCGTTCCGTGCCCTCTTTCTTCCCTTGAGCGTAGTGCCGCCTGAGCATCTCATCAACACCATAGATCGATGCAGTCTCAATCAGCCTGCCATATTCGACAGAGACCCAGCCAACCTCGGTGTGGCGATGGTATCCAACCTCATAACCGAGTTTGTGAATCTTTTTGACGAGTTCGCTCATGAGGGAGTCACTTATCGGTTTCGGACCTTTCGTTCTTTTAAAAAACATGGCGCCCACCATACCGCACATTCACGTCACACCACATCCGAAGCGATAGCCGTTCCGTCTGGTGTTACTACATTCAGTTCACACATGATTTCACCCAAAATACCAGGGTTATGCTGACTTGACTGGTGCGAAACCATCCAACGCTTTCGGTCGATCAACCATCTTCGGTCGATCAATATTCTGTGGCGCGCTGGTCGCTTCCGGCCGGGCGATCATGCGATGTGCGGGTGATAATCTCACAACCGCTGGTATGAGCGCTTGCTCCTCGACCGCAACTGTTCCACCCTGCGTGAGATGCTCGTGTTTCCTGCGTTCCGCGCCCTCTTTCTTCCCTTGAGCGTAGTACCGCCTGATCGTCTCTTCAACACCATAGATCGATGCAGTCTCAATCAGCCTGCCATATTCGACAGAGACCCAGCCAACCTCGGTGTGGCGATGGTATCCGACATCATGACCGAGTTTGTGAATCTCACCGACAAGTTCGCTCATGAGCGAGTCACTTATCGGTTTCGGACCTTTCGTTTTTTTAAAAAGCATGGCGCCCACCATACTACCTGTTCACGTCACACAACCACTACATGCGGTCGAGAACCTGCAATCCCTGTTTGTTGAACGTGATCTTTCTCATGTCGCAGTCGTGCTCGGTTCCGCGCATCTTGATGATCTGCACTGCACGAACCATTGAGTCATCGCGCATGAAGTTGTGCATGAAGATGACGCCGCTTGCTGTGAACTGCTCTGTGCTGTACGTGCTCGGGTCGGTGAGCTCAGAGAGGATGATCGTTGTGCAGCCGAGTTTCTTCATGTTTCGCATGAACCGGCTCATCTCTTTCTCCTCCTGTGAACGCTCCACAGTCGTGAATCGTATCGCAGAGACCGAGTCGATGACCACCCTCTGGACCTCGTACTGCTTCACGAAGTTCTGAATCTCCTTGTACACGATGAACGGCGAAGGAGCCTCTGCCTCAGGTGCTGGCTGCGATACGGAGTCGTACGATGTCGTGATCACACCGTGCAGGTCGTCGCCGTAACCGTAGTCAAGCGTCGGTCCCAGGTCCAGAAAGAGCAGCTTCTTCAGTTTGATCAGCGTTGGTATGTTCAGTGAGTAATTGGACATGTCGCTGACGATATTCTGCGGACTTTCAGAGAGTGTCACATACAATCCGATCTCGCCGATGGTTGCACCATAAGCCAGAAACTGTACCCCAAATGTAGTTTTGCCACCGCCCGGGGGACCACTCACGAGATACACTCTCTTCTCGATCAGCCCGCCCTGAATCAGTTCATCAAATCCCGTAATTCCAGTTTTTTCCCTCATCATAGTGATAACCCACATAATCCTTACGCAACCATGCGATATAAAATTATTGGTGGGTTTGGACTGCCGAGTTACAGGGTGTCAAAAGAGATCCGATTCCGGGTGGGGTGACATTTTGTCATAAATCACCACTCAGTCAATCCATGTCACTCCATCAACCTGTTGATCCCCTCAAGCACTGCCTCAACCGACGCCATGATGATGTCAGTCCTCGCGCCCCTTGCCGATACCACTCGCGTATCAGAGCGCATCTTGACAAAGACCTCAACGAGCGCGTCGGTTCCGCCTGTTATCGAATCTACGTGATACTCCAGAAGCTCTATGTCGCGCATGTTCGCAATCGCCTTCTTGAGCGCATCGATCGCGGCATCGACAGGACCTGTTCCGATGCCAGCCTCAACGACCTGCTCACCGTCAACAGTCAGCTTGATTGATGCGGTCGGCGTGACCCGGTTCCCTGAGACAACAGTTAACTCCTCGAGCTTCACCAACGCCCTCTTGCTGATTCCGAGCACAGTCTCTGTTATCGCCTGAAGATCGGCATCGGTCACACGCATGCCCTTGTCGCCGAGTTCCTTCACCCGCGCGAATATGTCACCCAGTTGCGAGTCCGTTGCAGCAATCCCGAGTTCATGCAGCGCGGAATCGATCGATGCCCTGCCCGTGTGTTTCCCGAGAACGATCCTCTGTTCCCTCCCGACAGTTTCAGGCGGGATCGGCTGGTACGTGAGCGGGTCCGCCATGAGCCCGTGTACGTGGATCCCGGCTTCGTGTGTGAACGCGTTTCCGCCGATTATCGACTTGTTCGGCGCGACCGCAACGCCTGTCAATCTGCTAACGAGCCTGGAGGTCGTGTACAGTTCCTTGCAGTTGACCGCAGTTGGCATGTGGTAGAGCGACTCCAGAACCATCACCACCTCCTCAAGCGGCGTGTTCCCGGCACGCTCGCCGATCCCGTTAACAGTCACATGCGCCTGCGCTGCACCCGCAAGGATCGCAGCCACCGTATTCGATGTCGCGAGCCCGAAGTCGTCGTGGCAGTGGATGCTCAACGGAGCACCAAGATCACTCAGTTCACGAAATACCGCTGTGGTGCGCTCTGGCGTGAGGATTCCAACGGTATCACAGAAGCAGAGCCGATCCGCGCCTGCGTCGATCCCGTCCGCGTAGATCGACTTCAAAAAATTAAGGTCAGCGCGTGACGCATCCTCGCCGCTCAGTTCGACGATGAGACCGTGATCCTTTGCAAACTCGCAGACGCGGATGGCATCGTTTTGCACCGTCTCACGGTCTTTCTTCAGTTTCTTTTCGATGTGAAGGTCTGAAACCGGAACAACGAGGTGAATCGAATCCACATCACATTCGAGAGCTTTCTCGACATCGATCTCGCGGATCCGGCAGTAACTGCAGATCTCAGCATCGAGATTCTCGTGCACGACCGCCCGAATGCTCTCCTGCTCACCCTCTGATGTAATCGCACTCCCTGCCTCGATCACATCGACCCCCAGAAGATCGAGTTTCCGTGCTATCGACACCTTTTCTTCTGGTGAGAGCGATACTCCAGGGGTCTGCTCGCCATCGCGCAGCGTCGTGTCCAGAAATCTGATCGTCCTGATCGTGCCTGTGATATCTGTGGTGTCCGGGGTATCGGTGGTTCCGGTGATGCGAATTCCTCTTTTGATCGGTTATGGCAACTCTTCCGCGGCATCGACTTAAGAATGTCGCTGATTCTAACGGATTCTGTGGTTTTCAAAAGATGCCGAAGGGAGGTTTTTTCGTAACTACTCATGTATGTTGATTGATCGCCTAATTGCGATTCTGTACTTTCTGGCAAGAAAAATAACCGCGGAGGGCGCAGAGGTACGCAGAGTATTTAACCGTTTATTTCCCCTCCGCGTCCCTCTGCGCACTCTGCGGTTAAATTCCCTGTTTGGCTCATGTTATGTTCCGGGTCAAGCAGTGCCGATATAGCGAAGTCGCATGATCGTGTTTTAGGTACCTCGGGTAGTTACGTTTTTTCAATCTTTGCGCCTTTGCGCCTTTGCGTTTCCTCTGAGTTAACGAGAAATGCGCAAAGGCACAAAGGTATGGGGAAGCGCCCGCGATTTTCCCAGATACGCGAGGAAGTACCAATATCGACCACAGAAAACGTCAGAAATAGGAGTGTCGATCCGGTTTGCAAACGGCGACCTCTCCGATAACTTTACAATCCCACAGGAGGAGGTTACAATGAATGGGCTCGTAGGGTAGCGGATATCCTATTGGGCTTCGGACCCAATGACTCGTGTTCGAATCGCGGCGAGCCCGTCAGTAGTGCCATAAGGTGATCGACATGAACGACCTCAACAACCTGATAGAACGAGCAACCGAGATGAAAGAGAACGGGATGCATCTCGGACAGATCGCTGACGAACTCAATCTGTCCAGAGAGACGATTACGTGGCTGCTCATGCATGCCGAGAAGAAGGAAGGACTCCGCGCACCAACCGATATGTCGATTGACTGGCGCAGCATCGGCGAGAGCTCGTATCGGATGCGGTGCATCGCGGATGCGGTGGCTGATATGATAGTCGATGGTGTTGGCGATCGGGCAGAGATCGACGTGGTGGTCGGTATCGCGGTGAGTGGCATTCCTCTCGCGAGTATCGTTGCAACCGAACTCGGCGCAAGGCTTGCCATATTCCATCCGAATAAGCAATTGTTCGGCACAGAGAACGCTGATGCGACCGGGATATTCAGCCACAACTTTGCAGATGTCAGTGACGCGGAATGCGTGATCGTTGACGATGTGATCACAACAGGCGGAACGCTCAAAGAAACGATCAGGGAGCTTACAGCGATCGGAGCAAAACCAGCTGCGATTGCAGTGCTCGTCGATAAGCGCGGAGATGGTACGATCGAAGGCGTTCCAGTCTATTCGCTTCTGCGCACCCTGTGGGTGGGGTGAGTTCGCAATAGCAAAATGGTAATGGCTTGATCATTTCGTTACGACTGCGATCAGATAGTACCCGATGCCACTCCACGGGTACGCCCAGCGCACCATGTTCTCAATTCTCCCGAAGACTCGCAGGTAAAGAGAGGGTTTTCTGTCGATGCGGTGAAGATGCGGGTACAGGAAGATCATAACGCTTCCGACACGCGTCTTCCGAAACCCAATGTTTCGCATCTTCTTTATGAGTTCTCGCCTTCCAAAATAATAGGTCCAGAGCCCGTCGCTCACAAAATCCCTGTGTTTGAGCGCGTGTACAATCCAGTCGCGGTTTCCAACGAGCGTGTGCCTGAGCCACCAGTTGAGGTTCCACCGGTTAACGATCGTGAACACCGCCCTGCCGCCACAATCACTGCTACTGTTGCCGTCGCCGCTGCCACCACCATCCGCAAGCACGCGAGAAATCTCATGAAACGCCCTGTCGTACGCGGGGATGTGGCTATACGCCCCGAACATCGAGATCAAAATCGAGATGCACCCGTCCTTGAACGGGAGCGAATCAGCGCTTGCGATCAAAAACGGAATCGAGAGTCCAGCGTCATTGGATTTCTTCTTTGCGGTGCGAATCATTTCAGAGGAGATGTCGAGTCCGATCACATCAAACCCTTTTTCCGCCAGATCAAGCGTCTGCTTCCCGGTTCCGCAGCCGACATCGAGAACGATCCCGCCAACTCCTTTCAGAGTCTCGTCAAGAACCGAGTCCTCGACTGTCCGCATGTAGTCCAGTTGCGGGTTTACAAATCTCGTATCGTAGTCGGATGCGAGGTTGTCGTAGTACTCAGGTATGTTTATCTCGGTTCCGCCGCCGTCTCCGGTTGACACCACGCCCATTTACTTCACGCCGTTTATGATCTCCGCAACTATCTGATCCTGCGTGACCCCTGTTCGTTCTGCCTCAAACGTCAGGATAATTCTGTGTCGCAGGATCGGGGGTGCCATCGTATGAATATCTTCATTTGATACGAAATTACGACCGTGAATCAATGCTCTTGCCTTCGCTGTCAATATCAGTGCGATCGAGGCGCGAGGCGACGACCCATACTCGAGGTTCTTCCACTTGCGGGTTGCGGTCACGATGTTTATGGCGTGCGAGGTGAGTTCCTCAGAGATCGGAACCTCTCGTGTCAGATGCTGCAGCTTTAAGAGCGTATCAGCCCCGATGACACGATTCACGCTGGGTTCGGACGCCGCCGTGTACCTGCTGACGATTGCGCGCTCCTCGACAACAGTGGGATAATCCATCAGAATCTTCATCATGAACCTGTCGAGCTGCGCCTCCGGAAGCGGGAACGTCCCCTCCATCTCGATCGGGTTCTGGGTCGCAAGAACGAAGAACGGTGCGTCCAGCTTGTAAGTCTCGTTTCCGGCGGTGATCTGCTTCTCCTGCATCGCTTCAAGAAATGCGCTCTGCGTCTTCGGCGATGCACGGTTGATCTCGTCTGCAAGAACGATGTTTGCAAAAACAGGACCGCGCTCGAACCGAAACCGCTTTTCTCCGGCGTACTCCTCGACGATCATCGTTCCCGTGATATCGGACGGCATCAGGTCGGGAGTGCACTGGATTCGGCTGAATGAGAGATCCATCGTCCTTGCGACGGTGTTTATCATGAGCGTCTTTCCAAGACCCGGGTAGCTCTCGAGTAGCACATGCCCGCCTGCGAGTAACGCTATCAATAGGTGTTCCAGAGCGACTTTTTGACCGACTACGACCTTTTCAACCTCGCCCACTATGGAGGTTATGATATTTCCGGTGTTGTGATACGTCTCGGTGAGATCGGTTAGGGACGGTAATTCCATGCGAATATCTATGGCTCTGTACCGATATAAATGAGACCTATGAGGCGCGTCCGGAGTGGGGAGTGTGCCAGGAGTGAATCGGTGGCGAATCAGAAAGTTTCATCAGGATACGGGGGCGAATGTACGAGATGACAACCATGCGACATCATCACACAAAAAACACGGAAGACCTGATCAGGCAGATCGAATCTGATGATGAGCTGTCAAAAGAATTCGAGGATGCCAAAACTCGCCAGCGGTCGTGTGGTTTCCGTGCGCGTTGTAGCACCGGAACAAGAGACGCAACCGATTCGCAAAAACACATATAGAATACCGGTTTGAGCGACGATAAATGAGATAAAATGTACTTGCTCAATAAGTTGTGGTAGATCAGTATTGTTGGATTTGTGGCACGGGATACCCAGTTTCTGTAAAATTCCTGATTCTGATGGATTCTGCGGTTTTTTTAAAAGATGCCGGAAGAAGAGACTTTTTATTCTTTGTAACTTTGCGCCATCGCATTCCTCTGATTTAACGAGAAAGGTGAGAGCGACCCGCGTTTTTTCCACATACGCGATGAAGCTACTGCTATCGACCACAAAAGTAATCAGAATCAGCCAAAGTTTCATCAGGAACCACGACATCTAATCTCCGATGAAACCGAGATCGTTATCACTACTCATCCCCTCTTCGGTCACAATCGATGCCAGTGATCTGCGCAGCAAAACACTGAAGATCGGGCAGATCGCAAGAGCGGCATCGGTATTTCGTGTGGATCGGATCGTCATATACTGTGACCCGGATCTCGATGACTCCGGAATGATCGAGCGAATCCTTGTGTACGCCGAAACCCCGCAGTATCTGCGAAAACATCTCGTCCCGATATCAGACGATCTCAGGTATGCCGGCACAATTCCACCATTGCGAACGCCGCACCACCCTGCGAGCGCAAAGAAGGCGGAGGTCGGGGACACCCGTGTCGGTGCCGTGGTCAGGTCATCTGATGCCGGATCGTGGGTTGATGTGGGCTACGAGCAGCTTGCATTTCTGGGCGCGTCTCTGAAGAGAGGTGAGCGCGTGAATGTGAGAATCACATCAGAAAAACCAGTGAAAGCGGCTCTCGTCTCACGAGATGAGATTACCGAGTACTGGGGCTATTCCGTAACCAGAAGCAAGAGTTTGGAGGAATCACTGGTGCATCCAGCCAGCAAAGTGGGCGAAGTAAGCGAAGTAGGACGAGAAGAGTTGAGGATTGCGACGAGCAGGAATGGAAGACCCATCGATACCGACCTGCTCACAGAGATTAAATCCAAATGCGAGGCGAGGGACGTAATGATTGCAATGGGTGCCCCGCACAAGGGAATTTTTGAGATCATGAATGAAGAAAACGACCAGAGAACAGAGTTCGATTACGTTCTCAATTTTATTCCGGATCAGGGGACTGGCACGGTGCGGGTCGAGGAAGCGGTTACATCCACGCTCGCGATACTGAATGTGTGCTTCACTGAGCCTCACTGATCCAGTTCCATCAGAATAGCGGTACGCAATGATACCGCCTCGTTCAGGTCAGGGGTTTTGCACCAGACCTTCAGCCTCCGCACATCCAGTCTGCTGCCACATCGCTGGCACGTTGTCGATTTCACGCCCGAATCTATGATCTGCACGTGTTTTCTGCATTTCGGACATACGATGACCGCGTATTCCGATTTCATGCGCTTGTCACTTCGTTTTGCTTCATTCACTAGTGACATGCGTTTTCGCAGGTATTCCTGCCGTACGCAGTCTCAGACATTGCATACGTAGCCGTGTCCACGATCCCGCCGGTCATGGGGTCCACGAGTGCGGTCGCTATGTACAAACTCTTGCCCCTGCCGCTGCAACTGCAGCTCCGCTCGATTATATCAACCTTCCACAGGAACGGCGACTCATTGACGCCGACAAGCGAGCCAGTGAGATTGTATGTCGAGTTCTGCACAAGCGCAACATGCACATTCCTCCGGTTCGGCGCCTTGAACTTCTCGTCCATGTACGCCTTTATCGTCTCGTTCTCTGTTGTGATGTTGATCGCCCGGTCCGCATCGATTACAGGTGTCGTTCCGAGCGCGTCCTCGACCATCACGATCCGTTCGCTCTCTCCCGCGACGGATGCGCTGGCGTTGATGTAAGCGACTCCTGCGACTACGTTTGTCAATACAAGAATACCGATCAGTACTGCTTTTCCGTCCATCTCACGTTCACTTCTTGCTGTATTTGGTGTACCCGCACCGTCCGCATGTCATACGATCCGCATGTTCTGCCAGAAAGACGCCACTGCCGCACTTTGGGCAGAACGGTTTCGTACGTGTGATCTTGTTCTCGTTTACGGTGTAATATTTGTGTGCGCCCATCGTTTTAGTCCTCACTACTCTCTTTTGTCTCTTCAGGCTCTTTGGTCTCTTCTTCCTCTTCTATCTCTTCTTCTGCTTCCTCGGAATCGCTCCCCGCTTCTTCAACTTTTTCAACATCAACGACTTCTTCCGCTTCTGTCACTTCCTCGGTCGCCGCAGTCTCCTCTACGCCTCCCACGTCATCCGCTTCTTCGGTCTCTTCAATCCCCTCTGCTGCATTGCGTGCAATCATGTAAGCGGGTTCGATCCGTTTCAAATCTTGCACAGTGTCGTACAACCGTGCATATCCGACTACTTTCTGCATTCCGTACTGTGTATTCATCCGATCCAGTATCAACAGTCCCGGTTTCGTATCAAGAAGCGCGACAAGTTTGTTTTTCACTACTTTTCTCGAACAGACTCCTTTTTCGGGCGTTACCCCAAACAAGATGTCCCGTCTATTCAAGAGTGTATTCTCTTTGTCCTGTGTGATTTCAATCTTCATTTAAGCAATCTCCTTATGTCATCGCCGGTATATTTTGACTCTTCCGGCAATTCTGTCGGTTCTGTATGCTTCATTTCTTTCAAGAGTTCTCGTATCTCCTTCTTCTTCTCACGAGTTACGTTGATCAATACACATCCACTCGATGGCTGCCCATATATAACTATCGAGGAGAGCGGCGCAAGCACGACTGCAGGCATGACCGCAAGATCCTCCTCGCCGTGAACGAAGATGAGCGTGCGACCCTTCTCCTCCGATTGCACTGCATGTACTGCATTCCGTATGCAGGCTACAAGTCCAAGCGTGATCGTGCCTGCAGGGTTCTCGACTGCAACCTCGACATAGCCGTGACCGGGATCGTGGATGCATTTCACGACTTCATCGGATACGGCTGTCCTGCACGTCAGGTGATCCACGATACAGATGTCTGGCAGAACGCCTGATTTGATCAGGTTGCAGGTTGTGATATCGCCAACCGCGATAACTATGGCTGGTTTCTCCGCGCCCAGTTGTGTCTTCAACAATTCGATGGCTTCGCGCCCGCATCCAGCGTACAATGTCCCGTGCGGGATCTTCAATCTCGATTTAAGATGATCCGATATGATGAGCGCCTGCACTTATCGCACCTTCAGCGCATAAGCTCCGGGCGTCGTGATATTCAATTTAACAGCGATTTCTGACAATTCCGGGTCGATGATCAGGACATATCCACTCCAATCCTTACTGAGTGAATTTGATCCACATGCCGGACAATTTTGTCCGCTTACGATTCTATGGCAGTCCCTACATGCATACTCAGTCATTCTTAGCCTCTTTTGCAGCTTCTTCGAGCCATTCCAGTTTGCCGAGTGCTGGCTGGCGCATCGTCAACCCTATCCTGCTCTCATGCGCGTCACGTTCGTTCAGAGCGATGGTAACGATGCGCGCCCGCAATTTATCGCCCTCCGCGACCGCACGTCCGCCCCCCTTGAAGACGAGACGTGCGTTCCTCCCATCATGGGATACGTAATCGTCTGTCAACTGGCTCACATGCACCAGCCCATCAAGTGGCCCAATACCGATAAATGCACCGAATTCCACGATCTCGACGACCACCCCTTCCACAACCTCCTGCATCACAGGCTTGTACATGAGCGCGTCGAACGTCGTTTCGTAATACACCCCGCCATCTCCCGGGAGGATGTGCCCGTCGCCAACGTCAGCCACATCGAGAACCGCAACCAGTGCCCCGAGTTTCTTATCGATCTGCCCTTCGAGTTTGTCACGCAACGCCAGTGCTACAGCATCCCGGACCGGCATTCCAAGATTCTCGGGGTCGATGCGGACAGTGTCAACCAGTCTTGTCTTCAAGTACATACTGTTCCTCTCTATTCGATAGAAAAATCATTAACAGTTATTCAGCCGTAGTATTAAGTCCTTTTGTCAGGATGTGCGTCTGGAACCGCCGACGAGATGGAAATCATGGACGACTATCCCGACATAATGGCATAATGGCATAATGGCACATAAAACACCATCGCGACGTCACGGTTACAGGTACTGTTCGTGGTTGCAAGAAACGCCGATCCATGAGTAGGTCGTCGGGGTTTTTATGGAATGCGTGCCAAGATTGCTGATGAGGGGATAACATGCAGATACGACAGGCAATCATCCAGTCCGCGGTTGATATTGCGGAACGCATCAGAGCGTCCGTAATCATACTGCCGGATTCTTACGTCTCCGAAGAGACCGGGACGGTCGAAACGATCAGAACGATTGAAGCAAAAACAGAGATTCCTATCGTGGTTCTGCCAAAACAGACGTCTGACTTGATCTATCGAATCATACCAAACCATGTCGAGGAAGAGGAGATCGTGTTGCAGGAGCATATCCGGAAGACCGCGGTCATCGGATATCTCGAAGGCGCGATAAAAGGTACGATCGTCGGGGTGATCGCAGCCCCGAACTTTGACTCAATCGTCGTATATGATCCAAGAGAGAGTTATGTGGTGAAATCGCTACAGAAATGTGAGGAAACGGTGGATACAGACGTTTTTCGTGCGATTATGAATCTTGCGCTCGAACTGGCGACCGAGGGGCGAGAAGGGCGGCATATCGGTACCGCGTTCATTGTGGGGGACATTGAACACGTTCTCGAGCGGTCGCATCAACTCCTGCTGAATCCGTTCAAAGGACACGCCACGGAGACGCGAATGGTAACGAAACGGATCAACTGGGAGACGTTTAAGGAGTTTTCCCAGCTGGACGGCGTCTTTGTGATCTCCGGTGATGGGGTCGCGTGTGCGGCTGGAAGGTATCTGGATGTGAACGCAGGATCTGTGCACCTTCAGTACGGGCTCGGCGGGCGCCATGCAGCGTCAGCCGCAATAACCGGGGAGACTGGCGCGGTCGCAATCGTGGTCTCGGCGTCCGGGATGATCCGGGCGTATCAGGATGGCGAGCAGATAATTGAGATTGCGCCGAGAGAATGGGGAACAGAGCAGTCATGACGTCTCTTGCGGACTTTGGGTGGGATTGTCACGCGCGAACTATAGAGAGAGCCTAATTGGTAAGGTGGTAAGGCTCAACACATCGCGTACACCTCGAGTGCATGGTAGGTTCATAACATCGCGTACACTTTTCGCGTTCAGAACTTCTCTTCGAATATTTTTACATTTTCACCAATTTTGTAGTCATAAATCTTGATAAGACCCGCCTCCTCTTCGTTCTTCTCTCGATAGTAGATCATTGACTGTCCCTGTTTTGTGTCGATGGTAGCCCACACATATTCATGAGCCAACGATTCACCGACGTCGAAATCCTCATTCAGCACGCTGATTGTTCCGTTCTCCTTTACCTGCCGTATGAAATGCGCTTTGCCCTCTGTGATCGGCAGGTTATTCGCATCGATCTCAAAATCCTCCGGAAGTTTGCGCTGCGGTAATGCCCTGCCCTGCGGGCAGTGGCATCGATGGATCGCTCTTGGCGATCCATTACAGCCTCCGGATTGGCATTCCCACACTTCCAGTCCTGTCGATTATTATGCCGCATCAGGAAGATTTTCGCCTCACCTCGGATGTGTTCCAGATCCCTGAATTGTTCTCATTCCCACAACTTCGCATCCGTTGTCCCCGTTGAAGTCTTCTATCTTGCCGTTCATCCATGGCTTTCTTGGTGCGATAAATACGGGCTCGACACCGAGATTGCGGCACAGCCTGACATAACACGCTCAAAATGCCTTGAATGTATCAACTCACTCGATGAAAGAGCAGAGAGCACGACTATTATTCAGTGGTCACTTCGGTTCGTAGCGCCGACAAAGTCAGAGAGAAAACAATACTTTATATCGGGAGGATCGACAAACTAACAGAATCCAGGCGTTTGGAGATTGTAAAAAAGCTTAAAGAACTGGATAAGCCGGAATTAATCTCTAAATTCCATTCCATTCTATTTTCAACAGGATATGAATTTCCATCACCGGTTTCATCACTGGAGATTGTTGATGTGTACAGCTACGGTCGAGAACTTGCTCTTCACAAAGTATGCGAGGAGATAGACCTTGTAAATACGATCAATCGCTTCGCAACCAACAGAAACTGCGATCCATGCAGTTATTTTCGGCTGTCTGACTGGTATGAACAGAGTGCACTCCCATTCTTCCTCAAGCTCCCGCCATCCGATTTAACCTACTCTGTGACTCTAAATGCCCTTGATTACCTACAACCGGTGAAAACAATCAAAATGCAGACATCTCTTTACGAAAACATAAGGAAAACGTACGGTTATGAGTGTGAGAGTATAGATATGCAAGATTTTATTCGGTCGACGAGGTGATGGCTGGTCTGGGTTGTGCAAGGTTCCATAATTTCAAGATGATTCAGACAATATTTGGTAGTTTGGAAGATATTACCGCGGTGCAGTCGTTCAGAGAGGGTCATGGAGATGGGAGTTTTGTGGTGATGCAGGCTCTGAAGTAATTAAAAACCCTCAAAATAGAAATGCCGAAAGCTTTAAGCTTATTGTGAATATTTATTCATAAATGCCAAGACCGAGACTTCACAGATCCATACGGTCGTCATTTGATTACGACTACTGGAAGCCGTGTGCGACATGCCTCGAGGACTCAGGCGAAGTGACCCTGCGGATGGAGGAGATGGAGAGCATACGGCTGAAAGATTATCTCAGAATGGATCAGCGTGAGGCGGCAGGTCAGATGAATGTCTCACAGCCGACCTTCCACAGAATCCTCTCAGAGGCGCGAAGGAAGATTGCATGTGCGCTTGTCTGCGGCAGGGCGATACGGATACACGGAGGCACGTATCGGATGGATGCGGCTTCAGGAAGGATTTTCGGGTGTCTCGACTGCCAGAACCACTGGGAAGAGCCGCACGGTACCGGAAGACCAGCGAACTGCCCGAACTGCGGGGGCACGAACATCCACAGAGCGGATGAGGGTCGCGGCGCAGGAAGAGGGCAGGGTAGACACGGCAGAGGTAAATAGATGGCAGGCATAGCATAGATGATAGATGGCATAAATAGCATAAACGCTATGATGGTGAGATCATGAAAAACGAAGAAGAAGTAAGTCAGGAAAAACGATTGAAAGAGAATCTCAGTCGGATAAAGCACAAAGTAATGGTTATGAGCGGAAAAGGTGGCGTCGGGAAGACGACAGTCACAGTTAACCTTGCGCTCACGCTTGCAGCGAAGGGATACGACGTTGGAATCATGGACGCCGATATCCATGGACCCAACGTTCCCAAGATGCTTGGAATCGAGGATATGCGCCCCGAAATTTCCAAAGAGAGTGAAGGCATGTTCCCGGTCCCGGTGCCCCCGCGGCTGAAGGTCATGTCGCTTGCGTTCCTGCTCGGAAGCAAGGACACGCCTGTTGTCTGGCGGGGACCGCTCAAGATGGGCGCGATAAAGCAGTTCATATCAGACGTCTTCTGGGGCGATCTGGACTACCTGATAATCGATCTCCCTCCGGGAACCGGCGACGAACCGTTGAGCGTCGCCCAGTTAATTCCCGGAATCGACGGGGCGGTCATCGTCACCACGCCGCAGGATGTCGCTCTTCTCGATTCGAGGAAGTCTGTTACCTTTGCAAAGGAGCTTGGCATGCCCGTTATCGGGATAATCGAGAATATGAGCGGGTTCAAATGCCCAAGCTGCGGTGCGGCGATCGATCTCTTCAAGATCGGCGGCGGCGAGCGTGCTGCAACCGATATGGATGTACCGTTCCTCGGAAGAATCCCGATCGAGGTTATGATCGTCAAATCCGGGGACAGCGGGATTCCTTTTGTGCTGGAACACGAATCGGATGCCGCGGATGCGTTTGAAGCGATCGTTGACAGAATAGAACAATTTGTACAGAAGGAATGATACCATGAAGATATGTGTAACTTCGACGGGACAGGATATGGATTCGGCGGTCGATTCAAGATTCGGGCGGTGCCAGTTCTTTGTTCTCGTGGACGAGGAGACGATGAAGTACGAAGCAATCCCGAATTCGGCTGCAAATGATGCGAGCGGTGCGGGAATTCAGGCAGCTCACATCGTTGCCGACATGGACGCGGGAGTTGTCATCACCGGGCACACCGGACCGAACGCGACTCAGATGCTCACTGCTGCGCAAATCCGGATCATGACGGGCGCAAGCGGCACCGTCCGTGATGCGGTCGAGCAGTACAAGAGCGGTAAACTTGCAGAAGTGAGCGGTCCGACCGCGGAGGCACATGCCGGCGCACCCGACGCGGGCGCGGACGGCGCGGACCGCTGAGGCGGAGGCAGGCTGCGGGGTTTGATGAGCCCCCGCGAGATGACCCGAAAACCAAAACAGCTCAACCCCTGCCGCCATCGGAAGTGGTAGGGGTGGACGCGGTGGATTCTGCGACCTGACCCACCGGATCTTTCTTTGACCTGAGCTTTCCCATAGCTCAATCTGTTATCCGCATCATCCGGATGCGAGGGGTCGTCAGAATGCATGTCCGATTGCAACCACCCTCAACACAATCACCACGAAGACCAGTGTCGCTGCCCCGGTTACGGCAGCGTATGCCCTGTTCCTGTGGCAGAAGTAAGAGATCGCCGCAGAGAGGACTGTAGGCAGAACGATCAAAGAAACCAACATAAGTTCACCCATGCATCTGTCGATACCTGTTGTGTCAAAAACAACGATCAGGATCGCCAGAAATACCACTCCGCAGACGAATGCGGTTCCCACCAGTTCGAGGATCCTGCTACATGCGAGACCTGCACCGTTCACTGGAGACCTCTCGACCCAACTCATCTGCGCGATATGATGTGAAACCGGATCAGGTAGATGCAGATGATTATCACTGCAAACGAGAATATCGCACGGAAGATCGACTCGTACTGGTACTCAAACCACGTACCGATCGCATCCTGTACCGATAAATAGAAGTGGAGCGTGGCAACGAGCATAAGAAACATCGCGATTACGAGCATTCCGGTTCTGAATTTACCTTCGAGATTGTTTTCAGTCATTGTTATCGTCCCTCCTGATACGGATGAGCATAAAGATCGCAATCATGACCGCAATCCCGGTCATCGCGGATGTGAACCCTGGCACCTTCTTCTTTGCACCTGTTTCCATGTACTCCCTCTCTTCTGGTTCAGGCATGAAGTCCTCGACCCGGATATCGCTTGACACGATCTCCTCGTCCTTCGGGATCGTACGCTTCGGGTTGAGCTGTACCACACCCTCTCCGCGCTCAACGATTGTGTCGTTCTTCCAGATGAGCGCCTCGACGATGTAGTTGTAGCCGTCCGGAACCGCGATCTCGCAACTGTTGATGATCGTCTTCTCTTTCTCGATGCTGCCTGTAGATATCCAGACTTTGTCGGCAAGGAGCCCCGCATCGACCTCACGGGCTTTGATTAACATGGGCAGATCCTCGCTTGTGAAGTCGCCTTCGTTTGTGAGATAGAGATCCACGCCGATCGTGACCCTTGAACCGGTCACGTTCTCGACCAGAAAGTCCATCTCCTGAATCCTGATGCCAATATCGTTGATGTTCGGGGTCAGATCGCCGATACCATAGATCGAAACCGATCGTTGTCTCAATCGCTTCTCATCTTCAAACAGAACAACATCTATCCGGTATCCGCCTTCTCTCTTTACATCGATCAGTTGCGACACCGGCAATGTTTTACTCTTGTCGATGCTTCCGGCAGTAGTTGTGGTCTCTCCCACAAGGAGTCCTGATGCAGAGTCAAACGCCTTTAACAGGAGTTTTGCTTCCCCGCTACCCTCGTTTCCGTAGTTCTCGACATAAGTCGTCACATTCAGGAGAACGCTGGTGCTCGTGACCCGTTCTGGCGAGATGTCGATGTCAGTTACCCTGAGCCTGCTCTCTTCGAAATCCCGGAGACAACCACAGGTTGTAAGCGATATGAGGAGTATGCCGCAGAGGAGCATGATTCTTGTTTTTCGGTGCATTGTGTGAATTATCCGGTTGGGGGGATGATAAATGTTTCTTAAGGTGCGAATTCGTTCGCAGTAATCGTCCGGATGAATTTACGAGTTTCACCGTCCTGCTCGGTGCCGCTTCCGCGCCAGCAGAGTGCATACCAGCGCCACAATCGCAACAACACCTGCCGTGCCGATTGCCGGAACTCCCCTCATCGGAATGCCTTTCATCGTTCCGTTCAGGGTCCGGTGCTCGATCTCATTCATATCCGTGCCGTGAATCACGAACCGCTCATCGAATTCCTCGCCCTCAAAGTCGAGCGCCCACATCTCGTATGCGCGTTCGATCCGGATCTCGGTGTGATTCACCTCGCCCACCACAATCCCGAGTTCTTGTGCCCTCTCTCGTGCCAGTCCGATGGCAACTGGCTTCGAGCGCACCGGACCCGAGAGCAGTGCAGTCGGCTGCTCGAACTGCGTGTGATCATACGCATCCGTCGTATGATCGAATGCATGACCAAAACCCCATGTCTCGTTGTTGACATTAACTTTAACTTCGTAAGGACCGTTTATTTCACTGTTGCGGATTCCGCCTCCCTCAAAATTGATCGCAACCGTCTGAACGCTCTCGTTCAGATAAACCTCGGCAGGTGCCATCTCTATGATATGAAAACCGATACCAGTCATGCCAGTCTCCTCATTCTCCTCAAGCATTCCAAGCGGAACATACAGTTCGCCGTGGAGGTAATATCTGCCCGGTTCATCTGTGCGTGCATCGATCTCCACGATCAGGTAGTCAAACAAGCCGTCTCCGTCCATGTCAAGCCCGCGGTCGATTGCGGGCAGGATGAACTGGACAGGGTTTGGCGGGGGATTTCGCACTACCTCGTCATCGGAATCGCCGCTTCTTAGCGGGAGGTCTGATATTTCTTTTAGGATCGCGTCCCTGTCGGATGTCGGGTGCTTTCCGGCTTCCCCGCACAATATCATGAACCGGTTCTCGCTTGCGTCCACATCCTCAAGCATCAGGATCGCGGTCTCGTTTGTCGCAAAGGACGCCTCATCCTCGGTCCGGACGCCTGTGCCACATTCTGTCCTGACGGTTATCGCTTTTACAGGCAGCGGGCTCTTTAACCAGTAATCGACCTCGATTGTCACAATCGTGTGATCGTAGAATGTTTGGATGCCTGTTACCGTCCCTGCCACGATTCGGTCGGCTCTCGGTACCTGATACGAGATCTCGCCTGCCCCTTCGACCAGCATGGCTGCTGTGGTGGTTGCTGATGCGAGGGTCAGTAGCAGTGCAAGCAGTGTGAGTGCGTGCTTCATCAAGATCACCGCTGCCTATGCCGTCCGGATAACTCGGCTCTGGGAACGACCATTGAACTATGCGCTCTTTGACTCTCTCGAAGCATCTCGCAGACTCGATCAAGGTTATAGCCACACGCCTTCCGGATGTTCTCGCGTGTTGTGCGGACATCCTCTACTATCGGATCAATCCATTTCATTTTCATCACCTCTGAATATCCAGTAATTAACGCCGCCCTTAAAGTCTCTTTCTTGACTTTCAAAGATAACTGAAACGACCCTCCTTTCCCGAAATTTTTCGATAGCGAGCGCCCGCGTCGATCATTTCAGCTATTAGTCCCCTACTAACAATATATGGTCTTCCTGGAAAAGAAGATAAAGAAGGGACACGTCTACTGGTACGCAACAGAGAGAGGATTGGTCAACGGAGTGGTGAGGCGAACATGGCAGGAATATCTCGGGACAGCAGAAAAGATACGGGAATGTGTGAGAAGATCAAAGGATCTGCCAGAACTTCCTGAACCATTATAAATACGTAGATCAGGAGACCAGCAGGAAG
>JAGGRW010000073.1 GCA_021159385.1 Methanosarcinales archaeon
ACGATCACTCCTCACCACCCTCGATATGCTCTTTCACAACACCCTCAATCTCCCTTATACTCTCAAGAACCGTGATCTCCTGCATCCGTTTCAGCCGATCCGCGTTCTCGATGTCTACATCCCGCATGTACAGAGTCAATTTCTTCCCATTTGGAAGTATCGTCGTAACAGCACCCTCGTACTGGTCAGCAGGATAGATATAGATCGGTATTCTCGCCTTTGCCGCCTGCGACACTCCGTTTGTGAGAAGCGAGTCCGCGATCCCGTGCGCAATCTTTGCCGCAGTGTTCGCACTCATCGGGCAGACCAGAAAGAGATCGAACTTACCCATCTGGAGCTGCCCCGCAATGAACGGCGAGTTTGCGCCGTGCTCGACACTCACTTTCGGGAAGACCTCGTTCAGATCGTGCCACAGATTGTACCACTTCATCACAAGTTCGCCGTTCTTTGAGAGATACACATTGATATCAAGATCATAACGGTCCGAGAGGTCATTCATGATAGCAAAGGTCTCTTCGATCTGATCGCCGCATCCTGTGATCCCCCATGCGATTCTAAGCATCCGCATCACCTCCCGATTCTTTAATCATCTCTGCAACCGAGATCAGGCGGTCGATTGTCCGGTGCATACTTTTGATGCCGTCTGCGTCCTCGCGGACACCATCCGCACCCTTATCCTTCGACCAGAATGTACCTCCGAGATTCGCACCAAACGAGCCGCCGCCAACAGGTATCATCTCGCTGATCACGTAGAAATCGAGAATCGACCTGATCGCAAGTTCCTGCCCCCCGATCCGGTCCCCGCCCACAGCCGCGGCTGCTCCCGCCTTGTTTCGGAGCGCAGCAGGATCTTTTGCAACGAGCGCACGGAACCGGTCGAGCATCGTCTTTGTCTGCCCGCTCAGGGTTCCCTGGTAGACCGGCGTTCCTATGAGCACGGCATCAGCCAGAGAGAGTTTCTCGTATATCTCCTCCATGCCGTCCTTCTGGATGCAGCCCTCACGCTTCCTGACGCAGAAGTCACAGTGATTACAGAATCCGATCGTTCTCTTGTGGAGGGTTATGTACTCGGTTTGTGCTGCGTGTTTCTGTTTTGCATAATCGAGCGCATCCTTGACCACATAATCTGTGGATGCGAGTCTCGGGCTTCCTGATATCCCTAACAGGTTTATGGTTTTCATATTGGTCACCTTTTCAATTCCTTTGTAAAATTAACATGCGTCTGCCTGAACCCAACGCTCTTGTAAAACCGCTGCGCATCAACCCATCTTTTTCTCGTCGTAACTTCAATTGCGACGCAGCCCTGCTTCTCTGCCTCCTCTTCAAGTCTTGATACGAGCTCTGCACCGATACCTTTGCTGCGAACCGTTTCATGCACGACCAACTCCTGAATCTCCCCGGCAAGTCCGACATGATGGAGCGATAATTCGATATGGAGACTTCCAAAACCAACAATAGTCCCATCGCTCTCTGCGACATAATATAGCACGCTTTTAGAGTGGAGATTCCGGACGAAGACCTCGTGAAACGCCTCCCGGTCGAGCGGAAATCCCATGAGTGCTGTGATCAGGTCATAAACCGATCGTTCATCAGATTGTATCGCCTGCCGAATCAGGGTCATGGTGTATTATCCCAACAACTGTTACATGGATAACACTTTCCTCTGGGGCGTCCACGCCCCTGAGAGCGTTCGCCCCGCCGTCGTAGAACGCAACCGTTCTGGCAACTGTCATTCATGATTCGGTTAGCGACTGCGGCTAACGTCACGCCATATCACCCCGTTATCCAGTTGCCTGTCCACCACATTCCTTAAGAGATCCCTATTATGCCATAGATCTCCTCAGGACTTTTTAATACTGTGATATTCTCCATCCGTGCAAGTTTTTCTGAGTTGGATACATCTACCTCTCGCATCTTGAGTTCAAACGTTTTTCCTGTGGGGGCTACCGTCTTGATCTTACCTCTTATCTGATCCACCGGCAGTATATATATCGGAGTATCCCCCTTTGAGGTCTGCGCTACTACATTGGTAACCAGGCTATCAGCAATCCCGTGGACGATCTTTGCCACGGTATTTGCTGTTGCAGGTGCGATCAGGAGCAGGTCATAGTAACCAACCTGCAGCGGTCCGGCTATGAACGGCGAATTGGGTCCGGCATCTGTCTTGAAATTGGGAAAATCACGCTGGATCTCGTCCCATATACCGTACCATTTGAGCACCCCTTCCCCTTCTTTTGACAGGAATACCATGAATTCAAGGTCGGTCTTCTTCTTGATATCTGCCATCACGTTGTATGTCTCGTGTGTCCAATCGCCAGAACCTGTAATTCCCCAGGCTATCCTTTTCATTGGTGACCTCTATAACCTGTTAGAGTTTCAGACCCTCGGCTACCAATCTACCTAACTCCGGATCTGCGTTGGTCAGGTTTTCGACCACCCGCTGCTGGATCGGGCTGTCGATGCTCAAAAGATCAGCGATGAGGTTATCCACCAGATGTTCCCGGTCCATCTTGCTCAACGACCGATACCTCTCTCCAGCCTGGGTGAAATCATCGGTGAGCCTGATCTTCTGGCGCGTCACCTCTCCCTCGATGCGATGCACATAAGGATTGCCTGCCAGAGCTTCCCCGGGGGCATCCGGGTCAAGGCTACTCGGCTCGTAATTGACAGTCCCACTAAATTCCCCGATCTGCATGGAGCAATCGCGCTGATTGTTGTTGACCGGTACCCTGGGTCGGTTGATTGGCAGTTGCAGGTAGTTTGCCCCAAGCCGGTAGCGCTGCGTATCAGCGTAGGAGAAGGTCCGCCCCTGGAGCAACTTATCCGCAGAAAACTCGATTCCCGGAACGATTGCGGCTGGACAGAATGCTGCCTGCTCAACCTCTGCAAAGAAGTTCTCAGGGTTTCTATTGAGCACCATTTTACCAACAGGCATCAGCGGGAATTTCTCCTCAGGCCAGGTCTTTGTGGCATCCAGCGGATCAAAATCCTGTTTCAGTTCATCGGCGATATCCATCAACTGGACACAGAGTTCGTACCGAACCTCTCCGCCGCTTGCGATCGTATCGTGAAGATCACGCGTAAGGTAATCCGGGTCAACGCCAGCGAGCCGTGTTGCCTCGTGGCGGTCAAGGTTCTGCACACCCAATTTCGGTTTCCAGTGGTATTTCACATACACAGCCCCTCCTTCTGCGTTCACCCACACGTAGGTATTGACGCCAAAACCTTCCTGCATCCGGTAGCTCTTTGGTGTCCCGCGGTCGGAAAAAAGCCAGGTGATCATATGTGTCGATTCCGGCGTCAGGGATATGAAATCCCAGAAGCGGTTATGTGCGGAAGAGGCTGATGGCATATTGCTATCAGGCGCGCCCTTGAATGCATGGACCATGTCCGGGAACTTGATCGCATCCCTGATGAAGAAGACCGGAAGATTGTTCCCTACCAATTCGTAGTTACCCTCTTCGGTATAGAACTTAACGGCAAAGCCACGGGGATCGCGCACCGTGTCAGCAGAACCCCGTCCTCCGGTCACCGTTGAAAAACGTACGAATACAGGCGTCTTTTTCTCCGGATCCTGGAGGAATTTCGCCTTTGTGTAGGCTTCCATGCTCTTGTAAACATGGAAGTAACCGTGAGCTCCTGCCCCCTTGGCATGGACAACCCGCTCGGGGATGCGCTCCCTGTCAAAGTGAGCCATCTTCTCGATGAACCGGACGTCCTGCAGCAACACGGGTCCACGTTCACCTACGGTCTCCGAATTCTGATTGTCGCTGACCGGAACACCCTGGTTCGTGGTCAAAACTTTTTCTTCGTTCATGATGTTAGCCTCCCTTATGTTATGGGCGAAAGGTTTCTTATTCACTTAAGCTTGTTTGTTGATCCGGTACTTCCGGAACAGACCCGGGTTTCGGAAGTCCCAACCTCCTGATGAATCAGGAAGCATCAACAGGATGCTCATGTTTTATGTGTTTCGTGATATGCCCCTTCCTTTGTTTTAAAAAGATTCTTTTCATTCTTTTTGATTCAAAAACCATTTCCACATAGGTATGAAAAAAATCTTTTTCCCATCTGTTTCCTCTACGGACTGCGTATCCTCAGTTATTATAATTCCCCTGTCCAGATCTAAATCCTCCATTGCGCTGCATATTGCCCTCATCTCTCTCTTTTTTGTGCGTTCTTCGTCGAGATTCCAGCAAACCTGAATGGCTTCTACTGGCCGCAATTCCTCTTTCACAATAAAATCAACTTCACCGATATTGGTTTTCCAGTAATATACTTCCTGTTTGTGCCTTTTCAATTCAACAAACACGGCATTTTCTGCAAGACGCCCAATATCATCTGAAAACTTAAATGACACGGCATTTCGCAGTCCGGTATCTATGCAATAGATCTTTTTCGGGTTCGCAGATTGAATTTTCAGTGATGGGGAATAGATGGGGACTGCATACAATAGATATGCTTCAACCATGTATGACATATAGTCCGATATTGTCTCAAGCCCGAAGCCAAGAGCATTTCTTACGTTTCTCATGCTGAGGGAGTTGGCTATGTTCGTCAGAAGATAAACACCAAGTTCCTTTGTTTTTACGGAATTTGTGCCGTACCTGTCCACAATGTCTTTGTAGATTATATCTTCAAAATACTGGTTTAGCAGGCGGCGTTTATAGTTTTCATTTGTGAAAAACACTTCCGGAAAGCCGCCCCATTCGAGATACTTTTTTAAGCTGAATAGCACTTTTGACCGTGTTTCAGTGCTTATTATTTCTGTATTGTCCACACGTATGCCGGAAAAATCAAGAAATTCCCGAAAGCTCAGTGGAAAAATTTCTTCCGATATGTTCCTTCCTGTGAGCAGGGTTGCGTATTCTTTCTTTAAAAGGGATGCCGAGGACCCGGTAACGAAAAAATTGGCAGCATGTTTCAAGTCGTACTTTTTCCTTATCCAGTTCTCCCATCCTTCTTTTCTCTGCACTTCGTCGATAAAGACAAAGTTGTCAAATGCAGGGTTTAATTCAGAAAGATAACTTTCATAGATCTCTTCCGGGGAATAATGTGCGAGTGCAGCGTCCTCAAAATTTAGGAGAAGAATGTTCTTTGATGGAACACCCGTATTCAAAAGGTGCTCAATGATCTGGTATAGAATGGTGGATTTTCCGCTTCGGCGCACACCTGTAATTATTTTGATCTCCTTTAATTCCGTAAGGTCTATAAGCTCATTAGAGATTCCTCGCTTCTGTCCAAGCAAGTTCAGTGGGACTTCATTTTTCTCCCACCACACGTTCCAGTCTGCAAGGATTCGCATTATGTCTCGTTTCATAGACATAGATACGCAATTGGGTTTTAAAAACCTTTCTGTATACTGTTCAATTATCTACAATATTGAACTGTATTCCGTTCACCTAATAAATTAAGTGCGGCCTCCGTCCTCGCAACCCAGAAATTAATTTGGGGTATTCATCTCAGTAGCTAACACTTGTTGATATCACACTACCACTGTCATCTCTTCAGGTAATCGAAAAACAGAAGCAAGTGGCGTATCAGTAGATCTCATCAACATAGAAGTGCTGCATTGGTTCTTCTTATTCGTGATCAAACGGCGTACACATAACCGATAAAAATGTTAGCTACTGAGGTATCAGGGATATGAAATCCCAGAAGCGGTTATGTGCGGAAGAGGCTGATGGCATATTGCTATCAGGCGCGCCCTTGAATGCATGGACCATGTCCGGGAACTTGATCGCATCCCTGATGAAGAAGACCGGAAGATTGTTCCCTACCAATTCGTAGTTACCCTCTTCGGTATAGAACTTAACGGCAAAGCCACGGGGATCGCGCACCGTGTCAGCAGAACCCCGTCCTCCGGTCACCGTTGAAAAACGTACGAATACAGGCGTCTTTTTCTCCGGATCCTGGAGGAATTTCGCCTTTGTGTAGGCTTCCATGCTCTTGTAAACATGGAAGTAACCGTGAGCTCCTGCCCCCTTGGCATGGACAACCCGCTCGGGGATGCGCTCCCTGTCAAAGTGAGCCATCTTCTCGATGAACCGGACGTCCTGCAGCAACACGGGTCCACGTTCACCTACGGTCTCCGAATTCTGATTGTCGCTGACCGGAACACCCTGGTTCGTGGTCAAAACTTTTTCTTCGTTCATGATGTCAGCCTCCCTTACTTTATGGGCGAAAGGTTTCTTATTCACTTAAGCTTGTTTGTTGATCCACGACTTGCCAGCCTTCAACGATATCCTGCAGACGATTGTAACTTTTTGGCATGACAATCGGAAGCAGCTTCAGAGAAGTTCCGAAGAGATCACAGAGATTCTGCAAAAGTCCTACCTGCACAACCCCCATTCCGGGGAGGTATCAGCCGATCTTCTCGATGACCTCTATGAGCAACTCGTACTCCAGTTCGACCCGGACTATGGTGGATTTGGTGCCGATGTGGCTCTCGTGGTCTGTGAAACGACCGAAGTTCCCCCTGCCCTGCCATCTCTCGTTCCTGCTCCGGTATCATTACCGGACAGGGGAGAAATCCGCACTATCAATGGTTACAAAGACCATCCATGCGATGGCAGAAGGAGGAATCTTTGACCAGCCGGGCGGGGGTTTTCATCGCTATTCCACTGACAGGCACTGGCTGGTTCCGCACTTTGAGAAGATGCTCTACGACAACGCGCCCCTCTCAAGGATTTATCTTGAGGCGTATCAGGTTACAGGAGACCCAAATTTTGCGAGAATCGGAAAAGAGATGCTTGACTGGGTGCTCCGGGCTTTCTGTGCGTTATGGGGCTTGCATGTTATAGGCATTTGCTCTGGAAGCTGAAAAAGTCGAATGAACAGCTTTCGGACACGGAAGTCATCGAAAAACTGGAGAATATCCGGATTGCGCTGGTGAAATCGGAAAATCGTGAAGTAAAGTTTGTTTTCGAGACCATGGACGTGGACCATGCGAGATTGTTTGCGACACTGCATCCGGGTGATGTTCCGGATGGGGCGAATCTCTGAAGATGCTGGGGTGGATTATTTGGAATCTGTTGGTGGCAACAAAAAACGGGTGGCGAAGCCTTCGTTTTTGCGTAACTTTCAAAGAAAAGTTAATGAATGTATAGATGAACTATTAGAGGTTGGTTACTATCCGGATACACAACTAATAGAAGAGGTATTATGAAAAGCTGATGAACCGTAGTCATGCATAATAAAGTAATAAATAAATTTAAAATTATAGAGACATTAGAAAAATTTGAAGAAATGGCATGCAAAAAGTCCGACACGATGTGGGTGTGAACACACCCCGCATGTCGAATCATCTGTGGCGGCGCAGGCAGCGCTATAGTACTCCCGAAAGCTCGACAGTTTTATTACACACCTGTGACACAAGGTTCGGCATACATGACGAACTGGAAAGATATACTGGAACGGATTGCGATTTCGCTCGGAATCTCGATGTTTCTTGGGATGATACTGATACCGGATTTCAGACCTTCGGTTGCAAGCGGCGTCGGCATACTGCTCGGACACTTGCCCGATATGTTTCCGATTCACATCGTGCTCTTCATGATGGCTGCGTTTACAGGGCTATACGCCTCGCTCATCCAGAAGTACACGATCGACTGGGAGCTGATGCGCACATTTTCTGAAAAGATGAAGTCGTTTCAGAAGGAGTACCGGGAAGCACAACTTGCTGAGAACAAACAGAAATTAAAGAAACTGGATGAGAGACGCGCAGCCATGATGGGCGATCAGGGCAAGATGATGAAGCAGCAGTTCAAGCCGATGCTCTACATCAGCATAATCACGCTGCCGCTCTTCTTCTGGGCGTGGGACTTCATCGGTGCTACGGTGCCCGATCCCACCATGACGTTCCCGTTCTGGGGCGAGAAATTGCTCAATGATCCTGCTTTTCTTGGCATCCACTACTGGATCGTCTGGTACATGATCTGCTCGCTGCCGGTCAGTCAGGTGATCCGAAAGGCACTTGACATCGGCGGGGCGTGATGAGGGGTATACTGTTGTTCTTTGCGTCTCTGCGACTCTGCGCCTTTGCGTTGAATCGGAAACAGACGATTCAAATGAGGTGATAATATGAACGAGAACGCAAAGACGCAAAGACGCAAAGACGCAAAGGATGAAAAGTTCCTTCTTTCTGTGATATACATTCGTGTTTTACGGCCCCTGATTTTAAATAAATCTGATTCCGATGGATTCTGTGGTTTCCAATCTTTGCGACTTTGCGACTTTGCGCCTCTGCGTTTACTCCGATATAACGCGAAGGGTGGCGTTAAGCTCTGGTTGCGCATCCAACTGACACTTATACAAAAAAGCTCAATTTGTGGCGGTGCGAAGTATAAATCAAGAATGCAAAGACGCGAGGGGAGGGAGGGATGCTCGGCATAATCACAGGCACAAGCCTCTTTGGCGTTGCGTTTGAGGGTAGAAGAGAGACGATTAAAACAGAGTACGGTGAGGTTGCGGTCTTCGTTGCGGACGACAGCGACGCAATCTTCCTGCCGCGTCACGGCGTTGCCATGAACACGCCGCCGCACAGGATAAACCATCTGGCAAACATCCGTGCGCTTGAGAAGTCAGGTGTTGCGGGGGTGATCTGCATCGCGTCAACAGGCAGCCTGAAGCCGGAGATTGCGCCCGGAACGATTCTGGTTCCGCACGACTACATAAACTTCGGAAGGCACGTAACATTCTATGACATGGAGATACGGCATGTCGTGCCTGGATTCGACGAACCGTTGAGAGAGAAAATTATTAAAGCAAGTGGCGGGAAAGAGAATGGTGTGTACGTGCAGACGCGTGGACCCAGATTCGAGACGAAAGCGGAGATAGCGGTTCTGAGGCAGTACGCCGACGTCGTGGGAATGACCATGACAAACGAAGCAACCCTTTGCAGCGAGGCAGAAATTCCGGTTGCAGCGCTCTGCACCGTTGACAACTACGCTAACGGCGTCTCCGGGCAGGAACTTGACTACGAGGCGGTGATTGAAACCGCCGGGAAGAACCGCGCGATCGTTACGGATGTGATTTCGAGGCTGATCGGATGAGCTTGCTCCTGAAGAACACTGAAAACTACGGCAACGTCTACATCGAGGAAGGCAGGATCGCCGAGATTGACTGTGAGCCGTACGACTCCGATGCCACGATCAACGCCGCAAAGAGAGCGCTCGTGCCCGGTTTTGTGAACACGCACACCCATGCGGCGATGACGCTTCTGAGAGGCTACGCCGATGACCTGCCTCTTCTGACGTGGCTTTCTGAGTGGATCTGGCCCCTCGAAGCGAAGATGACCGGGGAAGACATCTACTGGGGCACGAAACTCGCGTGCCTGGAGATGATTAAGACCGGGACAACGACCTTCAATGACATGTACTGGCACGTCCTCGCAAGCGCGAACGCGGTCGATGAGATGGGAATCCGCTCAGTTATGAGCAACGTCCTGATCGACACCGGCGGCGAGTCCGGTGGAGGCGGGGGCGGGGATCGAGCGGTGCAGAAGGAGACGGAAAGACTGACCCGGAGGCTCAGGAGCGATTATTCGAGTCGTGTGATCCCCGCGCTCGGTCCGCACGCAATCTACACAGTCTCAGAGGAGAGTCTTGCGTGGGCGGCTGATTTTGCAAGAGAAAAGGATCTGCTGGTTCACATTCACGTTTCAGAGACCGAAAAGGAGGTTTCGGACTGTATCGAGAAGACAGGACTGCGCCCGGTCGAGTATCTTGACCGCATCGGATTTCTCGGACCAAACGTAATCGCTGCGCACTGCGTCTGGCTGAACGATAGCGAGATTGCGCTTCTCGCAAAACACGATGTCAAGGTCTCTCACAACCCGACCTCAAATATGAAGCTTGCTGTGGGGCGGACGATGGACTACCCGCGGCTCTCCCGCGCCGGTGTCAACGTATCCGTCGGAACGGACGGGTGCGCATCGAACAACAACCTGAACATGCTCGAATCCGCAAAATTCGCATCGCTATCGCAGAAGGCGTCCGCAAACGATCCGACCATGCTTCCCGCCCGCGATACGCTTGCGATGATCACAAAAAACGGTGCGGAAGCGCTCCGCATCGGTAGCGGCGAGATCAAAGAGGGCGCGGTGGCAGACGTTCTCCTGATCGATCTGCAACTGCAGGAGATGGTTCCGCTTCACAATCTCGACTCGAACCTGATCTACGCATCACACGGCTGCGTTGACACCACGATATGCGCAGGCAGCGTTCTCATGGAGGGGCGGAAGGTGGCAGGGGAGGCTGATATCCTGAAGAAGGCGTCAGAGGTTGCGCACGATCTTGCGGGGAGAAGATGACTTGACACAGGAGCAAGGAACAAACAGTAAGTTAGTAGCAATCAACAGTAACAATTAACAGTAACAATCGACTGTAATTAACAGGTGCATACCCATGTCTACACAGGAAAAGAAGATCACAGAACCATCGAAGTGCGAAACACTGGTCGCATCGATGGGTACGCTTACGAGGCACATAGAGCAGTCGCTCGAGGAACTTGAGCTCGATTCGGTTTCAGAGATGCTTGACATGATCTTGAGTGCCAATGGCGTCTTTGTGCTGGGGACCGGGCGATCCGGGCTGGTCGGGCGGGCGTTTGCAACCCGGCTCATGCACCTCGGGCTGCGTGTGCATGTTGTTGGCGAATCGACGACGCCAGCGCTGCATCCGGACGATCTGGTGGTTGCGATCAGCGGGTCAGGTGAAACCCTCTCCATCGTCGATCTAGGGCGGGTTGTGAAGACGATCGGAGCGCCACTCGTGGTCGTCACATCGCAGCCGGATTCCACACTCGGGAGGCTCGCGGACCGGAGTGTGAAGATATTCGGAAGAGCCAAAGACGGAAAAGGCGACTATCTTGCGCGGCATCTGCTTGGCGAATACACGGAACTCCAACAGGCGGAATTCTCCAATCTCGCACCGCTCGGCACCACATTCGAGATTGCGACCCTCGTCTTCCTTGATGCGACGATCGCGGAGCTTATGGTGCGCCTGAACAAGAAAGCCGAAGATCTCGAGCATGGCAACATAGAGTGACCTATTAGAGTGGCAGGGTGGAGTTGC
Source organism: Methanosarcinales archaeon (assembly GCA_021159385.1). GTDB lineage: Archaea > Halobacteriota > Methanosarcinia > Methanosarcinales > Methanogasteraceae > Methanogaster_C. The sequence goes on from JAGGRW010000073.1 coordinate 11,073, forward strand.
TGGTAGGGTGAGTAGAATGATATTATGGCGGCAGGGGCGGGGTCTGTGAAAGCGGTCAGACGCAGGCGGTATGGCGTCGAGATCGCCTCCCTCTTCGTTCTTGTCGTCATCTGGCAGCTGGCTGCGGACAATCTCGTCGGGAACGCGTTCATACTTCCGAGTTTTACCGAGGTCATGGCATCGTTTTACACCTTGCAGGGTGACATGCTCCACGACATCCAGATCAGCCTGATGCATTTCGGAATCGGCATGGCTGCCGGAATAGGTGTTGGGGTGCCGTTTGGTGTCGCAATGGGCTGGTTTCGGACGATCGACAGGATATTTGATCCGATAATCGAGATTGTGCGCCCGATACCGCCGATTGCATGGATACCGTTCGCGATCATCTGGATCGGGCTCACGCACACGTCTGCCGGATTCATTGTCTTTATCGGAGCGGTATTTCCAATTCTGATCAATACGCACGCAGGGTTCAAGAACGTGTCCAAGGTCTTGATCGAGACTGCGATGGTCCTCGGCTGTACGAAAAACTACGATCTGATCCGAAAGGTTGCTCTTCCGTCCGCGGTTCCGGATATTGCGACAGGCATCAGGATCGCTATGGGCGTCGCCTGGATGTGTGTTGTTGCAGCAGAGATGTTCGGCATGACGAGCGGGCTGGGATATAACATCTGGCACTGGAAGGACCTGCACAGAATGGATCACGTCATGGCGTACATGATTCTTCTTGGTTTCATCTCGCTCTCGATCGACCGGGCGTTCCGGTGCCTTGTGGAAAGGCGATTGTCAGGGTGGCGCAAGGGGATTGTGGCTGGGTCGTGATGGCAAAGGGGCGGATGCAATCTGCACGCCCGGAGATGATTCCGGCTGCTCGTTCCAATCTCGGTGCAGATCACAGCAACACCCTTATCATAGATTCCAAATACAACTCAACCGGATGTGGCACGGTTCGCAACGGAGGATTCTTATGACAGGCGACGATGAACTGGACAGCGAAGATGAAGAACTTGTCACATCATTTCGCAAATATCTGACCGCAGAGAAGGGATTAAGCAAGAAGACGGCATCAAAGCACGCCGATGAGATTGAGTTCTTTGCGACATACCTCACAGGATATGATCGGGGCAGTCTCCTGGAGGTTGCAGGAATAGATATCGAGAGCTATCTTGGAGACTGGTACATCAGAAAGGTTGCAAGCAGCAGAAGCGAGCTTCGTCAGATTCCCGCATCGTTTAAGAAGTTCTACAAGTTTCTCCATGAAAGAGGGTATCTGGAGGACAAAGAACTGGAGGATATCCTTGATGCCTGCAAAAACCCTGATAGATACGTTCGCAGGCTCGATGAATACTCTGAACTCGATCCTTACTCTGACACGTGGGAAGAAGATTATGAGCGATGGTTCTTCGGCGATCTTGATTCAGGTGCGATGGAAGAAGTGACTGATTGGAATCAGCCATTCGATGTGAATTGGGAGATCAGTCAGGCGTTTTCAGAGGCTGACCTTGAATCCGGCAACACCTCACTTCTTGAAGATTTCCGGATCTTCCTGCAATACCTCATCTCCAATAACGGTATGAAGCTGACCACTGCAAATAGTTTCATCCGCAGAAACGATCTTTTTGCACTGAATAAACTGATGGAAAGTCCGGAAGAGCTAAAGAGCAGTGCAAACCAGCCCGATTCGCTGACCATCCATCTCTTTTACAATCTCGCTAAAACCCTGAACCTTATGGTTGTGAATGAGAAAAACAGGCTGGAGGCGACCCCGCGGATCGATATCTTCGCGAACCTCCCGCCGAAAGAGCAGTTCGTCGTGCTATTCGATGCACTCTGGAACCGGACCGAGTGGGGGCGATTGTTGCCACTACAGGATCGCGTGCGCCTTGACTGGGTGCAGGGATCGCGGGACGTTATTGCGGCACACCTTGCAGCGTGTAAACCGGACAGGAGATGCAATTTCGTTGAGGAGACGTCGAGGATCAGCACGAAGATTGGAGATGTAGATGGAATTCTTGAGGTCTATCATCAGGCAAATCTCCTCGCTATAAGCGTATTTGCGGAGCGGATCATGCCAGCACTCAGGTTATTCGGGCTTCTTGACTTTGATTATGCGAAGAAACGGAAAGAGTATGCCGTAAAACGTGGCTGGGGGATTGAATGGTTCTCGATGACAACGCTCGGAGTAAAGATACTTGGTGGCGTTCACGCAGATGCCCACACACTCGCATGAGATGGCACTTGCAGCAGCCGGTATGCGCGGTTGGATGCTGCAAGAGCCAGTACCAGAGCCAGAACCCACAACGTCCCCTGAGATCGCAAAAATTATAAGTGCCACGATTCAATGGAAAGCCAGCCGTAGCACCACTCACAGGTGCCATGATCTGCGATGACTGGTACGTCCGTGAGATTGCAGCAAACATTCTTGAGAAGATCGGCTGGATACCAACTGATCCGGTCGCGCGCTCATATTATCTGATCGGGCGAAAGGGGCGGGATGAACTGGTGGAAGTGGGACCTTCCGCCGTTTCTCCGCTTGTTCAGTCTCTTGCTGACGGCGACTGGCACATCCGGAAGAGCGTGGCGCAGGTTCTCGGCGAGATCAGGGACGCAAGCGCGATTGACCCACTCATCAGGGCGAAGGGACCGGAGATGCCCTAAAACGGAATCCCCCACATCGGATACCACTTCTCCGCCTTCTTCTCGATTGGCAGTTCTCCCGCAAGCACTGACCGTACCTTGAATTCACGAGTGCTGTCCCGTTCAGTCCCGCCAAGCGGCGCAAACGGGTAGAACGTACCCTCCTTGTAGTTGTAGATCAAATACACGGATCCGAAAGCAAAAACCGAACAGAGAAGCCGTTCCTCGAACCCGTGCTCGATTATGGTCTCGCTTATCAGGTGCGTGGTCGTGATCAGGTCTTCAAAGTCGTTGTCGCTCAGAATGACCCATGAGTAGTTGTATTTATCGGTTTTGAACTGGCAGGAGGTGTCAGTCTCAGAGGCGCTGAGCCTCAAAAGTTCCGAGAGATCGCTCTTCATCTCTGAGAACCGGGTCGATTCGACCGGCTTGAAGCAGATTCCGGATTTTCCTGACGGTTCAAAGCCGAGCGCAGCAATCGTTATGTGCGCCGTTGAGAGCGCAAAGAGTGCCTCGATCTTCGGTTTCTTGAGTTTCGTTCGTCCGAGGAGGGAATCGAGGAATTTCATCTCATTCTCGGTCGGTTCACCGCATCTCCATCTCTCGTGATATCTTCTCAAGCGCGAAAACCCTCTTTTCGAGCGATGGGTGCGTTGAGAAGAGCGCCATCACTGATCTGCCAGATATTGCGGGTATGATGTAGAATGCGTTCATGCCCTCCGCCTTTCGGATGTCCTCGGTCGGCACGTGGTCCATTGTACCGCTGATCTTCATGAGCGCGCTCACAAGATGAGAGGGGTGACCTGTGATTATCGCTGACCCGCGATCCGCGGCAAACTCCCTGTACCGTGAGAGCGCCTGTATCAGGAGGTAGCTTGCGATCCAGACGAGAAGCGAGACGACCCATGCGGCGAGGATTCCGCCACCGCCTTCGCGCCTGCTCCCGCCTCCAAAGAATAGCAGGTATCTGACAAGGAAGAACGCAATCGTCGAGAAGAAGCTTGCGATCGTCAAAACCATCACGTCCCTGTTCTTTATGTGCGTCAGTTCGTGCGCGAGTACCGCGGTCACCTCGTCCTGATTGAGCCTTCGCATGAGCGCGGTCGTAACAGCGACGACCGCATTTTTGGGGTTGCGCCCGGTTGCAAACGCATTCGGGATGCTGCTCTCAACGATTGCGACCCTTGGCTTCGGAAGATCTGCCTCGATGCACAATCTCGATATGATTCCGTGCAACACAGGCTCCTCACTCTCGGAAACAATACGGGCACCTGTGCTCATCAACACCATTTTAGCCGAGTAATAGTACTGCAAAAAGAGCATAACTCCCGCGAAGGGCAGAATATATACGATGGGCACTCGCATGGACACCAATATCCCAATGAACACGATATAGACCACGAAGAGCAGGAACATGGTGATCACCATCCTCGCTGCAAGCCCGCGGTCGCGTTGCCATTTCGTCATCTTTTCAGCCCTCAATCGTTAGCCAGTTCAAGGTTCCTGCCATACATAATCCTTTCGATTGGGAAGATTTATGAAAGATGAACTTCTGGATATATGTTAAACGACAGGCTGATATACCATGAACAACGGCAGAATTCTGGCAGTAGTGGCTCTTTTTGTGTTGATGACTCCGACAGTCGTTGCTTCCGGAAATGATAGTTATTATATATTCGATAACGAGTTGCAGATCAACGAGGGCATAGCAATCGAAACCAGTATCCATATCGAGGTTGTTGAGGTGAAGAGATTCCCGCTCGGATGTGCAAAGTTCTGCATAACAAGCTACCAGAAGCCGGAACGGATGATGACGGTATTTACGGAGGACGGTCCACAGGCTAATAGATATGAGACCTACAGTGGTGCATCCATCTACCTCGATGTGATCGGAGTGTACAGTGACTCAGTAGAGTTCAGGATCGCAGGACCATCGAACTGGCGTGTGACCGACTATTATGACGTCGAGCCCGAAGAAGAGGAGGAAGAGGCTGCTGAGGCTGTCACCGTCCCGAAACTCGAGGTCACACGAACGCTTGGCACAGCCAGCGCAGAGCAGGGTCAGACGATCGAGGTCACGCTCACGATCAAGAACACTGGAAACGGCACCGCAAAGAGCATCACGCTGGATGAGCCAAAGATCAGGGGGACATTTCAAGACGAATACTCGTCCACAATCGATGATATCTCGGCAGGAGAGACCCGGCGGGTGAAATACGATCTCAAGATCATGGACGCAGAGCCAGGGACGTATGAACTGGTTCCGGCGATACTAAATTACAAGAGCGATACTGACGCATCCTATTCGTCCGAATCGCAGTCCAGTGTCCTTACGATCGAGCAGGAGGAGGTCCTGCTCCCGCTGCTTGAGGTCTCGATTGAGTCTGCCCGGCTATCCGGGTCCGCAGACGCAACCATAACCTGCGGCGACAGGTTTCCTGTGACGATCATAATTACAAACGTCGGAAATGCGACTACCGAGCGGGTCAACGTCAAAACCGATCTGCCCGGTGATGTGCGGGTGGTTGACGGCGAATCGGAACCGGTGTACGACGCAATCAAACCAGGCGAAGACGAGGAGTACGAGATTACAATGATTGCAACTGACGAGGGCAAACACACAATCGAAGTTCGGGTGATGTGGGCTGACAGCGAGGCGACCGCAGATCTCGATTTCTGGGCAGAGAAGTCGGGATTGGAGAAATATTATCCGTATGTTCTGGCAGCGGTTCCGATACTCTTATTACTGTTATGGTCGATAAAAAAGCACAGAGACTATTCCTATTAAAGAAGAGAACGAAGAGAAAGGAGAGGACGGATAATCATGTTAAATATACTCATTCTCGGACTGGGGCAATGTGGGAACAGGATTCTGGACGCGGTCAATCATGAGGCGTTCGGGCGCGGTGGCACATTCGCGAAATATTACTCACGCCAGAAATTTCCAGCAACCGTAAAGACGATTGCGATCAATACAGCGATAAACGACCTGAAAGGTCTGGAGTACACGCTTGCAAAGGATCGATTGCACGTTCCGCATCTGCACGGCGTGGGCGCAAATCGTACTGTTGGAAAACAGGTGTTCAATGAAAATAAGGAGATGATCCTGAGCGAAATCGATAAAAGAGGGACATTCGATCTGATATTTATCTTCACGTCCACTGCAGGCGGAAGCGGTTCATCGTTTGCGCCACTCCTCGTTGAGGAGCTGAAAAAGACATACACTGCCCCGATAATCTGCATCGCGGTTTTGCCGTTCAGGGAAGAAGGTTCCATCTTCCTGCAGAACACGGCATTCTGCCTGCGTGAACTCATCGATATGAAGCCGGGCGGCGTGCTGCTCGTTGACAACCAGTATCTGAAGAAGTATGCCGGCGACATCAAATCCGCTTATGACCGGATCAACATCACGACTGCGAGGCGAGTGCTCTTCTTAATCGAGGCGCTGAACAGCGAGATGCTGATGGTAACCGACCTCGGAGACCTCAAGACCGTTATGAACGGTGGGGTCGGCGTCGGAACGATGGGATTCTACGAGGCGTCGAAGGATAGTAACATCAAATCGACCATTCTCGGGAGTTTCAAGCCGAGCGGGCTCCTCTTTCCTGCGAATGTGTACACGGACGGTGCACGTGCGATGCTGATCATAAAAGGCGACAAAAAGTATCTCGATCTCGATCTGATCACAAAGACTGTGGAGGAGCTGTCCCGAGATGTGGGGCAGGTATTCAAAGGAGTTCTTGTCAAAAAAGAGAGACCAAAGGTTCTGTCACTATTTACGCTGAATTCGGTTCCCGAACTCGATAAATTGTACGCTGCAGCGGCAGATGCGATCCGTTTCGAGATGGATAAGCGAGATAAATCGAAGAAACAACTGAATACCGCGTTTTCCCACATCGACGATCTCGAGCCGATCTACTAACTGGTAAAACTGGTAACTGCTGACTGCGAACTATTGCCATGCCGCCGATGTGATCATGATAATAAGACAGTACGAAGATGAAATTCCCATGGAACTGGTCGTAAGTATGCTTGAGAGGATGGGTTTCAAGGCGTCACGCATTGAGGATGGGCACGACCTGTACTACAGCAGCGCAGCACGTACCTACACCGAAAACGATATGGTGGTTCATGCGAAGAAGGGGATGTTTAATAAGATGAAGATCGAACTGAACAATGAAATGAATCTTGTTTTCGTGCATGGTGATGAGACTGATGCAAAGGCGTTTCTGGACAATCTGGCAAGGATGTAGAGGATAGTACATGGCAGCACCGATGGGCAAACGGACCAAACTCGTAAATGACCCGTCCGATCTGGTACTGTTGCTGCGAACCTTCGGCTCAGGCGTTCACAAAGAGGTTTTTGACAAGTTGTGCGAGGGATGGTTCACCGAGCAGGAGCTTGCGGATGCTGTCAGCGCGGATATCAAGCCAAGTATCGAGATGCTGCGGAAAAGCGGCTTGATCGAGAGCCAGTGGCGGATGCCGGAGCCCGGGAATACGCCTGACAAGGAATACACGACATCGTACTCGAAGTTACATGCGAATTTTCAGTGTTCGCTCAAGGACCTGAGCGATCTGATCATGATAACGTTCAAGAGTGATTCCGAACTCGCTGACATGATTGCGGCGATCGAGAATGAGGTCGAAGGCGGCAACCGCTCGATGACAGGACTGACAAGAGCCCTTGACATGAGTGCAGCGTTCATCAGGGGCGTTGCGAGGCGGTCGCACAGGCTGATCGTCAAGGGGCAGCGACTCGAACTTGCGGATCGGTGAAATCAGTAAATTGGTGGAGCAGGGTCTGTTCGGCACGCGCAACCTTCCACTATCTCGATAGTATTATGACCGAGCGAACGCAGAGATTTGGGCATGAAAAGAATCGAATTCCACGATAGAGAACCGGAGACAAAAGAGATCAGGGACATTCTGGATTCCGAACACGTGATCGAGAGCATGTTTACGCTCATAACAGGGGAGATTATGACTAGATTGAAGATTGTCAGGGAATTGGGTGATGAAATTACGATAGGTGCTAAACATTTCGATGTGCACCACGAAAAGCTGATTTCCGCCCTGAAGATGTTTGCAATCAATGACGCGGTTGGGGTGGATGAAATCGATGAGATCTCGAAGAGATATCTGGTCAAAGAGAATATCCTCTTCGTAGACCTGCTTACGAATATGATAAAGCCGCAATCGCAGCTTGATCTGCTTGTGATACGGGACGTGGTAGGGGCTGCGTAGGATGGAGGGGGGTTGCCCGGGGTTTGCTGCTCGTGGGCTGTATCAGAGGCTTTATGATCACAAGAATAATAGGTACAAAACGTAAATGGAGGAATGTGACATGATGGAAGTGACCTTTTACGACAGGGAGCAGGAAACAAAAGAGATAATGAATACGTTGCGTATGAAACCGCGACTGATCACTTTTATTTACGGACCGATAAACTCCGGGAAGACTGAACTGATCACTCATCTGATCGAAGAACTACCGGAGGATTATGTTGTTTTCTATATAAACCTCAGGACTAAACTTTTAGCGAGTTATGACGATTTTATCGAATCATTGTTTGAGATGGAAATGGAGACTGAGGGGGCGTTCCGGAAGAGAAAGGAGACGCTTGCAGAACTGGTTTCGTCGGTCACAAAGGTTGCTGGCATACCGATAACGAAAGAGTTTATAGATTACGTTTTCAAGGATAATAAGCCCAAGAACGCATTTTCATACATACTAAAACTTTTTGAAGAGGTTATACATTCAGGTAAGCAGCCAGTTCTGGTTCTGGATGAGTTGCAAAAGATTGGGGACGTGAAAGTGAACGGATCGCTCATCTACGAGCTTTTCAACTTCTTTATAGACCTGACAAAGGAGTTGCATCTCTGCCATGTCTTTGCTGTGACGTCTGATTCGATCTTCATTGAACGCATTTACAGCGAGGCGATGCTCTCCGGGCGGTGCGAGTATCTGCTGGTGGATGATTTTGATTACGAGCAAACGATGGGCTTTCTGGATGTTTACGGATTCGAGGATCAAGAGAAGGAGCTTACATGGAAGGGCGTTGGTGGAAAGCCGGTGTCGCTTGTCAAACTGATCAACGCAAAAGTAAGCGGAAAGAATGTCGAAGATGTGATTGAGAGCATGTTTACGCTCAGAACAGGGGAGATTATGACTAGATTGAAGATTGTCAAGGAATTGGGTGATGAAATTACGATAGGTGCTAAACATTTCGATGTGCACCACGAAAAGCTGATTTCCGCCCTGAAGATGTTTGCAATCAATGATGCGGTCGGGGTGGATGAAATCGATGAGATCTCGAAGAGGTATCTGGTCAAAGAGAATATCCTCTTCGTAGACCCGCTTACGAATATGATAAAGCCGCAATCGCAGCTTGATCTCCTTGCGATACGAGACGTGGCGGCATGACCTACCAATCTCGCTGGTTGCGATCGCGCCTGTGTTTGCAAGTCTACGAAGCCTACGGTTCCGCCTCGTGCGGCATCCACGACCTGACTGCCAGACAAAACCTTGATAATGGTCGCGTGCTATTTTCTATTGACCCGCCTTAACTCAGACTGGTAGAGTGCGCGGCTGTAGATGGCTCATGTGCGAAAGCACACATTACCGCGCAGAGACCGTGATGTCCCCGGTTCGAATCCGGGAGGCGGGATTTAATGCCACAGAGAGATAAAATCGTTATCTGGCCCCCCTATCTTGACAGCACAGAATCAAGAAGCAGCGGGCGCAGAGTCGCAAGGCGAAACGCTGTTAAGTCGCCGACAACAGATGAGATCGTTGCGGCAGTGAGATCGCTCAATCCCGATCTTGACCCCATCGTAGAAGAGGCGAAAGCATACCCGGCGTCGTGGTGGAAGACGAGCGGAAGAGTGCTTGTTGCAAAGACGCAGACTCCGAAGTCCTCAATTCTGCGCGAGGTGGCGTCAGAGATAAAGAAGATGAGATCGGCTAACTAAAAATCGATGTTTCGTGATTTCACATCCGCAATCGCACTCGCAGCAACATTCGGTCCGACGACCTTACCGATCTTCTTTTCGCCAGCCCGAAGAAGTAATTCCGGAGTATCGTACCCTTTATCATAGAGCCTTCTTGCACGCACCCGCCCGATACCGCGGATCGCAACAAGCCTGATCAGTTCCGTCTTGACCCCGTATTTCAGGCACTCTGTAAGCGCCCTTGCCCGTTCTGTGTGCGCACTTCCGATATATCCTGACAACTGCGCAGTCGCGTACATGATCCACTGCGCGGTGTCAGCGATGCCGCGGATGTCGCCGCCGCCGACTCCGAACCGCTTCTCAATCTCGCCGTCCTGCCGTTCGGAAGTCCAGTCGTGGAGGAGGGCTGCGGTCTTGACCTCGCCGAGGAACCACTCGTAGCCGGAATCAAACTCGCTCGGAACCTCTGTAAACTCATCCTGCATGGAAAACGCGAACTCGCCGATCCACTCACGGTCGCCTTTGCGGAGGTAGAGCTTGCGGATGTCAGGCGTCCTGCAGATCAGGTGCAGGAGCGTGAGGTCGCTTGCGCAGTCCCGCGATTTGAGCCCGTCGATGATCGTCGATGCGCCAAGCGGGTCAAGGTAGAGCCGCGAGACGAGCTGCCCCAACCCGGTCGCCGCAAGCGATTCTCCGGATATTTCAATCATCTCGTTTGACGAGAGGAAATCGAGAACGGTGTCAACGATCCCGCGAAGGTGCGAAGTCTCCTGCTGCGCCGCAAAGAAGGTCATCTTGAGAAAGTCAGTCAGTTCATTGTACGTTGTTGCGAAGGCTCCCGCAATTGCCGAGAGGATGTGGCTGCGGAGTGCGCTCTCGGTTCCGAGTTTCGAGTAGATCGGCTCGGGATCGGCTTCGATGTAGTTTTCAAGCAGGCTCTGGAGTTCGGGGTACGACTTTGCGATCAGCACGCATTCGCCGGACGGGTCGAGGTGCGGACGCCCGGCTCTGCCAGCCATCTGCTTGTATTCGAGGATCGGTATGGGCTGCATCCCGTAATTCGGATCGTACCTGCGGTAACTCTTGATTATCACCCGTCTCGCAGGAAGATTGAGCCCGAAAGCGAGCGTTGGCGTACATGCGATCACTTTGATTCGGTTCTCGCGAAACCCGGTCTCAACGATCCGCCTGTGCTCCGAAAGAAGTCCCGCGTGATGGAACGCGACTCCGCATTCGATGCAGTCGGCAAGCTTCTGCGAGGCATCGCTGTCCGATTCCCTGACTGTGGCTGCGAGTTCAGCCAGATCCGGATCCCCCGACGTTTTCAACGCCTTTGCCACCCGAACAGCCGTACCTGCCGCATTCCTGCGGCTGCTATCAAAGATCAGGCACTGCCCCCCGCTCT